>CAXTCB010000004.1:0-64888 GCA_964242875.1 uncultured Acidobacteriaceae bacterium
CGGATAGTGAATCGTGAACGAAACATGGGTAGTGTGTGAGTGCTTCGCAGAAGCCCGACGCAACCCGCGTTGCAGGGCTGTACGCGTGGAACCAGCTTGGCCGCAAGGTGATGAAGGGACAGAGGGGCATTCGCATCCTCGCCCCGATGGTCGGCACCCGAAAGAAGAAGGACACCGAAGCCGAGCGCAGCAAAGACCCAGCAGCAACCCATGCACCCGTCTTAGTCGGCTTTCGCGCGGTCTATGTGTTCGATGTTTCGCAGACCGAAGGCGCAGAGCTTCCGCAGTTCACCGAGCGAGTAAAGGGGCAGGTTGGCGAATATCGCGAACGTCTGATGGACTTCATCATCGCTCAAGGCATTCAGCTTGAGTTCAAGGACAGCATCGCCCCTGCTCTTGGCATGAGCTACGGCGGCAAGATCGCCATCCTTCCCGGACAAGAGCCAGCCGAGGAGTTCAGCACCTTGGTTCACGAGCTCGCGCACGAAATGCTCCACAAGAGCGAGCGCAGGACCGCCACAACAAAAACAGTACGCGAGACCGAAGCCGAGGCAATCGCCTTTGTGGTAAGCCAGACCATCGGCCTAGACGCAGGACGAGCGTCAGCCGACTACATCCACCTGTACCACGGCAACGCAGCTTTGCTTGCCGAGAGCTTGGAAGTCATTCAGAAGACCTCCGCCCTCATCCTCTCCGCCATCGAGACGGAGCAGGTGGAAGCCGAACAGACCGAAGCCGCACCCGAGCAGACCAACACCAAAGCCATCGATGCAGCACTCGCGGAGGTGGCCTAAAGCAGACCATTCTCGACATCCTCAAGAGCGCAGGGGGCTGGCACCCCGGCCTCTCGCTCAAGATCGAAAACCAGCCCTATGTGTCCCTTGTGATCGAGGCAATGGACGAGTCAGGACCATGCGGCCTCCCCGCCCTTTCAGTAGCCCACTATGGCGAACAGAACGGCGACCTCATGCGAGACCCGGAGATGTGCTTTGAGCTTGGATTAGCGGGAGGAGCGCACCTAAATCCTTTCTATTGGCGTAACGATTACGTCGGCGTGGAGCAGTGGTCAAGGTTTATCACCGGCACCGATTACGCCTTTCACCGCGCGCTTTTCCAAGAGCACATTTCCTTCGCAAAAGTGTGGGACCGCAACCTGCGTTCGCAGGGCTTCGCCGAAGCCTTCGAACAGCAGCGGCAGACGCAGCACGCCTAAACCTCTTCCGCAGAGGAGCGGACGGGTCAGCGCGTTCGCTCCACAACCTCAGCCCAACCACGCTCAAGGAGAGCCGCACATGCAGAACAGCAGCGAATTCCAATACATCACCATTGACACCATTCACGAGTCCGCCACCAACCCGCGCCGCACGTTTGACGAAGCCAAGCTGTACGAGCTCGCCGAGAGCATCCGCACCAACGGCCTCATCCAGCCCATTACCGTTCGCCCCGACTCACAAGGCTTTGAGATCGTCGCAGGTGCGAGGCGGTTCCGTGCCGCGCAGCTTGCGGAACTCTTCGCACTTCCAGCCCGCATCGTCGATATCAGCGATGCCCAGACCCTTGAGTGGCAGCTCGTTGAGAACAGCCAGCGCGTCGACGTTCACCCTTACGAGGAAGCACAGGGATTCCAGCGCCTACTTGACATGCCCGGTTACGATGTGGCCACGCTGGTAGAGAAGTCTGGCAAGAGTGCCGCCCACGTCTACGCCCGTCTTTCCCTCTTGCAATTGATTCCGTCAGTTGCGGAGGCTTTCAGCAAGGAACTCATCACAGCATCCCACGCCAACCTCTTAGCCCGTCTCCCGCAGGAATCACAGGCCGACGCTTACGAGCAGTGCTGGCGCAAGGACTGGCAGGACAGGGAGCCACACCTACTCCCCGCGAAACACCTAAGCGCATGGATTCAGACCAATCTCTACCTCTCCCTCGCCGATGCTCCATTCAGCAAGGAAGACACCACCCTCAACCCAGCCGCAGGAGCTTGTGTCACCTGCCCACGTCGCAGCGGATTCAACACGACTCTCTTTGCCGACGTGCAGGGCGATCAGTGCCTAGACGCCCCTTGCTTTCACACGAAGATCAACGCTCACATCGACCGCGAAGTTGCCGCCCATCCTGAACTCATCCAGATTGAGAACGGGTACCGCGCCCCAAAGGAACAGAGGCCCGGAGCCGTCCGCAGCGGAACCTATCGCGAGGTTGAGTTCTCCCACGAAAACCCGGATGCCGAGCCAGCACCACCGTGCGAAGCCGCCAAGGCCGCCATCATCGTTTACGGCAAGCGCGTAGGCACTACTCTTACCGTTTGCACCGACAACAACTGCCCTGTCCATGACCCCCGCGCCGCCCCACGGAAGGCCGAACAGGAGCGGGAGAACCCCACCCCAGTTATGCCTCCACCAGTCGAGGAGGAGAGCCCAGAAGAAGCCGCACAGCGCGAAGCCACATTTGAGCAGCGCAGAAAGGAACATCAGGCCGAAGAAGACCGCCGCGCCGAGGAACGCCGCCAACAGTTCGAGCGCGAGGAGCAGCAACGCGAAGCCGAGCACCAACGCAGAGACAAGCTACGCGAGCAGCGCGAGGCGACCTTCGAACGCATCCTTGAGAACGCACCGGAGACCTTCACCACAGCCCAGCTCCGCGTCTTGCTTCGTGCCATCGTCAATCTTGACCCCTACACCTTCGCCGACGATCTAGCCGAGGACATCGCCGACGAGAACGAACAGCGCAGCGCCGAAGAGGTTCTGCTTTCCACCATTGACAACACCGCCGACGACAAGCTGACCCGCTTTGCGCTTCGCCTTGCCCTCGCCGGACACGTCGGCATCCCGCGCGAAAGCGAGTTTGACTTCCTTACCGAAGCCGAGGCCGTCTTCGCTCCGCCGCAACCCAAGAAGAACGGCAGCAGCAAGCAAGCGAAGAAGCTCACGCCCATCAAGGCGACCGCCTCCGCACCTGCGACCAAGCCGAAGAAGACAACAGCCAAGAAGCAGATCGCAGCCTAACCCCGGAGGGGGTCGTCACAGACCCCCCCGCTTCTCATTTCGTCACAGGTGAATGCGATGGACAGGACAGAACATATCGTGCGCAAGACCCTCGCCGCCGTCGACGCGCCTTGCTACGACATCGGCGTCCTCACAGATCGAGGCATGTTTCCAAGGATGGAAGCCCTTTCCGCGTCCGAGTTCATGACACGGCTGCGCTATCTCAAATACCGGAATGCGAATGGAGCTCACATCTACTTCCGCCCCTCAGGGGAGCGCCGTTTCACCTTATTGGATGACCTCAACAGCGCGGCCTTAGAAACGCTGACCGCTGACGGCTTCGAGCCGTGCGCCATCATCGAGACGAGTTCCGGAAACTATCAGGCGTGGCTGAAGCACACGCACGTTCTTTCCAAAGCACTCGGCACGCTTGCCGCTCAGACTCTTGCTCATCGCTATGGAGCCGATCCTAGCGCAGCCGACTGGAGGCGGTTTAGTCGTCTTCCCGGCTTCACCAACCGAAAGCCGCAGCACAGGAACGCAGATGCGCTTTACCCGTTCGCCCGGCTTCACGGCCAGTCCGGGCAGCAGTTCACCAGCGCCGAGACCTTTGAGAAGGAGATTGTCAGCTTGCATCGATCTCGCGAGCTTGAACGAATCAAGCAGCGCCAGAACCTCAGACCGTGGACCGGAAGGGCAGCGAACCTATCTCTATCTCGCTTGCGCACATTACCGCGATACCAGGGCCGACTGGCTGCTGCAGACATGGCCTTCTCGATTGCAGCACTATCCAACGGATGGTCACAGACCGAGGTTGAACATGCCCTTGAATCCGAATACCTATCACGCAATCCCAACCATTCCAGGCGAGCGGCCTACGTCCGCAGAACCACAGCGAAAGCTCTTCTTTGGTCGATGGGCTAACCCGTCGAGGAACAAGCACGCCGCTGATTCGCGGCGCGGGAGAACCCGCTTCGGTTTCTCCCCATCCCTCATCCCGCCTGTTCTACACGCTCAAAGGCGCGTGTGCCGGGGCCGTTCCCTCCCCGACCCTCCCTGCCACATTCAACCTAACTTTCCAAAATGCGTTGCACATGACTAACGTCCCGAGGTCGGCTCAATGCCGTGGAAATCGTCGGGTACAGCATTTGTCTTCATTTGCGGGATGATAGCAATCGAGCCCATTCGGATCGGCTTATGCTAATCCGCTCGGAGCGTGCGTAACTCTTCGACAAGAAAAGGTGGGCTCTTTCTGTGGATCATCGCGTGGCAGTTCGGGCAAACAGGGATTAGATCGGTCTTTGGATTGACCACGTACTCTTCACCGATGGAAGATAGCGGCACGACGTGGTGTACGTGGATGAAGTTCTTACCAATCAAACCGTATTCCGCCTCGAAATCGAAGCTGCAGACCATGCATAGACAGCCGTGAAATCTGATCGCCGCCCGTCGAGCTTTTTCGTCCCGCTCATAGGCATTCGTAAGTACCTGACGGACAGCGCCCTCGGTGTAATTCTCTGTTGGTAGAACCTCTTCGGACATCGGCTGGCTGTCCGTTTTGAAGATGATTTCGAAGCCGGCGTCCCAAAGAATCTTGAAGCACTTCGAATCCAGTCCGCCCGAGAGGTCATCTGGGCCGTATTCTCGCCCGGTGACAGCCTTGGCGGCCAGTCCAATAATCGCTTTCGGTGGATACCGTCGGCCCTCAAAGAATAGGTCGTAGAAGGTTGATTGTCCGAATCTGTGATGTGCGCCCCTGTCGAATCCTCGGACGGCTTCGACGATTGTTTTAGGGGTGATGCTATTGGGTTAGGTGTTCTCGCATAGGTCTCGCTCTGGAGAATAAACCACCCCCTCTGCCGATTGGCCAATCTCTCATGAAAGCGGCAAATGCCAGTAATCATCTACGATATGGCGATGAAACAGTTTTGGGATTTTATGACCGGGAACGGCGGCAGAACTGTACTTGCTATCGCAGCAATCGTGATCTCCGCTTCTATCGCGATCACACTTTTCATCCTCAATCGCAAAAAGAAGTCCCTGGGATACGACTTCATCTCCATGACGCGGGTTGTGAGTGTCAAAGAGGACATGGCTGGGAGAATTCAAGTCTTGGTCGATGGAGTTTCCGCTAACGACGTCGGGGTAGTACAGGTCCGCGTGGCAAATACAGGGACGGAACCTGTAAAAGCCGCAGATTACGTTAGGCCAATCACCTTCTCAGTCACTGGAAAGGCTCGGATTATTGAAGCGAGTGTTTCCGAAAGATCCCCTGCCAGCATCGACGTATTGTTCCAGAAGGCGGATCAGAGCGTCACCCTTAACCCCACCCTTCTGAACTCGAAAGATTCCGTCGTGCTGAAACTATTGATTGCGGATTTCGACGGAGACCTCACAGTCGATTCTCGAATTGAGGGTGTCGAATTGAGACAAAACTCTAGGCTCGCCGACAGTAAATGGATGCCGATCATCTTCACTGCCTTCAAGATGGCCGCACTCACAGCTGGAAAGGGCGCCGTCCTAGAACTGGGAGGTTTGCCGGACGCCTATCCAAACGATTACCGCAAGAAATGAACCCAATGCAAGGCTACCCCGCATCCAGGGATGGTCCACGACTTGGTAAAATTCAGTCTCAGGAGTGAAAAAATGAAGGAGCGCTTTGAAGGCCGCAATTCTCCTAATCTCGTCCTCGCCCTCAAGCGTCAAGAACTGATCTCTGGTAATGAAGCAATTGCCGAAGAGTTCATCAGAAACGGTAGCCTCCTAGAGGTGGAGAATGGTTCAGCCATCATCGATGAAGGAGCACACGACGATGACGTTTTCTTTATTATCTCGGGTTCTGTGGCGATCGTCGTTAAAGGGACTCATGTCCAGACACGAGTTGCAGGCCAGCATGTCGGGGAGATGGCAGCAATCGAGCCGACACAGAAGCGCTCGGCGACCGTCATTGCTCAAGACTCACTTGTCGTACTGAAGCTCACCGGGCAAACTTTTGTAGAAATCGGGCAAAAATTTCCGCAAATGTGGCTTCCTCTTGCCCGTGAGTTGGGCCGACGCCTCTTTCAGAGGAACGATCTTCTGAAGCCGCCAAATGCCTCACCGAAGCTGTTCCTAATCTCCTCGGCCGAAGCCCTGAACGTTGCTTATGAGATCGCTTCGCAGCTCGAGCGCACTGCGCTTTGTACTGTCTGGACAAACGGCGTGTTCTTTGCCGGAGGATATCCGCTTGAATCCTTGGAGGCTGCGGTAACTGCCTCGGACTTCGCGATCGCAATAGCGCAGCCAGACGATATCGTGTTGACCCGCGATGAAACGCATAAGACCGTTCGCGATAACGTGCTATTCGAACTTGGCTTATTCATGGGGCGCCTTACTCGGCATAGGGCGTTTCTGATTCACCCTCGTGTCAAAGACTTGAAGTTGCCTTCAGACATGCTTGGCCTTACCCTGCTCTCCTATGCCACAGGTCACGCCGAAGATCTGTCTGCAAACCTAGGCCCAGCGTGTCACGAACTGCGCAAAGTAATCGGCCGTCTTGGCGTTCGCACCAGTTCGACAGCCTTATAGCTTTCGGTATCCCCTTCGCTTTTGCTCATCCGATACTGCTTCAAGGTAAATCATCGCTGGCACGCGCTCGCCGGCACGGGTGTAAGCAGTGGCGGACATGGCGAGAGTTTCACGGTCGCCTCTGACGATTACCAAGAGCACGAAGCTTGATTCAAGAAGCTCCTCTTTCAGCAATCGTGACATCGTTTCTTCGTCTTCTCCACTCGGGGTCACGCTAAAACTTGGGTGAGAATGCCACTCTCCCAGGTAATTGAACCGAGCATGGTCGTCTCCTGTCCTTTGAAAGAACGCTTCGAGTTGCTCGCGGTTGAGTTCCGGATCACGTACGAAGGTAGTCTGTGTTCCGCCACTTCGTTGCACGGAAAGCTCGACGATGCGGAAGACCGATTGCCCGATGTGTTCACCAAAGAGTACGCCGCCTACCTCCCGGCGTCCTGCATTCCTGAGTTCAGATCGAAGTTGCTGCAGTATTGAGGCCGGGATCAACAATTCCATCTGCGTACTCTCCTGTCACTCGCAGGACTTCCAAGAGCTCTGCACGCTGCTCCTCAATGCTAACGGGAGCGTCTTGGCTTGGAACCTGGCCGCCTACCTCCAGCGGAATCGTCTGAAATGGCTCCTCGAAGATCCATCCCTTCCCAATACCGATCATGTAGACCGAATGCCTATACTGCGACTCAGCCGGCCTGAGTAGGAAGTCAAGAACGAAGCGGGCAAGATTGGACGACAAGATCGTCACTTCGCTGTCATCCGCTACAAACGGCGTATCTTCTCCCCCCTCATAGCGGCCCTTTGCTGGATATACTGGCACTCCATATTCCGAGCACCAGTTGCGGATGATGGTACGAATCGACTGCGGGTCTGGATCTACATCGGGCCTTGAACGCGCTATCGTACCTCCATACCCGCCCGCGAACAATTCACCCCAAAATAGCGTAGCGTGGCTTCGCGAGACGACCGCGCTGAGCGCATTGAAAACATTGGGTTCGGCTGAGGCGTCAATAAGAACCTCAGAATGACTTAGAACATCAAGGAGATGGCTGTGCACCTCACTCGCGGCCGATCCCGCCAACTCATTCCGGAAAATTCTTGTCTTCACGGCGGGATGCACCCGATGGAGTCGGTCCGCTAAGGCGTCCACCTTGTGCCTGGCAACGTCACGCCAGTCGAGCTCGTTTCGTACGAGGTTCTCAGGCAGAAAAATATCTTGGTCAATCAGAACGAAGGAGCCGACTCCTGAACGGGCCAATGTAGTCGCGATCTTGCTTCCCATAGACCCACACCCCACAAGCGCCACCGTCGCACCCGCAAGCAACGAGTGGTTCTCATCGAGACGGCTTGACGAATCCCTCTGCATAACCACATTCAGCGAAGTGATGGAATCACCCGAAATGGAGTAAGCCTCGACCTGACGGTCTTTTGCCAAGATGAAACAGTCGATGGAGGCCCACTCCATTCCTGTAAGGCCCTCTACGACTGCCCGAAAGATCTCAACGTCGGTGCTTGGCGGCATCTTGAAATCTGCCTTCAGCCGTACAAGAGACACTTTGCGCACAAATTCTGTAGTCGCGAAAGATTCTGGCAGTACCTCATCCCAGCGGCCACTTGGAAGATCCAGACTGCGCACAATCCAAACCAACGAGTCTTTGTTCCACAGCAAATAGGCTTCGCCTGACACCCGGGCCGGTGTCGGAAGCTCGGTCAGCCTGTATTGCGCCTCGACTGTCATGAAGAAACGCTTCTTTTTACCCTTCAGATCTTGTCCAAGCGTGAACCTATCTCTCGATGGAAGAGGGTCGCCACCCTGCTCCAATTTATTTTCTCCGGAGAGAAGTCGATAAGCACTGCTCACCATCTCAGCTCCCGTGATCTGGGACTCCCAGTTGTCCGGGCCATATTCCAGACACAACTCGCCAGAAGCTCCGTATTGATGCGACGACCAGCGCTCACCGGCTTCCCTGGGCATTACTGACGGCGGTGCAGAGGGAAAGAGATTGGGGTAAATTAGCCTGATTTCGTAGCGCTCACCCCCAATCACGAGGTCAGCATCCCAGCACAGCTTTGATCCCTCCAACTTCCAGCCTATTGGCTCCAGCCAGTCGTTCGACTCAGCCAAAGCCGCGAGGTCCATACGCTCCGCTCGACTTCTTGCCGGATGCTCGATGCACCAAATCACGCGTAACCGGCCGGTTTCGTGGGAATCACCCGTTGGCTTGGAAAACTAAACGAGGCTGCAGCAGCCGCCGGCTGCAAAAGGCTTGATTCAGCAAGTTTGGTCGCTCTTGCCGCTTTATCATTCTTTCTTGAGAGCTCATCGACACATATCGAGTAGCTCAAATCCGCTCGTTTGCGTCCGCTCCCGAAGAGATCCCGAACGGCACTCGACCCTCGCAGGTAAGCTTCGGGGCCTAAGGCGGTTTCATTTCCTGCACAGCGCGCCTGTTCGCCTTCAGAGCGCAATACCGCCCGGCTCGTCGAACAACGGATGAGTTCGCCCTTGATCCCTAGCCGCGTTACATTGATGGGACCGTACTCGAAACCGATCGCAAGACCCAAACTGCTAGCGTCAGAGCCTACCGCTTTCAGTTTTTTTAATGCTAGTTCGAAGCTGCTCCGCATCGCGCCTGTACAGAGCGTCAGATTGCTGATCGTTTCCTCTGCTTCTGTGGTCTGCGCTGTGCCCTCGACCAACAAGCCATGCACGCAGTCGCCGATAAATCTCACTTTCCTTCCTGAAAAGTCCTCGTGAAGCACGGCGTCTAACTCACTTCGAAGAACATGGAGCACTTGCACTACTTGCTTCGCAGAGGCATCCTTCTCAAGATTGTCCGCCACATATTTTGTGAACCCATCGAGATCTGCGTATACGGACGCTGCGTCTTGCCGGCGGGAGTTCCCAACTGACAAGGCCTCAATGTCGAGAGTCCGGAACGGCGGCGTGTGACCACTGAACGTAAACTTGCCCAGCGGATGATCCTCCTTGTCCTTCTCCCACAATTTGACAATCTGGTCCGACGTTACGTCCAGCTTCGCCTTGTCTTGTGAGATTTTTATTTCCTCCTTCGACAACGCCGTGGCATCTTCGCTGGGAACCTTTGCGAGACCAATTGCGCTCCGCGCCTCGTTGGACAGGTAAATGCCGGTGCGGGTTCCACCCCCCGCCCGCTTGGCAGCATGATTTGCCGGTCGGCCCAAAAACAAGGGTTCTCTATGTCCACGGCGCCCATTGCTCACAGCCAGGGCTTTACCGGTGTCGATTCCGACTCGCACTTCTGCGGACGGATGGTCCGCATCTTCACCGGTGCGAGCCAAGACGTCAATGATCAGTTGGGCAACTGCGACCGCTTTGTGAATGCGCGACGCCTCTGAATCATATGGCTTCGGCAGTACCGAGTGAAGTCTTTGGTTATGGAAGTCAACGAGGAGGCAATCGGTCCGCTCGAGAATTCTGTACACCGCTCGGTAGTGCAGATTAAGAAACCTTAGAGTCTTGCGGTGGCACGTCTCGCCTTCATAGTCAGTGACGTTCAACATCTTAGACAAGTTCAAGATGTCTGCGTAAAGGTGAACGCCGTTGACGCGGTACGCCACGCCTGCAGGCAAGTTGTCTAGATTTGTGTCCCGTACATATTCCTTGATGACGATGTCTTTTGCCGGAAGTCCTGCAATCTTGCTCGCAATGCGCTTCCCTGCACGTTCCTCATTCCAAGTCCTTGCCACACTCACCTCCGCGCGGACACCTCGGCCGCCTTCAATCAACAGTAAACAGCTTGCTAGACATTGATGTCAAGTAAGGCATTTGTGTATAGTTTCTCTGACGATGAATATGGATTTTCAGCCGAATGGCCTTCTCCCTCCGTTTGACTTTGAGCTGTCGATTGAAGAGCTGCGCCAATCCCTCTTGGTCGTCGGGTCAGAAGAAATCAAAGCCACAATTGCTTGGGACAGTGCGTGGCGCTCACTTTTAGTCGACAACCTCGAGGTCCTCTGCAAGCAGCTCTGGAGAATTGGTGTCCGAGACATCTTCGTAGACGGCTCTTTTGCAGAAGACAAAGGGCATCCCAACGACATTGACGGATATTTCGTATGCGACCTCATGACACTCGCGACAGGAGCCTTGGAGCAGCAGCTAAATCTCCTTGACCCTTACAAAGTTTGGACATGGGACCCCGCTTCACGGCGTCCATTTCCGGGCTACCCCAAGCGTCAGCTTCCTATGTGGCACCGCTATCGCGTCGAACTCTACCCCCATGTGCCCGGACTTGGCGGTGGCAGCGGAATACGAGACAAGCACGGGCACGATCTCGAGTTTCCTTCGGCGTTTCGGCAATCCCGACGCAACGGAGATCCAAAAGGAATCGTAAAAATCAGGTTTGGAGGTAGTGATGATTCGCAATGAGGGTGAATACACTGAGGCCCGTGCCAGGCTCGACGAGGAACGCACTCGACTCGCGGACCACGAACGTCAACTCAGAGATACGGGACTAAGCGACGATCAGATCAAACATGTTCTCGATCCTTTACGGTCATTCCACCTGCAGCTTGCAGAGGAAGTTCAAGGATACGAGTCCCTGAAACGTGGCGAATTTGCTGACCTCGAAGACCTCCAAGGACTCGGACACCTCTTCATCAGCTTGCGCATCGCGCAAGGCTTGTCACAAAGAGAACTGGCAAATCGGCTCGGCGTTCACGAAACCCAGGTATCCCGGGACGAACGAAATGAATACTTCAACATCTCCGTCGAGCGTGCCAGCAAGATACTTCGAGCTCTCAAGGCACGTCTCCACACTCGCGTTGAGGTTGAACAGGAACATGACCTAGTCTCTGCTTGAACCCTGATGGCCTGGAGACACGTATGAACTTCGATCAACTCGCTAACCTCCTTGAAAACACCAAAGGACAAATACGCGCCTTCGATAACAAAGCGCAGGTACTCCTCGGAGTGAATGGCGTGCTGATCGGGTTCGTAACGGCAGAAATTACCAAAGCAGCCGAGTACGGGGCGGCCGGTCTCCACAAGCGTTTCGTACTCATCTGCTTTATTCTCGGAGCGTCGTTTTTGGCCGCTTGCCTGAGCATGGGCTATGCGCTTTTTGTCATCAACCCGCAGCTTCACCTATCGCAGCCAAAATCTAAATTCTTTTTCTGTCATCTCGCGAGTGACTACGGTCGCGATTTTGCACGGGCTGCTGCAGACCTAATCGCACTGACGGATACCGACGCACTCGTGGACTTAGGAACGCAAATCCAGTCGAACGCGATCATCGCCGACGCAAAATCTACGCGTTGCAAGCATGGAATGCGTCTAGCGGGTGTCGCGGTTCTGGTTTACGCCCTCAGCGTGCCCATCTTCTGCTCTATGGCCTACTCTGCAACCATACGAGCATCCAGCTTGCCTGTTCAGTCTTCAACTCCTTGCTTTTCAACAACGAAGCACTGACCTTGTCTCGACGTCGTTGTAATCGGCAGCGGATATGGTCCATGGGCCTCTGCCTGTATAAATGGAGATAATATATGGCGCTTAAAGAGGAATTGGAGCGAGCGGTCAAAGGGATTTTCGAATCAACTTGGACCGAACGAGACGGTATTGCGGTACCCGATGAAGACAGCGTGAAGCTGACAAATGACGCTGTAAAGCTCACGGGCACTGTTCTTTATGCTGACATGGCTGATTCCAAAAAAATGGTTGACAACAGACCCACCTACCGCAGCGCGGAGAGTTACAAAGCATTTCTTCACTGCGCAGCAAAAATCATACGAGGAGAGGGAGGAACGATCACAGCATACGACGGCGATCGGATCATGGCAGTGTTTCTCGGCGACCGCAAGAACAGTTCCTCTATCAAAGCAGCCATGAAGATCCGCTGGGCTTCAATCAACATCATTAATCCCTCAAAAGCTGCCCAGTATTCGAGTGACCAGTACCCTGTGCAGCAAGCCATTGGCATAGACACGAGTCAGCTTTTTGTCGCGAATACAGGGGTTCGAGGAGCTAAGGATTTGGTTTGGGTGGGACGTGCTGCAAACCACGCAGCAAAGCTTTCAGCTTTGCCGGAGGGCTACATATACATCTCGGAGGACATCTACAAGAACATCAACGACTCAGCAAAACTATCGAACGGTAAGGATATGTGGGAAGCAAGAGTTTGGACCGCTTTTGACTCCCGAACCATTTATCGCTCCTCTTACTACCAGAGCTTTTCCTGAGCTCGGCAGCCAATATCAGCTCTACAAGATCGTTTCATGGTCCCATCGAAGAGTTTCGGGCCAAAGTACACTCTAAAAGCCGAACCGATGAGCTGCACTGGTGCCGTGCGACTCTCGCCCAATCTTCATAATCCAAGATTGTCGTTAACCGCTATGGCGATGTCCTGCTCGGATCCAAGATATCGTTCCGTCGTCTGAATCGAGCTGTGGCCAAGTAGGAACTTGATCTGCTCCAGGTCGCCCCCATTTTTTCGGCACAACTTCGCACAGGTTCTCCGTAAGTCATGAGCGCCGAAGCGCAAAATGCCTATCTCCTTCGCAGAGGATTCCACCACGCTCCAGATGGCGCCATCGTTGAGGTGGTCGCGTTTGAGTTTGCCAGCTTTATTCACAGACCGTAGCAACTTGCCATCCTCAATGACGGCCGCCGTCATCCAGGCATTTATCGCTTGCTTCACCCATACCGGTATGGCGACGGTGCGCACCCGACCGCCCTTACCGCTTAGATCGGCGATGACCCACCGGCCCTCCCGAAGTTGAATTTCTTCAATCTCCAAATTTGCCAACTCACGACGGCGCAAGGCGCAGCCGACGAGCAACGCCAAGATGCAGTAATCTCGCTTTCCCTTGAGCGTTGAACGGTCCGGAACCAACAGCAGTTCCTTGGCCTGTTCCCGAGTCAGCCAGTTGCCCATTCTTCGTCCCTGCAGCCGAATGTTCGGCACATCAGACATTTGGGACGCCTCTTCAGCATCGAGGACTCCATTTCGCCGGGCTTCTCCAACCAATTTCCGGACTGCGGCCAGTCGGACGTTGATGGTGGAAGGACTGAGACCCTTTTCGATCATGGATGCTCGGTACTCCATGAGCAATGGACGCGAAATGCCCTGGGAGCGATTCGCGCATAGGGTTAATACCTCATTCAATGCTTTTGAGTAGTTTCGTTTTGAGTGCTGAGAAGGGACTGATAGCAACACCATCTCGCGTAATTCTTGGCTCGCGAGCCGGAGATCATAAATCTCATGTGAGTCGTCTGTCACCGCCATGCTCAGCGATGCGCTCACAGGGGCAGGCAGCGATTCGCTTATAGGTAGATTGCTCATAGGACAACCCGCAGCCACGGCGCTATGCGCGATTCGCGCACAGGTATACCCTGTAAGTAATTGATTCGACGAGTGCCACTTTTGCAATGAGCCATTGCCAAATTGAACTCTCGTTGTCCGCTCCTGTCCAACGTAGCGCAGAGCGTGACGATAGACCGACTTAAGGCTTTCCGATCGGCTTCATTGGGCCTCAGGTTCATGGTCTCTCCGGAGATCACCAATCTCTTCTCGAAGCTTTTCAATCACTTCCTGAAGGTCCTCCACTGTGGGGACTTGTTCTCTGATTGGTGCTGGCAATTCCCGGGTGACGCGGTAGCTGGACACGCCGATCGGTTTATCGATGTTTTGCAGCGTGTACTCCACGATCGTGCTCCGATGAGACTCGCACAGTAGAAGCCCCATGCTTCGACCATCCTGAGAGGACCGCATGAGGTTATCGACCGCGGAAAGGTAGAAGCTCAGCTTGCCCGCCCATTCCGGCTTGAAGCGCCCGGTCTTCAACTCGATCACAAAGTAGCAGTGCAGGCGCACGTGGTAGAAGAGCAAATCGATGTAGAAGGTCTCTCCGTCTACCTCCACAGGTACCTGGCTCCCTATGAAGGCGAATCCCCGCCCGAGTTCGAGAAGGAGATCTCGGAGGTGCTTGAGCAGCCCACGTTCCAACTCTCGCTCCTTTGCGCTTGAGCTGAGGGTCAGAAATTCAAACGAATAGGGGTCTTTCAGAATCTGGTGCGTCAGATCAGAATCTTCAGCCGGCAGGGTTCGCGAGAAGTTTGTAAGGGCCTTCCCTTCCCTCTCGCGAAGGCCGGTTGAAATGTGATGTGTGAGAACGTTCCGGCTCCACCCATGTTCGACGGATGCCCTCAAATACCATTCGCGACTCTGGCGTTCTTTGAGGCGGTCCAGAAGAACCATATGATGTCCCCAAGGCAATTTTGCAGCAAGCTGCAAAATCTGGGATTCCGGCCACGCCTCGGCGAACGAGCGCATATAACGAAGATTACGGAGGCTGAAGCCCTCAACCCCGGGGAACTCCGTCCCGAGGTCCTTGGCAAGCCGATCCACGACCTTTGTCCCCCAACCCTCAGCCGCGAAGCGGCTGGACAGGTCCTGCCCTATAGACCAGTACAGCTGGATAGATTCCCGGTTGAGGGTCAAAGCGGCCCGCAGTTGTGCGGAGCGAATCCGGGTCGTTAGCTCCTTAAGCAGAGCCGGGTAGCCAGACGGTAAGGTAATCAGTTCAGCCATGGCTAGATGCCCAAGTACAAATACCTTCCTGCAACGCCGACTGCGCCCAATCTTGCAGCAGGTGCTGCAAAACTGACAGTAGCACGGATTGCGGATGACAAACAGCATTGTCGTCGGTTATTTTCTTTGGTCCGTGCGGTAGTTTTTAGCAGGTGTGCCAATAATCCCGGGTAGTCTGAAGATGCAAGTTTAGAGGGTTTATGGGCCGTCCAGTGAAATGGTCTCGGGATCTGCACTCTATCCGCGAGCGCGCAGCACGTGACCGAACTGAGACCTGGGGCAGAAAAGACATAGAACGCCTGTTCGGCGTGAGCCGAGCTACGGCGCAGTCACTCATGAAAGCGGTCGGCGAGGTTCAACCCGTGGGTGGAGCTCATTTCGTTGAGCGTACTTCTCTTCTGACTTTTCTTAACGAAATGATCGTCGCGCCCGAGCTGGACTCGGCGCTGAGGGAAAGGTTGGCAGAAGCGGCACCGCCACCACGCCACACACCACTGCGAGTGTCACTTCCGTATGACCTTCGAGCAGCTACCGTTAGGGACCTGCCTGAGAGTATCCGACTTTCTGCCGGCCGCTTGGAAATCACTGGGAACTCCGCAGAGGGCGTCCTAGAAGGATTGCTTTTGCTCGCCCAGGTCATGCAAAACGACCTCCCCGCGGTTCAGAACTTGCTTGACCCTCCTCCTAGTCCTCCTTCTGTAGAGGACGACGATTTGAGAATGTTGTTCCACAACCTCCGGTCGGAGCGGCCCTAACCTATATGCGTACCGCGTATAGGTGAAGCGAATCGCATATAGCCCCCGGTTGCGGTTTGCTTATAGAGGTAGGAGCGGCTCGCTTAGAGCCCCCGGGTGCGTATCGCAGCTAGACTCTGTCAGCGTTTCGCACATAGCGTATTAAGCAATGTCTTTAAGCACTTTCTAAGCAGGGTTTTAAGAAGTCATGAAAAGAAGGAAAAGACCGACGACGACGTGTTTCTTCTTCTCGGAGACAACCACGAGATGAATCAACCCTAGAAGGCGTACCAAGCTCGATACGAAAACTTGTCATGGGTTTTGTACTTTGTCCTTGGTTTTCACAAGCGGTCCCCGTATGCTCCATTCATCATGTCCCCGCGAAAACAAACACGGAAGCCGGACTATCTGAAAACTCGGGACGTTGCCGAGATTATCGGCATTTCCCACCGAACCTTGCTGCGGAAGCTGGCGAATGGGGCATTTCCAGAGCCATCGCGTGATCCGAGCAACAACTACCGGCGTTGGCGCCCCGAAGATGTTCAAGCGGTAAGGCAAGTCCATGAGCGAGAAACAGCATGATGCGAGTCGTAATTTCCAATCAGCGCGGCGGAGTCTCGAAGACTACGACAACCACCACCCTTGCCCGGGAATTCGCGGACCGCGGGAAGCGCGTACTAGTGATCGATACGGACCCGCAAGGCTCTATCTCCAGCATTCTCAACCTGAAACCGCAGCACAACCTCTACAACTTCGTCATTGAGCGACTCCGTTTCGAGGACTGCATCGTCCCGGTCAGTGACAACCTGCATGTGATGTGTTCGAGTCGAGAGACGACCAAGGTCGAAGCGATTCTCATGGGTAACACCGCCCGTGAGCACGCCTTTGTCCATCTGTTCTCCGCCGTGGACTCGAACTACGACCTGGTACTCATCGACGTCAGCCCGTCGATCACGCTCCTGCAGACCTGTGCGATGGTGTACGCACAGCACGTTCTCATCCCAGTAGCTATGGACACCCTCTCATTTCAAGGCGCGATGGCCTCGATTGAGGCCTCAAAGTCGTTGAACCAGCTCCTCAACCTCCAGATACACACGGTAGGCCTCCTTCCCGTGATGGTAGATCGCCGACTTGCGATGACCAGTACGGTCATCAAGGGTTTAGAAGGGATGTCTACGGGGCTCAAGATCCCACTTCTACCAGCAATCCGCACTGATCAATCGGTCACGAAAGCGGCCCGCAGCGCTCAGTTTCTCGCCGATTTCGACCCAAAGTGCAAAGCGATGGAAGACTACAAGGCCGTAGCAACCGAACTCGAATCAATCCTGAAGGTATGAGCTGATGGCTGTAGAGCCACAAAAGCCGAAGTCACGAAAGAAGCAGCAGATCGAGCCGCTGGACTGGTCTACGATGTCGCAGTCCCCTGCCCTGAAGGGCATGGTCTCGTTTTTGGAGGTGACTCCTGAAGATATCCGCCGGCAACAAGGGCGGAACGGCGATTCGCGTACAGGCAGCGATACGAGTATAGGTATCGATTCACAATCAGATTCAGCGCCTCGCCTGGACAATGCTAGATTTTCTGAACCCATGACCGAAGCGCGTACAGGTAGCGAAGCGCGTACAGGTAGCGAAACGCTTATAGGCAGCGAAACGCTTATAGGCAGCGATACGCTTACAGGTAGCGCACTAAGTACAGGTAGCGATGCGCTTACAGGTAGTGACTCGCGTACACCCACCTCCAATTCGCCAGAGCGGGCAGAAGCCTTCATGGGCTCTGATGTGCCAGTCGGCGATACGCATACAGGGATCCATTCGCGTACAGATAGCGATACGCATACAGGTCGCGATACGCATATAGGTCGCGATACGCATACAGTAAGCGAAACGAGTACAGGAGTGTCTGCGGATGGTGCCGCGAACACTAGCGAGCAGTTGGCCGACACTCCTCGATCAAGTGAATTTCTAAGTACCTCAAAAGCTTCGGCATCAGGTTCTGCAGATTCGCGTGGCGATCAACTTGCGAGTGAAGGCGATACGCATATAGATAGCGAAACGCATACAGGTCGCGATACGCGCACAGGAAGCGATATACGCATAGGTAGCAGAAACGAACGATCGAACGGCAGAAACGCAGCAAACAAGCTCGGAGATGGGATCAATTCCTTCAGTTTCGATAACTCAGCAGACCCTATACGCGATTCACATATAGGTATCGGTACGCGCACAGGTAGCGAACCGCACACAGGTAGCGATTCGAGCACAAGGGAAGGTGTACGCGATTCGCGTATAGGTACTAAGACTGCAGCTACCTACTTCATAGGATCAGAGGAATATCCGCGCCCACAGCGGCGTATGCCTATGCTTCAAGGCGAAGTGGTTTGGCAGAATCGAAAAATACGCAAGTGTGTCCTCGCGCAGGACGCTCATTCTCAGGGTGAAGATGCACTCTTCTCCGCAATGTGGAATGCTGCGAAACCCGATGCGGCTGACCCTTCTGGTTCTCGTACGCTTCGTATCGGTTATGCCGAGCTCGCGCAAAAGTCTAGAATGCATCGGTCGAACATTAGGATCAATATCGCAGGTCTGAGAGCGAAGCTCGCTATCGAGGTTCTAGACGAACATGACAGTCGTGACGTCATGCCTCGTTTGTATAGGCTTTATTCCTATAAAGAGATATTGGAGAGGCGCAAAGCTGCGGGTCTGGAATATGTGATCCGTAAAAAAAGTGTGGTGTTTGTCACAGAGAGCGGGGAACTCGTGACGCTCCCAGGACTTCCTAAAACGGCTGTTCGCAAAACCCAAAAACGATCAGACTCAGGCAACCAGGATCCTACTGACCTGCCAACTCAAGAGGCACGAGCCGAACAGCTGGACTTGGATGTTCGACAGATATCAGACGCACTGTCGCAACACTGGCCTGTCGATGAAGCGGCGGCGCAACAACTGCTTCGCCAGTGCCGGAGCATTCGTCGCGACGCTGAGATCGATGAAATTGTGTTCTTCATAAACGAGAAACTCCAAATTGCACTCACGAACAAAAACATAAAAAACCCTACAGGGCTAATCCTCGCCACTGTTCCGCAGTGCTTCGAAGGAGCGACTTTCCAAGAATTTCGACGGCGCCGAAACGAGGGGCTTAGGGCCGCAGCGGAGGAGCAAGATCGGAAGCGCCAGCAGGAGAGGGAATTACAGGCTTGGTTCGACGGGAAATTGCAGGAACTCAGAGATATCGCGGATGACGAAAGCCAGTCCGACTCTGCGCGCGAAAAGGCCCGCAAAGAACTGAAGCAATACGGCGGGTGACACCAGAGGAGCGGTTCATCACGAACCTGCCAGTCTTCCGCCAACACCCCCGTATGCGGCCAAAGCGGCTGCACAGACAAAAACCAACTTTTAGCATCTTCAGCGTTCCAGAGCGAGTGACGGACATCTAGTATCACGCTCTGAAGGCCCGCCTACTTTGGAGCCCTTGCCAGTTCAATTGAGATGTGGCGTTGGCGTGTCCTTTTGCCGCCGAGAAATAGTTAGACCGGGGACGTACGGTGGGGAGCCTTGCCGTCTTGTATCCCGTCCTCTGCTCGGGGTCACGCTTCGGGGCCAAACCGGCGCCCTGCGGCTCAGCGTCGTTCTGCTTCGGCTTCGCCGCCCTAGCGGGTCTCGGTTCCTCCCGGAACAAGCTTGTAAGCCGCGGCAAAGAACGCCACACAAACTTCTTCCGGGCCCCGCCAAGAAAGCACTCCTTGGCACTTGGGAGCCGGGCCCCTCGCTCACTTCGTGAAGTGTGACCCGAGCAGGATACGGGAAATCACAAAACGGAGATCACCACCATGTACCAGAACAACGTCACCCTCATCGGCTTCCTCGGCAACGACGCAGAGGTTCACACCAACGACAATCGCAGCTTCACCACACTCTCGCTGGCCACGAAAAGCTCCTATAAGAAAGACGGCCAGTACATCTCGCACACAGAGTGGCACCGGTGCGTCATTTTCGGCAAGCTCTCGGAGTTCGCCGGCACGCTGAAGAAGGGCGCCCATCTGCAAGTAGAAGGCGAGCTGCGCAGCCGCGAGTACGACAGCAAGAAGTCGGGCGTGAAGCAAACGATCTGGGAGATTCGCGTAAGCTCGATTCTCAAGTTGGACAGAGCCGAGAGATCGGCTCAGGAAGAGGGCGGGGAAGCGGCTGACTAGCTGCTCTTGGAGGAGGCCCGGGTGGTCTCCTCCTTTGTTCTTTTGCGGGAACCCGTACCAAATCGCTTTTTTACTGGCTCCTTCTTACTCTCAATTTCTGCAAGAGACTCCTTGGGATATTGGCCCAAACCGTCCAAGAGGACGGACAAAGAGACCCCGAAAGCTTTGGCAATACGGAGCAACGACTGGACTCCACCTGCTCCATCCCGCTCCATCCGCCGCCATTGCGAATCGTGGTAGCCGTGAATTACCACCATGTCCCTCAGCGTGAGTCCACGCTCATTGCGCATACGCTTGATCTGCTTGGCGAGAGCTTTCAGAAAGTCTTCGTAATCCTGATCGACGTCTTGCGTGTCCATTCGGTACCTTCTGTGGGAATCCGCCCATTCATGCGGCTCTTTCGTTGGCCTGGAGAACACCCCATGAGAACCAAGTACAGACGCAGCTTTAGTCTTACCTGCGTTCCGTCAGTAGGTCGAAAAGCTGCTCCTTCCCAATGTTTATAGCCTTTCTGTGCGGACAAATCCAGACCGGATGACGTCGATGTCACCGCTTGGTAATTTCTTCACGGCGACGACGTCCTTGCTAAGACAGTATTGTGCAGCACAGATTCGTACCGGACTTGACTGTACTAGTACAAATACAGTACAACTTCGAAACAGTAGTACGCGTCTCAGTTCGCCTTCACAGCCAAACTTCTCAAAATTGGGCCAAAAGCCCAGGTTTAGACCCGTATGGCTTGCCCCGTTACCGAAACCTCAGACCAGATTTTTGAATGGAGATTCCTCGTGAACAAGTCCCTACAATCGCGCTTCGCTCGTCTTCGCAACCTCACCATCACCCGTCAGCAGGTGAAGGAACATGCTGCCCTCGCCGCACGCTCTGCGGCCCCTCTTGTCCTTGCTTTCGCTGTCTCCAGCGTCGCCCACGCCCAGGGAGGCTCAATCGACATGAGTGGCGCGACCAACGTCATGAACACCTTCAAAACTTTCGCTGAGTACGCCGGAGCCGTGATCTGTCTCGGCAGCCTCATCTTTGCGGGCATTCGCATGATGGGCGGCCGCTTTCAGGAAGCCATTCCGGCTCTCTTCGGGGCTCTCTTCGGTGCCGGTGTGCTCGGTTGGGGCGCTGGCTGGATTTCTTCTCTCACCGGCCAGTCGGTCACGCAGTAGGAGTTGCTAACCATGCGCAAACGAGGAACACCGGTAGCAATCAATGGGGCACTGAACCGTTCTCGAACCAAGCTGGGCTTGGAACTCGGAACGTGGATGGTGATCGTCTTTTTCACGATCACGGTGTTCCTCGTAGGCTTCCGCATGTTGGCCCTTGCGAGCTTTCCAATCCTCGTCACGGCAGCATGGCTCGTTGTCCGTAAACACCCCAAGATGTTTCAGCTGTGGGGGCACAGCCTCCAGCAGAAGAGCTACTATGACCCGCGCAAGTTCTGAGCAATCCCGTTTGTTGCCGTGGTACGCGAAAGCTGGCGCGGCGTCGAGCATCATCCCTCTATCTCGATGGGTTTCTCCCACCATCTTCGCCCTGAAGAACGGCGGCTACGGCGTTCCCCTCGAAGTGGCGGGCGTTGATGAAGAGAGCCTTACTGACCAGGAGCTTGAGGCACGCACCCGCGCGCTGGAAGGCGCATTGCGGAGCCTTCCTGAAGGCTCTCGCCTTTACCAATACAGCCGGGTTTTGTCCGGCTATGAGATTCCGCGAAAGGCCACCTATGGAGATCCGGTTCTCGATTCCTTTGTAAATGACCGGCTTGAGTATCTAAATTCCAACGCGGGATTTCGACACATCAAACTGTTCTGGTGCCTCACCTTCGAGCCGTCCGAATCGAACCCCTTGGACCGCAAGCCAAAGGACGCCGAGGCCGACAACACCCGCCGTCTCGCGGCGCTCCGTAAAACGGCCAGCATCCTCGAAACCCAGTTAGGCCCCATCATCGGTTTACGCGTCCTCACCAAGGCTGAGGCGTTTCCGTTCTTTTCCTATCTGTTCAACCTCGAACCCTGGGCCGATCGTACCGTTTTGCGGTCAGATTCCGGACTGGACCGGCAGATTGTGCAGAGTCCGGTAGCCATTGAGGGTGACCACCTGCGCGTCGGCAAACGCTACGTGCAGATGTTCTCCCTGATGAACAATCCCGAGGTCTCCCGCCCATGCCAGTTCGCCGGTCTGATGACGCTGGACTGCGATAGCGTCCTCTGCACGACCTGGAGGCCGAAGTCTGCGGCGAAGGTCCGCGCAGAGATCTCGAATCAGGAGAAGTTCATCAATTTCTTCAAGGTCGGCGTGCTGAGCCGGCTGATGAGCGGTCGAGATACCGCCTCCTTGGAGACGGGCGCAGGAGCAAAGGCCGCCGATGCCAACGTCGACGATCTCAGCGACGTGATCCGCGATCTAGACAAGATAGGGCAGGGCGAGTTCACCATGCGCCTTCTACTCGCAGCCAAAAGCAAAGAGCAGCTTCACGAGACCATTCCCAGCGTGCACCGTCTGTTCGTCGACGCCCGCGCCCAGGTCATTGAAGAGTCTTTGGGCAATCTGTCGTCGTTTTACACGATGTTTCCCGGCAACCCAAAGTTCAACGTCTTTCCACTGTGGCTTGCAGAAGATCATCATGCACGGCTCTCAAGCGTTTACGCGCCGAGTATCGGCCATCCGTACTCAGAAGATCTGGACAACGAATACCTGAACGTCTTCGAGACCAGGACGAAGACGCCGTTCTTCCAAGACAGCTATGTCAACGGCGTTAAGGTCGCAATGATTCTGGGGCCAACCGGCTCCGGTAAGTCGGTCCACAACAACCAGCATGTCGCGATGGAGCGCAAATACAACGGTTTCACGTACATTTTCGACATCGGCGGCAGCTATGAAAGCGTTGTCGAGCTCTACGGCGGCAAGGTGGACAAGGTAGGAAGAACCGGCCCTCGGGTCAACCCTTTCTCCTTGGAACCGACTGAGGACAATCTAAAGTTTCTCTACAGTTTCATCAAGTTGTTGCTCACCAACGGAGGAGCTGAGCTGACTCCGGAGGACGAGGATGTGATCTTTGGTGCCGTGCGTAGCACGTACCAGCTTGATCCATCTAACCGTCGCCTCTCCAATTTGATGCTGCCGAAGCACCTCAACCGCTATCTGTCGAAATGGACGGGCAACGGCGTTTACGCCGCAATCTTCGACAACGTGAACGATGAGCTGGAGTTGGGTCAAGTGCAGTGCTTCGATTTCCAGGGCATCGGTCAGCAGGACTCCGACCTGATTGAGCCTCTGATGGTGTGGCTGCTGCGACGCATCAATGCAGTGCTGTACGACCCGAAGAACCTTGGGGTTCCCAAGCACATCGTGATCGAAGAGCTATTTTCCTCCATGAAGAATAAGCAGCTTCTCGAGGCCGCACTCGCTTCCATCAAGACCGTGCGTAAGAACCTCGGGGGTGTCACTCTTATCGGCCAGTCCGCCAACGACCTGGGCGAGAACGCAGACAGCATCGTGAACTCTTGCACGTCCTTTCTCTTCCTGCCGGACGCCACCTTCAATCGGAAGTTCTACGGCGAGCTGTTCAAGTTGAGCGACCAGCAGCTTGACCTTTTCGAGAGTCTTCAGCAGCGGGAAGCCCTGTATGTGCGTCGGGATGGACTCACAAAAGTCATCACCCTGAATCTCGACAAGCGGAGCTATGCCAAGTTTTCCACGAAGCCAAAGGACCGTTCCCGCCGCGCGAAGTTGGTCGAGAAATACGGCCTCACCGAGGGCATCGAGCGGTTCGCGCAGGGAGAGTCGGCATGATCTCTTACGGCCCGGACGATCTTTTTAGCTGTAGGACTGTACCTCAGTTCTCCCCGTTCTCCGAGGCTTTTACCGCTTGCCTACAAACGATGCCGCATTGGCTGAATACGGGTCTTGTTCTCGTGGCGGCTGGCTTTGCGGTGTTGCTTCTGGTGGGCCTCTTTCAGCCAACAACCACAGTTCAGCACACACCTTCCCGCCACGAGGACTCCCTATGAAAACGCCCCTATATCTCGCAGCTAGTCTCGTTCTTGTCTCTGTCTGCCATGCTGCCGAACCAACGGACGCAAAGCACCCCCTGTTTCCAAGCGTTCCACGCACGGTGGTTGTCATCGACTCCGAAGCGCCACCGGTCGTTCGCGCCGGTCTGCTGCAATCGACTCTGATCCTGCTTCCAGCCGAGGAGAAGGTTGCGACTGTTTTTGGGGGTGACACCTCAAGCTGGGTGTTCGACGGTGGCCATGTTGCCAGCCGCTTTATCTCCATCAAGCCAAAGATCGCAGGCAGCAGTACAGACGTGCATATCGTTTCCGATCACGGCAACGAGTACACCCTGCAGCTCCGTGAAGTGAGCAGCGACCCAGACGCGCACTTTGATTCCAAGGTTTTCGTGATGCCTGGCGACCAGGCCGGTAAGGACAAGCTCGCCGCGATGCCAGTCTTTGTTCCGGCCGCAGAGCTGGACCGAGCCAAGCGAGAGGCCGCCGAAGCAACCGCGAAGGAAGCCACCGAGCGGAAAGCCGCGGAGACGAAGGCCGAAGCATATCGGAGCCAATATCCCGGCCAGCTTCATTTCGATTACACCTGGGACCGCAAAAAGGCCGGCGAGCTTGGTTTGCAGGAAGTGTGGCGGGATGACAAATTCACCTACATACGCGGCCATTTCCAGGAGACGCCTGTTCTCTACGAAACCAAGGACGGCAAGGGCAGCCTCATCAATTGGGATTACAACGATGGCCTGTACACGGTTCCCAAGACCGTCCTGCAGGGCTATTTGACTATCGGCAAACAGCGGGTGGATTTCCGCAAGGAAGGGAACTAGAGCCATGGCAGAGACCCCTCACGATCACGACCCCTCGGAAGTGGGTCAAGTTCCGACCCAGCCCGAGGCCGAATCAAGCAAGCGGTTCAATCTTAAGGTTGTCGGTGGCATTACCGCCGTCATCCTCGTCATCGGCCTCGCCAATCTCCGAAACGGCACCAAACCGGGACCGACCGTTGCGAGTAGCGGCATGATGAAGCCTGCATCCCCCAACGCTACCCAGGTACGAAGCTTCGAAACCCAGCAGCGCCTCATTCAACAGAAGGATGCCGAAGAACGCCAGCGGCAGGCAGTACTAGCCGCTCAGAACGCACAACTTCAACAGGAGGAGGCAGTTCCTGGTCCTGAGTCTCCGAACGCCGCGCCGATGACTCAGGCGCAGCGGGACGCGATGTACGGCACCAATAACCCAAACGCGCCCCAAAAGACCTCCGGCCAGTCCCAAGCCCAAGCTGAAGCGAAGCAGCGCCAGCTTGCACGCGAACGGCAGCACCAGGAAGCCCTCAACAGCGACACCGTTGCAATAGACTTCGCGCGCACCGCACCAACTTCCGGCAATGCCAATAACAGCACTGCCGTAGAGGCTGCTTCTTCTGAGGCACCAGCAGGCAAGGCCACAGGGGAAGACATAGCTCAGGAGCGCCCTGTCGCGCGTCCCGTGTCAGCAGAGACGCCGTCACGGAAAGATCCAATGGGACAGTACGAGTTCGATGGCTACCAAGGGCGTCTCTATCGCGTATTCGAGGGCACGGTGCTTGAAGGTGTGCTAACCAACCACATCGACGGCGGTTTCGCCGGTCCCATGATCGTGATGCTCACGACTGATTACTACTCCCATGACCACCAGCAGCTTCTTCTTCCGCAGGGAACGCGCCTTATCGGGAACGTCCAGAGCGTGTCCGGCGCTGGTCAAAGGAAGCTTTTCGTCACCTTCAATCGCGCTATCTGCCCAGATGGCTTTTCCATCGACCTGAACAAGTACACCGGGCTTGATCCGCTCGGAACGACCGGGCTTGCGACCAACGTCAACAACCATTACCTGAGTTCCTTTGCAGCCGCCGCCGCAGTGGGCGGGATCGGCGGGCTGGCGCAGGTCGGCAACAACGGAAGCGTGCTGGACGCCAATACGCAAATCCGCAACGGGATCTCCTCGCAGACCGCGCAGGAGTCGGAGCAGATATTGAACAAATTCCTCAATCGTCTGCCCGTCATCACGGTAAAGGAGGGCTCCAGAGCACGCGTTTATATCAACCAAGACATACTCATCCCGAGCTACGCGGAACATCGCGTTGACCCGTCACTCTAACGCAACTTGCATACGGAGGACGCATGCAGTTCAAACTATCCCGCAAGAGCAAGTGGATCGCCGCTGGAGCCTTGGTGCTCTGCACGGCCACGCCGAGCTTCGCTCTCTTTGGGATCGGAGATATCGTCTTCGATCCGACCAGCTACGCCTCTCTCGTGTCGCAACTGACCACGCTGGAGAGTCAGTACAAAACGTTCAAGAGCAACATCGTCAACTTCAGCGTGAAAACGCAGTGGCAGACGACGTTGAACAAGATGAAGCAGATTCAGGTCACCAATCGTCATGGCGAAACCAACGGGATGACGACCGCTCTAAACCAAAACTCCACCACCGCCGCAACCACGGCATGGACCAACTCAAGCGTTGCTCTTTCTTCCAACACCAACACGTACCTCGCAAGCGAGGCGGCCGGCAACAGCGACAAGCTCACCCAGCTTGCCATCGTAGAAACATCGGACACGGTTTCACCCGACTGCTTGAACGCAGTCGGTTCCTACCGTGCCGCACGTTCTGCATCTGTGACGGCTAACACCAGCCTGCAGGCCAACCAGCTTGACGGTACCGGCTCCACGAATAGTGAGGTTCAGCAATTAAACCTAGTGAACGCATCACAGGCCCAGCAGCTCAACGAGCAACAGGCCCAAGGTGCGCTCCATGCTTGTATCGCCCAGCAGATGACGGTACAGAACATGCAGCAGAGGGCAGCTATGGTGCATGATCTGAATCTTGCGGCGGATGTCCAGGCACAACGCTCGGCCAACCAAACCGCATACGTTAACTCAACCGGCACGTATACAGATTATTTGCCGTAACAACAGGGCAGCGTCACAGCTCTCGCCGCGACGCTGCTCCCCTAACAACAGGAGCTTTCCATGATCGCCAGACCAAATGCATCCATCGTGTTTCCATTCCTGCTCACCGCCCTCATGGGGTGTCATTCGGCCGCACCAACAACACCTGCCGCGCAGACTCCCGCGAACTCCACACCAGCAAGCGCCAACCCGCAGCCTAAAGCGCAGGGCTGTGATGCAATCTCTGACCCTGCTGCCGCTGAAGACTGCCGCTTCAGAGCGGAAGTGTTGAAGAAGAGACAGAAGAGCAATGCAAGTCCGGTCGTTACTCATGCACCGGGCACGATCAAACAACCCTAACCCCCTATAGAAGGCGTATACGATGCCCGGCACAGATTGGCTCTATCAGTTCACCAACAACCTGACAGCGTTGACCACGGCGAACGGTGGAGCGCTGACCAGCCTCGGCCTTTCGCTGCTTAGCTTCATTGCGTTCATGCAGCTTGCCAAAATGGTCATCAACTTCAGCCTCGCCAACATGAGCTTCAGCTTCAATCCGGCGCCACTCGAAGGTGGAGAGATCGTTCGGTTTATGTTGCGACTCGGGTTTTGCTGCATTCTGGAGACCTACTGGATCAATCCTCTGCCCGGTGCGAGCTGGGGATTCAACAAGCTGTTTTCCGCTCTCGCCCAGGAGATTGTGAAGGCGCTCGATCAGAACACACAGTCAATGCTCGCGTCGGCGATCAGTGACGCGTGGCATAAGACCGGTATGCCTTCGCTCATCTCGCCGCTCGAAATCTTCATGTACGTATACGTTCAGATTCTGATGGGTGTCGCATCAGCAATCATCTTCGTTATCAACGTGAGCAGCTTCATCTTCTACGCGGTAACTGCTCTCTTTGGACCACTTTTTATCCCGCTTTACATGGTGGAGAGCCTTCGAGGCAAGTTCTTCCAGTTCCTCGACACGCTTCTCAGCTTCGCTATGATTCGCGCTGTCGCAGCAGCCTTCATCTTTGTGTGGTCCGGCTTCTATACGACGTTTCTACAGCAGACCTTCAACGGTGACTACTCGATGACCATGTGGATGGCGAATCTACTCCCAGTCACGATGGTTTTCGTTGCCTTCATCCTCAACATGCTCTTCATCCCACAGATTGCGCAGGCGATCTTCGGTGGCAGTGCGGGCACGACCGCTTCCGCGCAGAATCTTGTGACCAGTGTCGCCCTCCGTTATGGAGGCAAAAGCCCGACTCCACCCGCGAGGAAGCCATGAGCTGGCACCACGATGACCCTTTCGTCTCCACGGTGGCTGCGACATCACCATCAGCAACTCCACCTAAATTCCTCCGTGTGTTGTTCCGTCTGTTTCTTGCCTTACTGATCGTCGCTGGGGTTGCGGGGGGACTCTTCCAGGCGTATCGCACCTCTCTCCTCGTCGCGAAGATCTTGAGCCACTCGCACTCGACTGTCCCGACGACACATCAACATCACCCGCAACAGGGAACATCCAGATGATTCTTCTTTCCACATTTCTTAGAAGGAGCTAGACCATGGCGACACAGACCGTACCTCTCACCGATGGAGCGTACACCTCAGAGCAGGCCGTGCTTACGGACACCATTGCCAATGAGGTCTACGCCGCACACTACAACGAACGAAAGACGAGCCGAATCGTTATCGGCGGCCTTTCTGTTCTGTTGCTGGGTTCGTTCGCCAGCATCATTTCTCTTGCACACAAACCTGTCATCAATCGCTACATCCGCATCGATGAGATGGGCAAGGCGCAGGCCATCGTGTACAGCGACCTCAACTACTCTCCGCGCGAGGGTGAAGTCCGGACCTACCTCACCGATTGGGCGAACTATCAGTATACGTTGAACCGGGAAACGGTGGCGAAGAAGTACCCGCTGAACTACTACTTTCTTTCACAGTCGCTCGCATCGCAGCTCATGGGCGAGGACAACGCGAATCACATCGTCTCGCAGGTCACGGCAGGACAAACCGAGCAGAGCGAGGTGGACGTGCGCAACGTCACCATCACTTCTATGTCTACCGAGCAGGTACAGGGTGCAGTGATGGCGAAGGGCACCGCGTTGGTCAACTTCGACAAGCTCTACTCGCTGCGCAACTCCCGCCAGCCGCGTACCGAGCATTGGATGCTGAGCGTCACCTACTATCTCAATCCCAAGCAGGTATCGGACCAGGCCAAAGTCTTTCCTCAGTTCGAAACAATCAACCCTCTCGGCCTGACGATTACAGAGTTCCACGAGAACCGTCTCGGTGTCGATCCGATCGCAAACGACGGCACACTGCCCAAGCCACAACATGCTGTTGCCATCCCAATCGCGCCCTCCAACCCGTTCATGCCGGATGCGAAGTCAGGAGACGTACAGTGAGCTACGATCTCATCCTGCCCTTCTTTCCAGAAGAGATTCGGGTGCTGTTGCTCGACCCGTCCATCTCCGACCTCATGATTAACGGCACCAGCGGTGTGTACGCCGACCGCGATGGTGTTGTTGAACGAGTCAAGTTGGCGGATGCGTACACCAACGAGCGTCTTACCGCAGCGATTGAACGTGTGGCCCGCGTCCTTGGACAGGATCTCACGTCGCAGAATCCTATTCTGAATACACGCCTGCCCGATGGTTCGCGTGTCGCCGTCGTGGGGCCGCCTGCCTCCATAGACGGTCCCACGCTGACCATTCGCAAGTTCAACAAGTGGTACACGAGCGATGAGCTTGTCGCGAGCGGAAGCCTGACCACTGAAGTCCGCGACCTCATCATTTCACTCATCGGTCAACGTAAGAACGGCATCATCGCTGGTGGGACCAGCTCGGGCAAGACAACGCTGATGAAAGCGTTGCTGGACCATGTTCCGATGACGGAACGGCTGTGTGTGATCGAGCAGCCTGCCGAGTTGCAAATCCTGCAGCCGAACACCGTGCGATGGGAGGCAGTCGATGCAATTCCCGGTCAGGTTGCCATCACGCCGAGCGAGCTTCTGGCTGCAGCGCTCCGTCACCGGCCGGATCGCATCATCATGGGCGAGATTCGCAATGAAGCAGGTTATGACTTGCTCCAGGCAATGAACACCGGACACGGCGGCACAATGTCCACTATTCACGCAAGCAGTGCCGTCGAAGCGTTAGACCGTCTTTCCAATCTTGCATTGAGCGCACGAGCCAACCTCAATCACGCGTTCATGCGCAGCGAGACAGCGAAGGCAATCGACTTCGCCCTGTACTGCGAACGTGCGGCAGGTGGTCGTCGTCAAGTGCGCGAGGTCGTACTCGTGAAGGGCTACGACTATCGTTCCGAGCAGTTCCAGGTCGAGGAAGTTTACTCAGCACCCCAGCCTAAGACAGCCCGCGAGTTGCTGATAGTTGGCGCTCCGGCTGTAACACCCATCGCGCAGTTTGCATAACCGATAAAGAGAGGAAACACATCATGGCGCTGTTCACAGTGAAGACTTCCAAGAAGGTAGAAACCAACATCAGGCTTGAAGAGTCAACCGCGAAAATGCTTGACCGGTACGCCCACTTCCACAAAGGACCGGCAGATGACGTGGTGAATGAAGCGTTGGAATACATCTTCCGTCACGATAAGGACTTTCAGCAACACCTACAGAAGAACCCCGATGAAGAAGTAGCGGCTTCTGTGCGGATTAAGAAGGCTCCGGGCTCTGTGAAGGGTGCGAAGTCTGCCGCGAAGAGCACCGGTAGCACCAACGGTTCTGTCGCACGTTCAGCATCAGCGGTTGCACCTTCAGACGCGAAGTAGGCAATGAAATCCAGGGATGCGCTTTGCGCATGAAAAGGATGACACTCCACCCCTTCCAGGGTGTCGTGAAAAGCGGAACAGGGAGCCTATAGGCTCCCTTATTGAAAACAAGCAACTTCTGAGAAACAGGGAGACTATAAGAGCCTTTTGGGCTCCTATAGTCTCCTTCGGAGCCGCCGTCATGGAATCGCAATCGCACGCATCGCTTCTCAATCTTCCAGACCGGATTCGCCGCTCGAAGGGGCGTACCGGACGCACCTTCAGCGCCACAGCCAAGGTGAGCCGGAAGGAGCTTACAGAACTTGAGGCAGCGGCCATTGCCGAGGCCAAAGGATTCAGCGAATGGTGCCGAGAGACGCTTCTCGCCGCCGCTCGCGGCGAAACTGTGACGCCGCTGTTCACGGAGATCATTGCGATTCGTCAGCTCCTCAATTCGGCGTTGCGGAGTGTCGCCTGTGGCGACTCGATGACGCCCGAAGCGTTCCAGAGAGAGCTTCAGACGATCCGCAATTCAAAGCACAAGGCGGCAGCCGAAGTCATGCAACAGTACGCTGCAACGGAGGCGGGACGATGAACAACAATCAGAAGTGGGGCCGCAAAGAGACCATTGTTTGGCCGCCGCACGCACCCATTCATACGTTCAGCGCCTTGGCTCTGGGTGTCTTCGTAACGATCCTCTTCGTTTGGCAGTTTCTCCGCTTCTCAGAGACTCCCTTGAGGCGGGACTATACGACGACCTATATCCGGTCGCTCGCCGGGGCGACGTTCAAGCAGCACGGCAAGTACCGGCTGCTCTATGTGGGCGGCCGCAAAGCCGCGCCCCGGCTTGCCCTGCCGGCCGACTTTGTTCCAGGCGAAACCAAGCTGCCCAACGGTGCCATCTCCCCGGTCGATCTGTCCCAGGCCGCGCGGCATCAGGGCTTCACGGTGTTCTACAAAGGAGCGGAGAAGGATTACAACGACGCTGCTCTTAGCCGGTGGCTCCGCACCGTGTACTTCGACGGTCAAGGGCTGCTCGATATCTACGGCATGACCTTAGCCGAGGGCTTAGTCGTCCTGGTGATCGCCCTTGTCTTCGCCGGACGCGCGGACGTAAAGCGCTTCCGCGAGTTGAAGTATGGACGCCGCCTGAAGGGGCCGGTAATGACGACGCCCGCCAAATTCAACAAGGCGTTGCAGGCGGATGGACTCGCAATCGAGACTGCCGAAAAGCGTTCCTTCTTTCGGAAGCCGACGCAGCTCCGCATCCCCAAGAGCGCCGAGGCGAAGCACATCCAGATCATGGGCGACACCGGGACCGGTAAGTCAACTTTGATAAAACAGCTCCTCCAGCAGATCGCCGACCGAGGCGAAATTGCCATCGTCTACGACCCCGCAGGGGAGTTCACAGAGAGCTTTTACAAAGAGAGCCGGAAGGATTGGATTCTGAATCCGCTCGATGAGAGAACGCCTTATTGGACTCCATCGAGCGAACTGAGAGACCCGGCCGAGGCGCGTACGATCGCTGCCTCCATGTATCAGCCACGCGACGATAAGCGGGGTGAGTTCTTTACAGACACGCCCCAGAAGATCTTCGCCCATCTCCTGAAGTACAAACCTTCGCCGGAAGAATTGGTTGCGTGGATGTCGGATGAGGACGAGATTCAACGGCGTTTAGAGGGTACTGAACTTGCATTCATGGCGGCCAGGGATGCGCCGCAGCAGAAGAGCGGCGTGCTCGGATCGTTAGGTCTCGTCGCTGACAGTCTGCGCCTTTTGCCCACCCGCGAAGAGGCGCAGGGGCGCGAGTGGTGCGCGACCGATTGGGCCGAGAAACGTGAGGGATGGATATTTCTCACATCCACCGAGGCTCAGCAGGAAGCGTTACGCCCGCTGCATTCTCTCTGGATCGACCTGCTGGTGCTACGTCTCTTGACGAAGCCGAAGCCGGGACAAAAGAAGGTGTGGCTGGTGATCGATGAGCTTGCCAGCCTGCAGCGTCTGCCGCAGTTCCATACGGCACTGACCAAAGGCCGTAAGAGCGACAATCCCATCGTCTTCGGCTACCAGGGCAAGGCGCAGCTCGAAACCATCTACGGCCATCTCGCCGAGGTGATGCTTTCGCAGCCCACCACTAAGTTCATCCTCCGCACCGCCGAGCCGAACGCCGCGAAATGGGCAGCCGAGATGATTGGTGAGGTCGAAATCGAGCGTGTCCGTGAGACGGTAGCGGACGGGAAGCGCCAGGGCAAGAGCTTCACCCTTGATCGGCAGATCGAGCCGCTGGTGATGAAGTCCGAGATTGAGGGTCTGCCCGACCTCCACGCGTTCGTAAAGATCAATAACTACGTATCGCGCTTCTCGTTTCCCCCTATGAGCCTTCCGAAGATCGCCGAGGCGTTGCAACGACGCAAGATTGCTCCAAACAAAATGTGGTTCAACCCATTGGCCCCTACCCCTGCACCCGCCCCGGCACCGGCACAGCCGGTCACCGAGAAGCCTGTCAGTGAACCGGAGAAACCAGCCAGCAAGGGCGCCCCCGTAAAAGAGGCCGAGGCCCTGGTCCCCAAACGCGAAGTTCCCAAGGTTGTTCCTCCACCGCCCATCCAGGAACAGCCCCTTTCACAAAATCTCTAGGTCGCCATGCTCACCATTTCTAAAGCCATCAGCCCCGCTCAGGCGCAGACATACCACAGTTTGGAGTACACCAGCGACGCCCAGAGCTATTACAAGCAGGACGACACGGTAAAGGGAGAGTGGCAAGGGAAACTTGCCGCTTCCCTCGGCCTCTCCGGAGAGGTTGCGCCGCTGGAGTTCTCCCGTCTGACGGAAGGCAAGCATCCGCAGACTGAAGAACAGATGGTGAAACACCGGGAAGGGAAGGAGTACACCAACCCCGATGGCAGCGTGACCAAGCCGGTTGAGCACCGGGCCGGATGGGATGCAACGTTCTCCGCGCCCAAGTCGGTCTCGCTGACCGCCCTGGTGGGTGGTGACGACCGCGTGAGGGAGGCTCACCGTGCTGCTGTGACGACAGCACTTGAAGAGCTCGAAAAGTACACTCACGCTCGGATCGGCGGTAACAATCCCGCCGAACAGACCGGCAAATTCATTGCGGCGAAGTTCGAGCATGACACCGCACGGCCAGTGAACGGCTACGCCGCACCCCAGCTCCACACGCACGCGATCATCTTTAATGTCACCGAACGTGCGGACGGTTCCACCCGCGCCCTACAGCCCCAGGCTCTCTTCGAGTCACAGAACTATGCCACCGCTGTTTACCAGTCGGCTCTCACCTACCAGCTCCGCAGGCTGGGTTATGAGATCGAGCCAGGCCAGAGCGGCGCACCTGAAGTAAAGGGCTATTCGCAGCCATACCTTGACGCGTCGAGCCCACGCTCCCAGCAGATCAAAGAGCAGATGGAGCGTGCTGGTTTCCAGGGACCAGAGGCGGCGCAGATCGCCGCGCATGCAACGCGCGATCGTAAGCAGACCCTCACGCCCGCCGAGGTGTTGGCAGCGCATAAGGAGATGGCCGCGGACTTCGGCAACCAGCCGGAGCGAGTCGTCGCAGCGGCCCGGGAACGCGCGTTGAGCCAGGCACAGGGGACCGGCCTGCAAGGCGATGCTCGCGGAGCCGTGGCCTTCGCCAAGGAGAAAGTCTTCGAGCGCGAGGCCGTCGCCGATGAACGGATCATCATGCGCGAGGCCTTGCGCCGAGGTATGAGCGAAGTCAGCTTTTCCGAAGTGCAGAGCGAGTTCCAGCGGCGACGAGAGGAAGGGGAGTTCCGCTCCGTCCAGGCTCAAAAGCACAGTTCCGGCCGCAGCTTCACCACTCCTGAGACCATCGCGGCCGAGCGTGCGAACGTGCGACACGTCTTGGACGGAAGAGACGCAGCGAAACCGATGCTGAGTGATAGTGCCGCCGAGAAGCAGGCCCAATCCCGCGAGTTTCTAAACGACGCGCAGCGCACGGCCATCCGCGAGGTGCTGACAAGTACCGACCGGGTACACGGATTTCAGGGGCTTGCGGGCACCGGAAAAACGAGTGCCCTTTCGGCCATCCGCGAGGGTGCGGAGCAGGGAGGCTACAAGGTCGAAGGCTTCGCCCCGACCTCTAAAGCGGCAGGCCAGCTTCGCGAAGCCGGGATCGAAGCGAATACACTTCAGAGCTTCCTTGCACGGCAGAAAGAGCATGACCCTGCCAGCCGACATCTCTACATGCTGGACGAATCCAGTCTCGCCAGCACAATGCAGATGCGAGCTTTCTTAGAGAAGATACGGCCGGAGGATCGCGTTCTTGTCATCGGTGACATACGCCAGCACCAGGGCGTCGACGCCGGCCGACCGTTCCAGCAAATGCAGGAAGCTGGTATGCAGACTTCCAAGCTGGACACCATCATGAGGCAGAAGGACCCCGAGCTGCTCCGCGCCGTGCAGCACCTCGCCACGAACGAAACAGAGAAGGGAATCGCCCTGCTCTCCGAACAGGGACGGGTCACCCAGCTTGCCAACGCGCCAGAGCGCATCGCGGCGATCGCGCGGGACTACGCTGCGAAACCAGAGAACACCCTCATCGTCTCCCCAGACAATCGCAGCCGCCAACAGATCAATGAAGCCGTGCGCGGCGAGCTGCTGAAGACCGGCACGCTCGCCGAGGACGGCCGCCAGTTCCTTACACTTTCCCATCGTTCGGACATGACCGGCCCCGACCGCACCTGGGCGGCGATGTACCGTCCCGGAGATGTTGTCCAGTACGAGCGCGGCAGCAAAGCCGAAGGAATCGAGCGCAACAGCTTCGGCGTTGTACGGTCGAGCGATGCGACCGCCAATCGGCTGACCGTGGAGTTTCCAAACGGCGCAGCCGTGGAGTACGACCCCAGGCGTGTTTATGGCGTGAACGTCTATCGCGAGACCAGCCGCGAGTTTGCCACGGGGGACCGGCTGCAGTTCTCTGCATTGAATAAAGAGCTCGGCATCTCGAACCGCGACATGGGCACCATCAGCAGGATCGAGCCCGACCGTATGACCGTCCTTATGGATGGCAAGGAGAAGCGTTCCGTCAGCTTCAACCCTGAAGAGTTCCGGCAGTTCGACCACGGCTACGCCGTCACGTCGCACAGCTCCCAGGGACTCACGGCAGACCGCGTGATAGCCAATATCGACACCGATTCTTCGCGCAGCCTCATCAACAATCGCCTCGCGTACGTCGCCATCTCACGCGCCTCCCAGGACGCGAGGATTTACACGAACGACGCTGTAACGTTGGGTGCGCGGCTTGCTACGGATGTAACCAAGACAGCCGCGCTCGACTTCACAACCAAGGTTGAAAAAGCCGAAGTCGTACAGCCCCCCAAAGCTCCAAAGGTCGTCCAGGTCCACGAGTACAACAGTGCCGACTCACGGCTCGCCGCCGTTGCCAGCGAGTACGTCAGCCGTCCAGAGCATAGCGTGATCGTCGCTCCCGATCGCACGGAGCGCGAGGAGCTGACGCAGCTCATCCGTGCCGATCTCTACGCGCAGGGCAAACTCGACCGGGACGCGCAGGCTGTCGCGGTTCTAGTTGAGAAAGACACCGGCAGCAAAATGCGCGTGGAGAGCTACGAACCCGGAGACAAGATCCACTACAAGACTGGCAGCCCCAGCCTTCATGGCATACCCCACGACAGCGAGGCCACCGTTGTATCTACGAAGCCGCGCGGCAACGTCCTTTCGGTTCAGCTAGACGCCACGCGTGAAGAAATTTCTTACAACCCGGCGCAGCTCCGCACGCAAACGCGCGAGAGCCGGACCTACCAAGAGGAAACCCGCGAAATCGCGCAAGGTGAGCGCATCCGCTTTACCAGCTATGACAAGGAGACCGGCGTCCGCTCCGGTGACCTCGGCACCGTAACCCGCATCGGTCAGGACCACTCCATGACAGTGAAGCTCGATTCCGGCAAGAACGCCGAGGTCTCTTCAGAGAGGTCCCGGCACATCGAATACGGCTACGCCGTCGACGGCCTCAAGAACCTCCGCGCGGAACGCGTGATCGCAACAGGCGATGGCCTTTCGCAACAGACCTTCCTGGGCGTTTCTCCGAAAACGGATCTCGCTTTGTACACCAACCAGCCCCAGCATGATTTCTCTGCTTCCAAAGAGATTGCGACGCCAGAACTCGCACAGCTTGCCAGGCAGCAGCACGACTTCGGTATCGGCTTCTAGTATCTGCCTTTACGTGTTTGTGTCTTTACATAAATAAGCACCATCGGCGAGGCGGCCAAGTTCTATGACTCGCGCCGACATTTGTAAGCTGAGTTACAAATAGGCCTATAATCTCTGCACTGGGGACATTCTGACTTTCGTCTGCGACCTTTTGGAGGTATCGCATGGCAGTCGCGAAGATTCTGGTGGTAGATGACGACGAAACGGTTCGCTTCAGCCTGTGCAAGATTCTTGAAAATCATGGTTTTCACGTCACTAGTGCTGCCGATGTCACCGAAGCGCTCGGACACATAACCACAGACAAGTTCGACGTTTTGCTGAGCGATCTCCATATGCCGGGTGCCGGAGATGGCCTCACGGTCGTCAGCGCTATGCGTCACGCCAACCCTAACGCCGTTACATTGCTTCTGAGCGCCTTCCCTGAAATGTCAGCGGCCGCCAACGCTATTTTGCTACAGACCGACGAGATCCTCGTCAAGCCGATGCGAATTCCCGACTTGATCGAGGCCATTACCCAGCGACTCGCAAAAGGACCGCTCCATAAGCGTAAGGTTGAGACCTTGGCCACCATCCTGGCCCGAACCAGTCAGAGCAGCATTGACGATTGGTATGCCACCGTCGAAACAGAAGGTATTTTGATGGCAACACCTCTCAGCCGAGAGGACCGATGCAAGCACCTCCCTCAGGTCTTTCTGGATCTCGCCGAAAGACTGCAAGCCTTCAAACGGCTAGGTAGTAAAGAGTTGAAGTCTGCCGCAGCGTTGACGCACGGGATAGAAAGAAGGCAGCAGGGCTATACGGCGGCAATGATGGTGGAAGAGAGCCGGATTTTGCAGGTCACGATCTTCCATACACTGCAGCAAAACCTCGGCACAATCGACTTTAGTGTTCTGCTGCTCGGCGTCATGACGATTGCTGATGAAGTGGATTCGCAATTGAGTCAGGCCATGACGGGCTACACTGCCGAATCCGCCGAACAGGCCTTGGTAGCCTGATGGAAAGCGATAGCAATGTAACGAAGTTCAAGAACTCTCTCCTAAAGTCTTTGGACGCGGATATCATCGCACGGCTAAGTCTCATCCCGGTTGTGTTTGAGGTAGGGCATGAGATTGAGTTTCCAGGTAAAGAGATTGAGCACCTCTTCTTCGTAGAAGAAGGGATGGCGTCAATGACGACAACATTCAAAGATGGGTCCCAGGTTGAAGTAGGCATGTTCGGTTACGAGTCCATGATTGGCGTTTCTGCTCTTATGGGAACCAAGCGGAGCCTAAACAGGGTCTATACCCAAATCGAGGGCCGGGGCTACTCCTGCAAACTTGAAGTGGCGCGGAAGGAATTCGGAACTTGTGCCGCATTCCACACTCTTGCCTTGCGATACGTGCAGGCACAGCTCGTTCAATCGATGCAATCAACGGGGTGCAATGTAAAGCACGAGGTCGAACAGCGCCTCGCCCGATGGCTGCTCATCTGTGCGGACCGTGCACACAGCGACACGTTCAAGATGTCGCATGAGTTCCTGTCGCATATGCTCGGAGCCGCACGGCCAACTGTTTCAAATGCTGCTGCAGCTTTCAAAGCGCAGAACCTCATTACCTACAGTCGCGGTAAAATTCATATTCTTGATTCGGTTCGCCTTGAGGCGAAGGCTTGCGAGTGTTACCACGTCATTAAAGATCATCTCGACAACTACACTGAATTCGACAGCAGCATCGTCGGCTAGTTGGTGATGCAAGCCTGCGTTGGCGTCGCTCGCAGCATTCTTTCTGTCCTCGCAATTTTCTTTTGTAGCGCGGCATACATATAGGTATTTCAGCATCAAAGTGACCCGATCACAGCAACAGGCATCGTATTACATGATCCCTGGTCTGCGGAGACTCAATCTCCCTTCTAAACGCCATACATGGCGTTCTCTCCAGAGCCTCAGAGCTGGAGAGCATATTTTAGACAACACGTCGTCACCTCAGCAGTTGTCAAAGACGCTGGCGAGTGAGTTTCAAGAACCAGCGCTAAACGGGCCAGATTCGTCCCCCTTTCCCTATAGATCAAGCACTTGGAAATTGGAGCAGCCTTCCGCTCGCGATATGCAGGAGCGTTTAGCCGTTGCGACCATTGCCGCGGACATCGGTATCTGGGACCTTGACGTGGCTTCCGATTCCCTCCAGTGGTGCCATCGCTGTGCGAAAATCTTTGGCACATCCTTGGAACCAGGACGGTGGAAGGAGAGCGTCTTTGAGCGCATCCACGTCACAGACCGGAGAGTCGTGCAGTCAGCAATCGATGCAGCCCTCGATCCCGGCGGGACGGGCGTCTTCGATTCGGAATATCGTATTACCCGCCCGAATGGCGAGACACGCTGGATAGCTTCCAACGGCAAGACCTTTTTCGAACAGGTGAAAGGAGTACGCACGCCCATCCGGTTTCTCGGAACCATGCTCGACCGGACCGACCACAAACTTGCGCACGAAGCTCTGATAGAGTCGGAAAATTGGCCGTAACCGGGCGCTTAGCGGTCTCAATCGCACATGAAATAAGGAACCCGCTCGAAGCTGTCGCTAATCTGCTTTACATCACTCGTCATGAGCCTTTAGCTGAGAAGAGGGGTGAGTATCTGACTTTGGCAGAAGCTGAGTTGGCACGGCTCAATGAAATCGCCTCGAATACCCTCCGCTTTTACCGAAACCCTGTTGGCGTGATGACAGCAGACATAGGGGATGTGATCGAATCGGTTTTGGTCCTCTTTCGTAGTCGCATCTCCAGTCAACAGGTCCGGGTACAGACCGAGCATCTAGCTGGTATTGGCGTACAAGCTCCTCAAGGAGAGCTGCGGCAGGTTCTCGTAAACCTTATCGGGAATGCGCTCGACGCAATGCCGAAAGGTGGTCGACTAACCGTCAGAGCCCGCGAAGTGGTCGGAAAGGCTGGAGAGAAGTGCGTTCGTCTAACGGTGGCGGACAGCGGGATCGGAATGCCGCCGGAAGTACTCTCGCGGATCTTCGATGCGTTCTACACAACCAAAAAGACGACCGGAACAGGAATTGGACTATGGCTCAGCCAGGAGATCATCAAAAAGTGCGGTTCTAAAATCCACGTTAAAAGTACTCAGGGGCGAGGGACAGTCTTTAGCTTGTATCTGCCCGGATTGAACAACCCTGCGAACGTTCTGCCGATCGATCCGAGGTCAGATCATCAGCGGAGATTCCGTTGAGATTTAGGTCAACTTGTCCACCACTTGCTTTGCTGCTGGATCGCATGGTAATGTTATGTTGTTCATTACAAGAGGTTTACGTCCGATAACGGCGATTCTGTATAGGCGGCATGTAGCGGCTCGTTAGAAATGTCATGGTCTGCCCCATTAGAACTGTCAGGTTCTCAGAATGGGATGGATATCGATGAGCGAGCGCGACCTGGGACGGATTGAGGTGTTGAGTGAGGTGCGGACGGGACGTCGCACAGTGGCTGCGGCAGCAGCCGTGCTTGCGATCAGCGAGCGCCAGGCGTTTCGGCTGCTGGCCCGGTACGAGGCCGACGGCGGCAGCGGGCTGATCCACAAGGCGCGTGGAAGAATATCGAACAGGAGTTACAACGAAGGCATCCGGAAGTATGCGGTCGAACTGGTCAAGACCAGGTACGCGGACTTCGGGCCGACGCTGGCGACCGAGGTCTTGCTGGATAAGCATCCGCTTCGAATCGGTAAAGAGACGCTGCGGCTATGGATGATGGCTGAAGGTTTATGGCTGTCGCGAACGCAACGAAGAACCTTCCACCAGCCGCGGCTTCGGCGTGAGAGCTACGGCGAGCTGATCCAGATCGATGGCAGTGATCACCGCTGGTTCGAGCAGCGTGGTGAGCCATGCACGCTGCTGGTCTTCATCGACGACGCGACCAGTACGCTGATGCAGCTGCGCTTCGTGCCGAGCGAGAGCACGGATTCGTACTTCGCAGCCTTGCAAGGCTACCTCCAGGTGCACGGTTGCCCTGTTGCGTTCTATTCCGACAAGCACACAGTCTTCCGGGTGAACAAGCCGGACGCGAAGGGTGGACAAGGGATGACGCAGTTCGGCCGAGCCCTGGCGGAGCTGAACATCGAGATCCTATGCGCGAACTCCAGTCAGGCCAAGGGCCGCGTCGAACGAGCGAACCGGACCTTGCAAGATCGTCTGGTGAAGGAGCTGAGACTGGCCGGCGTGAGCAACATGGAAGATGGCAATAACTTCTTGCCGGCCTTCACGAAGCAGTACAACGCGAAGTTCGCACTTTCTGCAGCGAAGACTGAAGACTTGCATCGGAGGCTAAACGTTCAGGCCGCCCGGTTGGCTGACATCCTGTGTCATCACGAGCAGCGCCACGTCAGCCAACAGCTCAGCCTGGCCTATAACCGCAGGCAGATCATTTTGGACCGGAGTGAACTAGCCGACAAGCTGGCGGGCCACTACGTCGAGGTCTACGATTTCGCCGATCGTCCGCTCGAGGTGCGCTGGAAGGGACACTCGCTTCCCTATCGCGTCTTCAGCAAAGACCAGCGTGTGAGCCACACAGCAGTGGTCGAGAACAAGCGTCTCGGTCATGCACTGGCCGTCGTGAAGGCGCAACAAGACGTCAAGCGCATGCCCACGGTGATGACGAACAGCGCGAAGGGTGGATACAAGAAGCGGCCACGTCAAGTCTACGGGCCAGACTACAAAGCGGAAGTCGCCTCGCCCGAAGCGGTGGAAATGACGGGCTGATGGAAAGGGTGGATCGATGAGACAGTCCCACCCTTTCCACAACCCTTGGAAATCGTCAGAGTCGACGATTTCACACATTCCCACCGCACGACGACGAAGAGGCTTACACTGACATTTCTATTGGGCTAGACACCCTGTCATTTCTAAAGAGCCCCAACACAATCGCGGGTTAATGGCGTTATCAGACATACATCGAGTTTGGGAGCTTAAACGGCCGATCCCACGAGGTTTCCGAAGGATCGATTTTGCGGTGCGATCGCTGCCCTACTTGACCGGTGCGATTCCGTCCTTGGCTGCTTTAGCCACGCGGAACTTTACCGTCGTCTTGGCCTTGATCTTGATCGATTCGCCCGTAGCCGGGTTGCGTCCCATCCGTGCTGCACGCTGCGCCTTGACCAACTTGCCGAGTCCAGGAATGGTGAACTCCCCGTTCTTCTTCGTCTCTTGGACTGCGGTCGACGCGAGCAGATCGAAGAACGCTTCAGACTGCTTCGTGGTCAGCTCCATATTCTCTGCAACAAGCCGGACCAGTTCTGCTTTGGTCATCTTCTTGGTGGCAGCCTTCTTCGCTGGCGCTGAGGTCGTCTTTGTCGCTACCGGTGTAGCGGTCTTCTTCGCTGGTGCCTTCTTCGTCGCCATGGATCCTCGTGATTTCGTAAATGAGCGGTTGAGTAAATCAAGAACGCTTTGCTGGTACTTTCTTCGCCGGTGCTTTCTTTGCTGTTGTTCCTGGCCGGAATCGAGGATGCCTCTTTTGGGGGCGATACATGAGCCATCACGGATGCACCAAGATCACGAGTCTCTGCGGTCGTCATCATGCTGGGCGACTGAAGCGCCTTTTGCGCGAGCTTCTTGATCTTCGGGGATGTTATTGCTGCAGGAGCTTTTGGCATCCGACAATTTTACGTGATTCTCTCTACAGAAGCTCGCTTCGCTTTTAGTCGTTGACGGCCGCTTGAACGAACCTCCCGGGAAGCTGCCGCTGAACATAAACGGAAGGGCAGGAATCATCAGCGAACGGACTTTCGATCCCAAACGTGTGATTGAAGACGTAAGTGCCGAACTTATATTGTGGTGCTCAGGCTGAATATTGCCTCTATTGCGCGGGTGCATCGCGTAATCGCTGCCGCTCTGCGATTTCTTCGTCATTCAAGCGGGCATCATAGATGGATCTTGGCTCTATCGTCCGCGCCACAAGCGTTGCGACGCACACTATGAGCAGTAGCGGGAGAATGAAGGACCGGTCTCGTCCGGTCAATTCCATGATGAGCACGACAGCCGAGATCGGACCTTGCGTCGTCGCTCCTATCATCGCGCCAGCTCCGAGTAACGCAAACAACCCGGGGGGTACGCCAGGCCAGAAGCTGGACCAGGCAATTCCCAGGACCGCACCCAGCAAAGCACCTGCAGTCAGGGATGGAGTGAACATCCCGCCGGGAGCCCCGCTGCGCATACAGAAGGCTGTCGCGGCTGGCTTCAAGACCAAGAGTACTAGCAACAATCCAGGCGCAAGATTGCTGGAGAAAGCCAACTCAGAGACATCCTTCCCGTTGCCCAGAACTTGTGGGAACCAGATGGACGCGAATCCGAGAAGGCCCATCACGAGCAGCGGGGTTGTGAATCGCCTCCATCCATGGGGTCGGTTGCGATCTGCCCAGGTGATCATCCGAACGTACCCGACAGATGCCAGTCCCAGAATTGGACCGGCAGCGAGGGCCCATATGAGGATCGATGTCGATATCGAATAAGAGGGGATGATGTACGTTGGAGCGTTGGGTAAAGCCAACCACGAGACCCCGGTTGCAATGAGGGAAGCAAAAAGGGCAGGCAAGACGTAACGAAGCGCCAGCTTGCCGCGCATGACTTCGAGCGCGAATAGCGCGCCGCCCAAGGGTACCCCGTACGCAGCGCCCATGCCGGCACCTGCTCCGCAGGCCACCAGTAATCGCCGTTGTTCATCTGAGAGGCGCTCCCTGTCCGAAAAGAAGTTCGCAAACACCGCTCCAGCTTGCTTCGGTGCTCCCTCTCTGCCCAGTGAGACCCCCATTCCGACGATGAGTACTGAAAGGACAGCGCTCCCCAAGGTGCGCATCGCCGGCATCCGGCCAGCATGAAACCAGATGGCCTCAGTGGTGTCGATTCCGTTGCCGCTTGAGAGCTGCTTCAGGACCACCTGTCCAAGTCCAGTGAGTAAAGCCGCGCCCAACAGAACAGAGATATGTCTCCACGGGCTGGCCTGTTGAGCGGCGTCAAGGATATCGGTCGCTGATCCGTGCCATACCAAGTGCTGAACAGTTTCGAGAAGCTTTGTCAGGATTGCAGCGCCGATCCCGGTTGCGACACCCGTCAACCCAATGGCGAGCCAGAAATTAAGCGCCCGCGGATGTTTCAGGGTGGAGGGTATAAGGTCCTCATCCGGCTTTTGCCGCGTCTCGGGTGTGCTCATATAGGAGAGGCTCTCGGTAGGTATGTAAAGCCCCTCAGTTACCGGTTCGCAAGCGGCAACCCTGAAAAAGCTCAAAACCCAAACAATGGATCTGCTCATTTCTCGACTGCGAAGAGGCTAGGAGACGCGATAGCAGCTGATCGCGCCTCCTGCGGCTGACTACCTTCACTGTCTTCTTCCAGCCTGAAACATCTCGTTCACGGTGCTGACGAAGTGCTGAGCGGCATCGGGGGTGGGAATGCCCCCGCTTAGCACTTTCTGAAAAGAGACGTCTGTTCCGTAGAACGCGGTTGTGTCCTTGCTATTCTGATGAACCTCATCGCCGTTCAGATCAATGCCCGCAAAGATCCCCTTGCTTCGCGAATAAGTAAGAAATTCCGCGTTCGCGAGCTCCGTCGTAGACGCTTGCGAGTCGCGGCCGACAGGCCCCGCAGACACCGCGATGTCGCCTCCAAGCTTGACCTTATCCTTCAAAAGATCGTCGATGCTGCGGCGGTTCATCCCGACGAGAACCAGATCCGTGGATTGACCGCCGGCCTGGAACCCAAAGCTGGCTCCAGTCAGTTGAATAAACACAGGGGCGCTCCAGCCGTTAGCATTCCGACAGGTAGCGACGCCCTGGCCATATTCGCCACCAAATATAAAGGCTCCTTTCTTGAATCCGGGCACAACGGCCACACATTGTGCTTTCGCCGCGATATCCAGGGGTACACCCTTGTCAGGTGTGGACATGAGTTCATGCAGGACAGCATGTGCAGCGTCCAAGCGTTGAGTGAGCTTGGCATCCGTCTTCTGAGCGTGAGCGGATATTGAGATACCTACGATCATTGCAGTGGTTAGGGCGATAAGCTTCATATTGTTATTCCTTTCAGTTCGCTTGAATGAGTTGCTTTCCCCAGGGTGGGAGGAAGTTACGAGAAAGTCTTCGAGGGCGACTTCCCTATGCGGGCAGCTTCTTGAAGATATTCTGCAGATCTTCACCCAAGTTCTTGCTGTTCTTCTCAGAGTTGTTTGAGAGATCGCGATCGGCTACACCGCGGAACAGGAGATGGTGATCCGACGAATCGAAGATATCGACGACCACATGGCTAACTCGCTGATTCTCGACCTGAGTTGTCGAATCTCCAAAGCCCCCTGGTCCAAAGCCTCCGCGAAATCCGCCCCATCCTCCCCAGCCCCAGCCACCACCCCAGCCGCCGCCCATCCCGTCATACATGGTCTCGAGCTCTTTCTCGTTGTGGACTTTATCTAGCACGACAACGGTTGCGGCGCCCCCCGATGGAACAAGCCGCCACCCTTTGCTCTCCAGATCCTTCTGAATATCTGCTTTCGCGCGATCCTCATTGAGAGGATTGGAGGTGTCGATTTTTCCCCATGAGAATGTCTTGTAGTTAGCAAAAGAGACATTGTGATCATAGTCAGTTCGTACGTTGGAGGCGTATGCGGTGGCTGCTGAGAGTACTGTCAACGCGAGGACACATTTAAAGAAACGAGGATTCACGTGACTACCTGCCTTTCCTTCTATGTTGTTGATGTTTGGATTACTCCGCATTCGTGAAGACCACGAAGCGCAAGGTGCCGTCTCGTTCGATCTGTAATACCGCAGGTGCGTTAGAACCGAGACCTGCAAGTTCTTGCCTCAGGTCCGTGACAGAGGAAACTGGTCGATTGTTCACTTCGTAGAGGATGTCAGCTGCTTGCAGCCCGAGAGCGCTTCCTGTCCCGCCCGCGGTCAAACCGACTATGAGCAGTCCTCCTGATTTGCGTTGCTCCGGAATGAGTTTTGCAATGTCGGCGTCAACTGTGACGGCTATGATGCCCAGCTTGGCCACTATGTCTCCCTCCAATCGATCGGGATCGAGAAGATTCTCAGCATCTCGGGGGCGTCTAACAATCGTCACTGGTATGTCCTGCAATGTGCCATTCCCGCGAGTGACACTGAATAAAACAACCTCTCCAATCTGCTTGCGGAAAAGCAACAAGGAAAGGATCCTGGGGTCAGATACAGCTCTCTTGTCCAATGCCAGGACGACATCGCCGGTATGCAGCCCTGCCTTCTCTGCGGATGACCCCGGAAGGACGTCCTCCAGAATCACGCCAGAAGGAGTTTTGATCTGCAGTCCCGCAGCCAATTCAGGCGTGATTGCCCGAGCAATGACACCGATCGCACCGCGGCGAACGTGACCGAGGCCCCGTAGCTGCTGGTATACGAAAGCGAGAGTATCCGCCGGGATTGAAAAACCAACTCCTTCATTCCCTCCTGACTCGGACGCGATCATTGTGTTCATTCCAATGACCTCTCCCTGGATGTCAACGAGGGGGCCGCCAGAGTTGCCCGGATTGATAGAAGCATCCGTCTGGAGGTAATTCACCGGACTACTCAGATTCAGCTGCCGGTGGAGTGCGCTGATGACTCCGAGTGTCATAGTGTTCTCGAGGCCAAGCGGACTGCCGAACGCAAGCGCGATCTGACCCACGTGCACAGAATCGGCTTTCGCGAACCTCAGCGCGGGAAGCGACGCAGCCTCAACTTTGAGCAACGCGACATCTGTGAGAGTGTCCTTGCCCACGATATGCGCAGGGAGGCGACGCGAAGCAAGAGGAAGCCCTTCAGCGTCCCTCTCGCTGGAGTTCACCGCCACGGAAATCGAGACTGCATGTTCGACCACGTGAGCGTTTGTAATGATGAAGCCGTTCGTGTCCATGATGATGCCGGACCCTACTCCCTGTTGATGGGCAATCAGAGAGGTTCCTGGAGAGCTTGGGTCCGCGACTTCCGCCAAACCCGATACTTCGATCTTGACCACCGATGGTTGAACCCGGATTGCCAAAGACCTTAATTCGTCATCCATTGCCCCCAGGGCTGAAGCTGCCTTGCGTTGCGGGTTGGGGACTTGCATCTGGCTTACGGCCGCTCCCGGACTGAGGATGGCAATGGCAAGGAATGCAGGTGAAAGGTGGTGTGCACTCGGCAGAACAAAAGCACGAAGGACTCGCATCATTGCTGACCACCTTTGAAGAAGCTAAACAACAAGATCGCGAAGATGAGACTGCTGACACCTACATAGAGAAGGTTGCGCTGGCGGGTGAATCCGATGATGCACAAGAGAACTCGTGCCACAGGCGTTGCGATCAGGAGCAGTAGACCAAGTTGGATCACGCTCCGGGGCGTAAAGTTAACCGCACCTTGTACTATCCCCATTACGGAGCGGAGCCCGGGGTCTCCCGGGTGAAAATGAGCGTAATCGGGCACAGCGCTGAAGAGATGGTTTTGCAAAAGAACGCCCCCCAAGATGACAACGGACGCGGACAGGATGACACCGATCCGAAGGACGACTGCTACTGATATGTCTAGATCCTGATCGCTTGGCTTCGTCATCAGATCCTCCCAGTCATGCCGTTGAAGATCATCTCGCAGCCAAGAAACAGGATGACTACGGCAAAGAGACTCTTCAGGGTGGTCACCTTCGCCCGTACTAAGAAATGCGTTCCAAAGAGCGATCCGGCAAGAACACCCAACATGACTGGCATGGCGATCTGCGGATCAATGTAGCCTCGTGACAGGTAAATCCCCGCGCTGGCAGCTGCGGTAACCCCGATCATGAAGTTGCTAGTTGTTGTCGAGACCTTGAATGGCAGCTTCATTGCCTGGTCCATCGCCAGGACTTTTACCGCGCCGGAGCCGATCCCCAACAATCCCGACAACGTACCGGCACCGAACATGATGCCAAAGCCGAGGGGAACGCGTTGGGCTGTATAGGGCTCGCCGCCCTGCGGCCCTGGGTAGGATCCATTAAGCTCAAGCTTTGTAGCCAAGGCGTTCGGAACGGTGGCTCTATGGGGTACATCTTTGTCTCTTTTCTGAAATGACGACACCGCGGAGTAAAGCAGAACCATGCCAAAGACGATGGCGATCCAGTGATTGGAAACCCGTGTTGCGAGATATGCCCCGAAACAAGCGCCAAGCGTGGTCGCTACTTCAAGGAACATTCCAATCCGGATGTTCGATAGTCCCTCTCTTACGTAAGCGACGGCAGCCCCGGATGACGTGGCAATGACCGAAACCAAAGAAGCGCCGATGGCATAGCGGATGTCCATCTTGAAGAACAGTGCAAGAACGGGAACGAGCACCACTCCGCCCCCTAACCCCGTGAGGGCTCCCAGGAAGCCAGCGACAAGAGACGTAGCGAATAACAGACTTGAAAACTCCAACACGGTCATGGCCGTTATCTCTTGTCCGCTGGAGCCAAGCTGCGTACCGTGACAACCGGGCAGGTCGCTTCAGCCAGTACCTGGTAGGCAAAGCTGGTATGAACATGTCTGCCGAGTTGTGACTCGGCATGTACCCCAAGTACGATCAAACCCGCACTTTGAGTCTCAGCGCGTTCCACGATCTGATCGAGTGCCAGACCACGATCAAGTTGGAATGTTGGTTTGCACCACTCCACGTTGCTATCGTCGAGTTCAGCCTTCATGCTTTCGCAGTAATCCTCTGCCAGTTCTTGTCGCAACCTCGCGTTGTGTTCGGCGACGTTCGGCACGAGGACACATGCGTCTACAGGAACGGCAAATTCTTTAGCGAGGAACAAAGCCATCGGTGCCGCGGCAGTCGCTTCCGATGTGAAGTCGGAGAAGTAAAGGATCTCCTTCAAGTGCTCTTCGATCACGAAGCCGGACAGAACATGAGCTCCGATGGTTAGTGTGGGACACTCCGATCCGAGCAGGATTTTCTCGGTGTTGGAGCCGATTAAGAGGTGATCAAGTCCACGATGCACGCCGTGGGTTCCAAGGACCAGTAGGTCTGCGCGGTAGGTCTTCACTGACTTTATGACGGTCTCGCAGATTAGGCCGTCGACCACGTGCGTTTCTACCGAGAGGCCCAAAGCGCGCACACCATGAGCTAGCTTCTCCAGACGCTGTTCGACAGCTTTCCGAGTCATGCTTGGACCAGAGATCTCAATTTCTGCCTCCCTCGCAGCTTGCGAGAGCAAAACAACGTGCAACATGACGATTGTTGCCTTGAAGTGCTGAGCGAAGCAGACGGCATAGTCAAGTGCCAGCCTTGAGTTCTCAAGGAAGTCTGTTGCATAGAGGATTCGGTCGATCTTGATCTCGGTTCCCATGCGTGTCTTCCACCCCGATAGGGGAGTTTTGTGTGAGCCCTCTCAAAAGAGGTTTAGGGGGCAAGTTGTCCGCGAGCGTAATCCAGTGTTCGCAGGGCGAGAAGATAGTCATAGCGGGCATTCACAGCGGCGACGGCAGCTTGGGTCGACTGCAGTTGTGCCTGGGAAAGCTCCACGATGGAACTTAGGCCCAACTTGTAACGGGTTTGAGCCAATGCGAGTGCCTGCTCGGTCTGGTGACGGAATTCGTCTGCTACGCCGATTCGCCGAAAGGCCGTTTGAGCGTTCAGAATGGCAACACGAACGTCGCGGCCAATATTGTCCGAGAGTTCGCGGGCTTGTTGTTCAGCAGCTTTCGCGCGCAGTCGAGCCTCTTCAGTTTGGGCTGTGATGCGGAACCCAGTAAATGCCGACAGGGTCAGATTCACGCCTCCAGCCGCATACCAATCAGGTACGAAGACGTTAGCTGGAGCCGCAGGCGTGATACCCCCCGCCCCAACGGCTGTAATACTTGGAAGATGCTGTAGAGCTTGCGCTTTGGCTAGCTTCTGGAATGATTCAGCATTGAGCTGGAGGCTTTTCAGATCCGGGCGCTCAGCTTCCGCAGCCGCAGTAATGCCGGCAGTGCTGGAAGTTTCGGGCGGCGGAGGGGCGGCCTGCTCTGGATCTTCGACTGCTTTATAGAGGGTGTCCGCTGGGGTTGCGAGCAGAGCGGCAAGCATAGCACTGGCTGAGGCAACCGAATTCTCAGCATCAAGCTCGAGGAGTTGTGATTGCGAGAGATCAGCCGACGCAACGTTCAGATCCAAGTCGCTCTTGAGAGCTGATTTCGTCAGGGCCGACGTCAAGTTTTGGACGTCACCCCGAGCGCTCACGGTAGCCCTTGCGACATCTAACAGCGACTGCGCATCGAGAAGTCGGTAGAAAGCCTGGTCAGTAGCCAGGAGCACGTCCTGCTGCGTAGCGAGGGTAGTCTGGTTCTGGGCCTGTTGTTGCAGCTTGTTGGTAGCAACCAGGAAACGCGTATGGCCGAAGTCTGTGATGAGCTGCGAGAGCGTCCCGCCCGCTCCGAAATGGCTGTAGAGGCGTGACGAGGTGAGGCCAGCCCCGGCTCCGATACGGCTTCCATCCTCCGCCTCTTCGCCGGTGAGATACCCGGTGAGTTGAGGTAACGCTGCGGATCGCGTCTCCCGGGTGACCTGACCGGCGGCAAGCGCCAACAACTGGCTGGCTGTAATGCGAGGATTGTTCTTGAGTGCCAGCCGCTCGGCATCCGAACGGGTGATCGATACGGTGGGAGTCGTCGGGTTGACGAGGGGTGGCGGCTGTTTTCCCGATTGCGGCCCCCGACCTGTCGGTGTTGACTGTTGCTGAACGGAGAGTGCGAGCGTAACCGCGTTCGGTGCGGAAGGGAGATCAGCTTGCTGAGCAACAGCTAAGATCGGAATGCTGACCACGGATATCGCAATCAGGAAGCATGAAAAAGGTGATCTCACGCGTGTGCCTCCTGCGCAGCAACCTTGGCGCTTCCCTGCCGTGCCTCGATTCTTCTGTGGATGAGCAGGTAGGCGCTCGGCACCAGGAATACCGTAACAACACCGGAGACCGTAAGTCCGCCAAGAATGGCCCTTGCAAGCGGAGCGTATTGCTCGCTTCCAGCTTCGAGCGCCAGAGCCATTGGGATCAAGCCCAGAACCGTTGCCAGCGTTGTCATTAGGATCGGACGCAGACGAACCTTGCAGGCCGTGATGATCGCTTCCTCGAGCTTCAGTCCCTGGCTACGCAGCTGACCGACAAACTCAACGATGAGGATGCTGTCCGAAACGACGATTCCAGTCATCATCAGGACCCCCATCAAGCTCATGATATTGAGCGTCGTGTGCGTGAGGAGAAGGAACAGGATCACCCCCGAGATGCCAGGCGGGATAGCCAACAGGATGATGAAGGGGTCGACGAAGGACGCGAACTGCGCCATCAGAATCAGGAAGACGAGGACGATCGAGAGGATGAGCCCGATGGCGAATGACTTGAACGACTCATTCATGTTGTTTACCGAGCCGCGTACCGTCAGCACGGTCCCATGTGGCGGGTGCGCATCCTTGACAATCTTTTGAACGTCACCGCTGATCGTGGACAGGTTCTCCGCTTTCGGCATAACGTACACGTCGAACACGCGACGGAGTTGATAGTGATCGACCTCAGTTGGGGTATTGATCGCTTTGATCGACGCAACTGACTCGAGCGGTGTCGTGTTCTTCCCGTCGGCAGATCGCAGCGGAATCTGCTTAAAATCATTCAGCGTTTGGACTTGGGTCTCTGGATACTGCACCGTCAGCATGTAGTTGTTGCCACTCTTCGGATCAATCCAGTAGCTTGGCGCAACCTGCCCGTTTGAGGTCATGGCGGTGATGACACTATCGACAATCGTCTTCGGTGTCAGTCCTTGAAGGCTGGCTTTCTGACGATCGATATTCAGGGCCAGGCCGGGATAATCGATGTCCTGTGGAATCAGCACGTCGCTCACTCCGTGAAGAGCCTGGAACTTCTGTGCTAACTGCTGCGCGACTGCATATCCGCCTTCCATGTTGTTGCTGCTTACCTGGACATCGAAGGGAGCCGGCAGGCCCTGGTTGACAATGGAATCGACGAGACCGCCGGACTGGAAATAGGTCTGTACTTCGGGAAGATCCGACGCGAGCTTTGCACGCACTCGCTTCATGTACTCGAAGCTGCTGAGACTGTGCTCTTCGTTCAAGCTCACTTGGACGAAAGCCGTGTGCATCCCGGAGTTGGGAGTGTAGATAGCGGAAAGATCGGGAGTAACTCCAATGTTCGATACGATCATGTTCAGATCTTTGGCATCAACCACGGAACGGACATCATTCTCAACGCGGGAAATGTATTGGTCGGTTAGCTCGATGCGGGTTCCCGTTGGCGCTTTCACACTGATGACAAACTGTCCCGGATCAGTACGTGGAAAGTACGCATGCCCCAGGAAGGGCGATACCGCGAAGCTGAGCAATACGAACCCGGAGAAGACAACCACCACCAATACCGGCTTCTCGAGGCAGTAGTGGATCGCGCTGTCATATTTCGCCTGCAACCAGGAGAAGCCCTCGTTGAAGTGGTAGACGACCCGTGCGAAAAGGTTCTTATGTTTCCGGCTGCCGTGCATGTGCTCGGGAACGGGGTCGCCTTGCTCTGCTGATTCGTGCTCCGTTCCGTGCCCCGTCTCCTTGATGAACTTTGAGCAGAAGAGTGGCACCACGGTCATTGCAACCACGTAGGAACAGAACAACGCGATCACCACGGCAAGGGCGAGCGCCGTAAAGAGGTATTTGCTCACACCGTTGAGAAGCACAACAGGGAAGAAGACGATAGCCGTGCTGAACGTCGCCGCGAGAACCGCCAGTGCAACCTCCTTGCCGCCTTCCTCGGAAGCCTTGATGCTGTTTTCTCCCATCTCGAAGTGGCGAAAGATGTTTTCCAGCACCACGACGGAATTATCAATCAGTCGCGAGAGCACCAGTGCCATACCGCCCAGGACCATCGTGTTGATGGAGTCGCCGAAAGCATTCAGGATCAGGAAGGTTGCAATGCAGGAGATTGGGATTGAAAGCAGGACAGCAACGGTAGCTCGCACGTTGCCGAGAAACAGCAGAATCATGATGCCTGTGAGACAAAGGCCAATGGCTCCTTCGCTGATCACGTTCTTGATCGCAGTTTTCACAAAGACCGATTGATCGAAGACCACCGCAGTCTTCAGCGACGCTGGGATATCCAGGAGATGAGCCGTCGCTTTACGTATGCCATCCACAATTGTGATGGTGTTTGCACCACCTCCCTGCTTGAGCACGGGAATGTAGACAGAGTGCTGCCCATCGACCCTCACGATGTTGGTCTGGAGTTGTCCCCCGTCGACGGCATGCCCGACGTCACCTACCAGGATTGAAGCGTTACCAACTGTCTTCAGGGGAATGCTGTTGACATCGTTTGGAGTTGCAACCTGGCTATTTGCATAGATGTTGTAGTCCTTCGGACCAATGCGTACGTCACCAGCGGGCAGGATCAGGTTCGAATCATTGATACTGTGCACGACATCCATAACGCCAAGCTGGGACGCTTGCAACTTTAGCGGATCTACGTACACCATAATCTGCCGGTAGGTTCCACCGTAGGGTTGAGGCACAGAGGCACCCGGCACATTCGCAACCTGGTTGCGTACCGTAAACTGCGCGGCATCCTTGAGTTGCGTTTGGTTCATACCTGCGCCCTTGAGTGTGATCAGGCAGACAGGGAGGTTAGCTGCGTCGAAGCTGAGCACGACGGGTGGCAGGGTCCCTGGGGGAAGTCGGCGAAGATTCGCCATAGCCAGGTTGGATATGTTGCTTACCGCGGCGGTCGGATCGGTGCCGGGCTGGAAGTAAATCTTGATTAAGCTGACTCCGCTCATAGAGCGGGACTCGATATGGTTGATGTTGCTGCCTAAAGTAAAGAAGCGTTCATCACTGTCGGTGATGTCGGACTCGATCTGTTCGGGCGGCATGCCGGAGTAGAAGGTAGCTACCACAACCACAGGGATCTTCACCGGTGGGAACAGGTCTACGGGCATCCTAGTGATCGCGGCGACACCCACGACAACGATAATGAGGCAGACCATCAGAACGAAAAATGGATAGCGAATCGCGAAGGAAGACATCGGCTACTGATCTCCCTTCTGGTTCTCTTTGTGATAATTTGCGAGATCATTGGGGGCCGCTTGAGGTCTAACCGCTTCGCCTACTTGCAATGTTGAAAGGCCACCGATGATGACACGATCGCCAGCCTGGACGCCCGAAGTGACCTCCTGCGAATTGGCACTGGCGATACCCAGCACAACAGATCGCTTTTGGACGTGGTTGTTGCTATCGACCAGCATTACTGACGGTTGGTCACCCTGGATAATTCCGCTGGCCGGCACGATCAACGTATTGTCCTTCTCTTCGAGGTTGAAGGTGACGTCGGCATACATGCCCGGAGTCAACGTCAGTTGGGGATTCTTGACGTCTACCTCGGTCATCATGGTGCGCGTGGAGTTGGATACGTTTCGTGTAAAGCGCACTACGGTGCCGGGAAAATCTTGACCGGTGGCCTGGACGTGGACCGTGACCGTGGAACCTTCGTGAACCATGGGAACATCTCTCTCAGGTACTGGCATGCGGAGGCGAAGCACATCGCTTTGGGCAAGTCGAACGACAGCCTGGTTCAGGCCTTCAGCTGTCCCGGCCGGGATCAAAGACCCAGTATCTGCATACCGCATCGTAATGACCCCACTATAGGGAGCCGTGATTGTTGCGTAGTGTTCCATGCTGGTGACGCGAAGGTTTGCTGCACGAGACACGCCAAGTTGCCCTTGGGCCGCCGCAACGGAAGACTTTGCGGCGTCTACCTGTGCCGCCGCAGACTGGTCTTTGGCGCGCGCATCGTCAAGCTCCTGAGCAGCGACCAAACCAGGCTGCTGATCCGATGCTTGCTTCAGACGCATGTAGTTCGCATGCACCGCCGCATAGCCGGCCTGTTCGCGCGAAACTTCATTTTGCAAGCGAGTGATGTTTTCTTGAGTCTGGGTGATTCCGGCCTGCGCGCCGGCTACCTCTGCCTGCAGCTCTGGTACCTCGAGCACTGCCAGCGTTTGCCCCTGCCGGACCCGATCCCCGATATCAACATAAATGTGACGTATATAACCGGAGACCTTACCGTGGACGTCGATCTCTTGAAAAGGCTGGAACACGCCAGCGACTGTCAGCTGATTCGAAATGTGCCCTGTCTGCACTGTTGCGACGGAGACTGCGGGGGCCTCGTGGGGCGCTTCCGCTTGAGACCTCTCGTCGGAAGAGCGGTGTCTTTCGAAGACAATGATGAGTACCGCAACTGCGATACAACAACCTAATATGAGGAATAAGCGCCTACCGCGCATCTGTGAACCTTCCTTGATCGATGGTGCGTGGGCAAACCTGACTGACGCCGAGGGCAAGGATAGTGACGAGCATCTCGTTCTAGGTCACGGCTGTCTCTCTTCGAGAAGAGCGGTGCTTTGCTTCCATATCTTTGCCGGTCCGTTACGCGACACCAGCAGTAACATCGAAGGATTACCCGTGCGGCCCGAATGCTCCATTTGAACCTCGCTGAACCCATAGAGCCCACATGCAGTGGCTGAGAAGATGGCGAGGGATTCATCAGAGTTGCTCTCATCACAACCGTCCGGCGAATCACCCGAGCCGGCCCGTAACTTCCCGAAGACGCCTCCCCTGATGTTTCGGGCAACGATGCGTCCATCGCGGGAGACTACGTCAGTTTGGGAGGGGGTGAGGATGTCGCCTCCTACCTGAATCACCGTCGAGTCGGGGTCCCACTTCGTATCTCCGAATGGCTCAACGGCCGTCCAACTGCTGATTGGATCCGCAATAGCCCGCACGTACACGTCTAGAGGAATCGAGGTTGTCTTCGACGAAATGAAGTCGAAGTGAACGCCAAGCTCCGACTTCTCAGACGTTTTAGCGTTCGTTGCCTGTTTCGAAGCAAGGCTTACGGCAACAACATGCGCGTGGACCAAAGCTCCTGAAGGCAAGACCAGCCCGGCAACCTTGACCACCTGGATAGTCTTCGCCAGTACCGGGTCACCCACCTTGGCCCGATGTGCATCCACAGTACTGGTGAAGACGATGGGGAGGGCTGTCTGGGGCGGGAGCAACGCCGCTGACATCGATGTTCCCGTCGCCTGCGTGATCGCCACCAAGAACATCAAGGATCCGTGCGTCACCAAGCTTTGAATCAACATAAGGAACTCCTGCCACAACGTTGCTCTTGCCTAGGGAGAGTGGACCACAAAGATTTCTGACAATTGCTTACACTTCCTGACAAGCCGTAGGAGCCACTTGTGCGGCTCAGCCTTCACAGCCCATGATGGGTGAAAGGAGTTTCTCTTTGTCAACGTCTACCGTTCGTCCACGAATCCTGATCATCGAAGACGACAAGAAGATGGCTCAATCGCTCCGTGAAGGGCTTGAAGAGCGTGGATACGACGTGCAGACAGCGGCCAGCGGGGAAGAGGGTTTTTTTGTTGTTTTCAGCTTTCGGCCGGATCTGCTCCTGCTCGATCTGAATCTACCCGGACGCGGAGGGCTGGAGATCCTCAAGCAACTACGGGAGCAAGCACTGGAAGTCAGGATTATGGTCCTGACCTCCCATAACGAGGTGGAGGAACGCGTGCAAGGGCTGCGGGAAGGGGCTGACGATTACCTAGGCAAGCCATTTGCCTTCTCTGAACTGATGGCTCGTGTTGAGGCGCTGCTCCGACGCGGACTGCCAGCAAAAACGACCAATTCACTATCCGTGGCTGACCTGGTCCTGGATATGACGCTTCGCCGCGCCCGGAGATCGGGAGTCAATCTGACTCTTACTGATCAAGAGTTTGACCTACTCCTGTATTTGGTAGAGAACCGTAATCGTGCCGTGTCACGCGAAATGCTTGCTCGCGATGTGTGGCATGAGACCTCACGCTTTACCCCGATCGACAACGTTATCGATGTCCAAATGGCGAGATTACGCCGTAAAGTGGACGAACCGTTTGAGACTAAGCTCCTCTACACCGTTCGAGGGGTTGGATTCAGCCTTCGCGAGCCGCAATCATGATTCTTCCCTCGTCAAAGAGCATCCGCAGCCGCCTGACCTTCTGGTATGTTGCAGTCCTTGCGGCGATCCTCGTGGTCTATGTGGCGGTGGTGTTCTTCTTCCAATTTGCTCTCCTTGAGCGCCAGATGTATCACGACGAAGTGCAAGACATAGAAACGGTGGAAGCCTTATTCTTCTTCGACCCGGGGGGGCAGCTTGAGCTTGAACAAAGCTACTTTGTACATCCTCAGAACCGGCTGCTTGTCGATCGCCTGCTCGAAGTGCAAGATCTCTCCGGGCATGTTCTATTTCGCAGTTCAACGCTCAGAGGTATGCCACTCGATGGCCCTCAGTTTCCTGGCGAAGGTACAGATTCCTTCAATGAACGCACGACCACCCTTGCTGATGGGTCGCGCGTTTTCCTAATCAGCCACACTCATCCGGTAGAAGGCCGCCAGGTCCTGATTCGCCTTGGGTATCATCTGGGTGCCCTGCAAAACAGGATGATGCAATTCGCTCTCTTGTTGCTGCTGGGAATGCCTCTTGCCCTGATTGCCGCTGCATTTGCTGGATACGGCATCGCCCGCAAAGCACTCCGCCCGCTGGACGAGATGGCAGGCAGAGCAGAGAGAATCACTGCCAAGAGCCTTAGTGCACGGCTGAACATCGAGAATGAAGATGATGAACTTGGCCACATGGCTCGTGTTTTTAACCACCTGCTTGGCCGTCTTGAGACGGCGTTTGCGGAGCTCCAGCGTTTCACCGCCGATGCCGCTCACGAACTTCGGACGCCGTTGGCGTCGATCCGTACTACCGGTGAGCTGGCACTTGAGCGCCAGCAGGGCGCGGAGGAGTTCCGCGAGACCGTCAGCAGCATGCTGGAGGAAACGATACGGCTGAATCAGACGATCGATGGTCTTCTGATCCTTGCGCGGACTGAGGTCCGACAGGTTGGCGAGACGGAAGAGCTGATCTCCCTGCCCGAGCTGGTCCATGAAATCCTAAAGCTGCTCGCCGTGGTCATTGAAGAGGCTCGAATCTCAGTCTCGGAAACTAGGGATGGCCATGATGAGCTTCCCGTCTGTGCTGATCGCAGCCTCGTCAGGGTAGCGATCCTGAATGTCATTCACAACGCATTGAAGTTCAGTCCTCCCGGATCAACCCTCACCGTCTCCTATGCTCGAGCCATGCTGAACACAAGGCCTGCGGAACGGTTGTGCATTGCGGACTCAGGGCCGGGGATTCAGGTTGGCGAGCACGAGCGCGTCTTCGACCGATTCTTCACCAGTCGAAGCCCGGAGACACAATCAAGCAGCGGCGCTGGGCTGGGCCTTTCCATTGCCAAACTTGCGATCGATCGTAGCGCTGGATCCATTTTCTTCGACAAAACCGCGAGTGGAGGCGCACGGTGCTGCATCGATCTTCCGGCAGGTCAGCGGCCACCTGAGAAGAAATGATGCACTTGCATGCTCCTTGCTAAGAGAAACATGGCTACCGTAAGAGCAAGGATGAAAGCTCCCGTGAGGATGGCTCGGAGAGATGAAATCCGGTCGGAACCTGAGGTCTTGAAGCGTGCTGATTGCATAGAGAAACCCTCCCTTCTATGGAGCAGGAGGTCGCGAGGTGAGCGGTGAGGCGAATAGCAACCGAGTCGCCTCACCTCTCCCTTTAGCGACAGTCTTTGTTCAATCCAATGAGCCTTCGAGCGATCTCCACCACCGCCAGAGGCGACCACAACGTCCTTACGGCATCGTCGTAGAGGGGGTCATCGAACTCCCGCGATGGCTCACCCAGCAGCAGAATCTTTGCCAAAGGCCAGGTTCTGCGAACATGCATAGCGATTCGTCGGGCCTCATGTTCGCTGGGACGGAGATCGATCGCCACCAAGCAACAATTGCTATCTGGAGGAAGAACCCAAACATCCTGGTAACCTCCTACGGCGAGAACGGGATGTTGCAGTGAATCCATCACCATTCGGCGTGAGGAACGAAGTTCCGGGTCCGCCTCAACAAGGAGGATCGAAGCTAGCTCAAGAGGCAAAAGGCGGTCATGGGTGAAGCAGGTCGACTGGCTCAAAACCATAACGCCCTCCCCGTGCACAGAGTGCGTGTTAAGTCATTTTGATACATAGCGATCTCCAAACCGCGCTCAGAAGTGGGCGGTCCGCTCTGTCCGTCGGACTATGGACGGATGTCATACTGGCAACCGGAATGCAGGTTGCAGGACAAGGGCTAGAGGAGTGCCGGGGGTGGTCGATGGAAATGTGAGACGCCCTGATCGTGGATCCTGATTGAGGCAATCAGGCTTATTTTCGCAGAACGAACCGGAATAGCGGCCGCTGTACCGCGAGTCTGTATGAGCTGTCGGAGAGCAAGAGCGTCGAGGTCAAGGGATCTTTTTACTGGATACACCTTGCCGATGGCCGAGATGACTTTGGAAGAGTTCTTCTCTGTTGAGAGCTTTGCGGCAGCTATCACGGGTTCCGGAGCCTTCTTGTAAAGGGCAAGCTTAGCTTCGAGACCGAATGCGATGACAGCGAACGCCAACAGATGTAGCACGATGTTCCGATAAAGAAATCGTGGGGATCGTTTTACCGCTCCCATTGTGGCCTCCGCCTGGGGACCAAACATCCCCGACCCATCAGGACGGTAGCACACCGATTATTGCACTTGCAAGGTGGCCTCATGGGTTTCAAAGAGGCTTCTTTGGTGTGCCGAAGAGCACAAAGCTTTGCATTGTGACCCGTTTGTGGCTTTCTACCGAGCTTCGACATCTTCGAACAAGAAAATGTTCCTGGCTTTCGGAGCAGCCACAGCGAAGTTCAACGCACCTTGCTCATGTCCATCCGGGTGCTGTTCTCTCCAAAGAACACGAAGGAACTCAGGCCAGTCATCTTGTACGTATAAGGTCCGCGATACCTTTGCATGGCAAGGGAGGCACAGCGTAAGCATTTTGGTGGGATCGCTGTTCCCCGGCTCGCGATGGTGAACCGCCACTGAACGCTTCCCTCTCTTCATAGTCGTACACCCAGGCACACGGCAGCGGTAGTCGTCCCGCTTCAGGACTTCCTCACGGTGGCCACCGAAGTAGGGGACAGCTCAAGAAAGGGACATTTACGTACGCTAAGCACCTGATACGAGAGCGCAAGGTGTTTCAAAACCCCACCCTTAGCGGGACACTGATTTCGAGACGTGTATTGCGACAGTTTCCGCATCAGGAAGGCCCTTCGAGATCGCCTTTTCGCCAGTCCGATAAACGGTCGTTTTTGCTACACTTGCAGCGGGTGTCCCGCTGGTAAGCTGTTTAGGCTCAGCGCCACGAGATCGTTAGCGTACGTAAATGTACCTTTCTTGAGGTGACCCCCTTATATACCGATGTCCTACGGCTAGCAACAACTGCACGCATGTCCCTGCCGAGCCCTTCTCGCTTCAACGATCAGGATTGGTACGGCCACTAGAGCCGCGCCTTGGTCGAGCCAGTGGAGTCCAAAGAATGACCGCAAAAGCAGACCAACAAGAGTGAGCGCAGCAAGATATGCGCAAGTCGCAGATTGCACCGCATCGGCGCGTAACGCTTTGTTCCCCGTTCGGTCTGCCTCATCCCGCTTCACACGAGCGAGTACGGGCATGAGCAGCAGCGCCCCTCCTGTGACCACCATGCCGAGACGACTTGTGTCCGCATCGACATGCTGAAAAAGCCCGGCAAGCGCAATGAGCAGCACGATACCTGCAAGGGCGTAGAGCAGCAGGCCGCAAAATTTTGCTGCTCGGGTTTGCGAAATGCGCCATCGTGGAACGAACTGCAGCAAAACAGCTATTGCCGAGACGATCTCAACAAAGCTGTCTGAACCGAAGGCCAGAAGCGAAACACTTCTAGCTCTCCAAGCCGCTGTCAGAGCAGTCGAGCACTCGATCATCATCCAGCCAAGCGTCACCCACTGCAGAGTCATAATGCGCTTGTCTCCAAGACCTTGCCGAACAGCAATTGTCGTCATCACTTATGCCTCCGCGCGATCCCGATAAGAAGACCTGCGCTCAATCCTATTGACTGTTGAGCGAGTGTGGATTATGTGAAATCGGTGCGGGAGAGACATATTGGCGCGTGCTCCTGATTAGCTCTTTCCCTGGAAGATCTCAATCAGCAACCAAAGATTGAGCCCGGCGATGATGATAGCGACGGCATAGCTTAGGGTGCGGAGCACGGCTCCGTTGACGAAAGTGCCCATTTTTATCTTGTCGCTGGTCAAGGCTACTAACGGAAAGACGGCAAAGCTCAGTTGCATACTGAGGATCGCCTGGCTAAGCAGGAGGAGTCTCCCGGTTCCCTTCGTACCATAGAGCGCCGTCACAATTACGGCAGGCACAATGGCAATGAGCCGAGTGATCAACCGACGTAGCCAGCCTGGCAGAGTAATGTTGAGGAATCCTTCCATCACCACTTGACCAGCGAGAGTACCGGTGATGGTTGAGTTCTGTCCGGACGCAAGCAGGGCGACGGCAAACATGACGCTCGCTCCGGCAGCTCCAAGCATAGGGGCGAGAAGCTTATAGGCGTCTCCAATCTCAGCTACCTCTGGGTGCCCGCCACGGTGAAAGACGGCCGCCGCGACGATGAGGATGGCAGCGTTTACAAACAGGGCGAGAGTCAACGAACTAGCTGAATCTATGTTCGCGAACCGCACAGCTTCAGCCTTGCCGCTCCGGGTCCTCTCGTATCGTCGCGTCTGAACGATCGAAGAGTGCAGGTAAAGATTGTGGGGCATCACCGTCGCGCCAAGAATGGTTATCGCGATGTACAGCATGTCGGGGTCGGTGAAGAGGGTACGAGGCGGCTTCACGAAGCTAACCAGCAAAGGTGCCCACTCGGGCCGGGAAAGCGCAACTTCAATTCCGAACAGCAGGGCGATGGTGCCGATTAGCACCATAACGACGGCCTCCAGATATCGAAAGCCGCGATGCTGCAAGAGCAGGATCAAGAGAACGTCGATACTCGTGATGATAATTCCGGCGATAAGCGGAATGCCGAAGAGAAGCTGGAGAGCAATTGCGGAACCGATAACTTCGGCTAGATCACAGGCAGCAATCGCGATTTCGGCCCCAATCCACAGAAACAGGCTCATAGGCCTGCTGTAGTTCTCCCGGCACATTTGCGCAAGATCACGCTCGGTTGCGATACCCAGCTTCAGCGCCAGGCTTTGCAGCAGGATCGCCATGAGGTTCGAAACCATGACGACAAAGAGCAGCGCATAGCCGTAACGAGAGCCCGCAGCAAGATCCGTCGCCCAATTTCCTGGGTCCATGTAGCCCACGGCAATCAGGAAACCTGGACCAACAAAGCTCAGCAGACGCCGCCACGGCTGCACGGCAGAGGAAATACTAACGGAGGCGTGCGATTCGGGCAGAGATGGCCGTACAGCTGGTTGGAGAGTCCCCATTAGAGTCCGCACCTGCAGGTCACGCCATGTCCAACAGGCATGGTTCCGTCCATTGCAGGAATGCAGTGACCGTGAGGATCAGCCGTAGGATTCCCCAGCTTTGCCGTAATGCGCTCCTCGAACGCTTCTGAGATGAAATGCTCCAATCGCTCCGCCTCGTCGTGTACCTCGCTCGCGGGATATCCCAACACCTCAAAGAGGAACGTCTCGACAAGCCTGTGATGGCGAACCACCTCCAAAGCCCTTCTCCGGCCCGCTGCCGAAAGCCGGACGCCATCGCTTCTCTTGTAGTCCACGAAAGATTTTGGATCGGCCGCGAGCTTCTGCAGCATGTTGGTCACTGAGGCAGGAGACACTTCGAGACGGACCGCCAGTTCGGAGCCACCCACACGCCTTCCGACATCTCCCCCGAGCATGTAAATCGCCTTCAGGTAATCGTCTACCGCCTCTGTTTTTCGGTCATTCCGCTTCGCTGGACTTTTACTCACTAAAGCATCTCCCCGTGCTTTCTTTAGGGTAACCTAAATATTGATTAGAGGGGCCTAAAATGTTCTTGAAGTCGTCGTTTGCTCTTGTCCTCGTAGCCCTCGCCAGGGCCGGTTTCTGCCAGGGCACCACCGCTCGAGTCCAGACGACCGATACACAGGCTGAAACTGCATCAACGCCAAACATTTTCCGCCATCCCGACCAAGCCCGGTATCTGGTCTCAGGGCAAGCGAATATCATCTTTCAGGCACACGGACCCTTTCATTCCCCTTACGAAAACACGAATAGCCTTCTTGGGCGAGGCGAGTACAAGGTTTCCCTGCTTGGGACGGTCTACCTAGGCTATGAGGTCAACAAGAACCCGCGCTATGGGACGGATGCCATCCTGGATGTCGAATCTGCCGGTGGACGAGGCATTTCTGAAGCGCTGGGCCTTGCCGGCTTCACCAATCTTGATGTCGTCCGTAATCCTAACCTTGGTTCCTCGCCGTACCTCTCCCAATACATGATCCATCAAGTCATTGGCTTCACCGATGAACTGGTAGACGCCGAGCGATCCACCGTCTCATTGCAAACCAGGGTGCCGGTCCGGAGATTGGAACTGCATATCGGTCGGATGGGCTTGCCGGACTTCCTTGATGCAAACTCCGTAGGCACAGACTCTCACCTCCAGTTTCTCAACTGGACGGTCGATAACAACGGGGCTTGGGATTACGCGGCAAACACGCGGGGCTACACCGATGGTGCGGTCATAGAGTATGTGGACCATGCGTTCACAGCTCGCTATGGCATCGCGGCCATGCCCACCGTCGCGAACGGCATCGATCTGCAGTATCAATTTCGGCAGGCAAGCGGTCAGAATGTCGAGTTCGAGATGCGTAAGAGTGCCTTACCCAACCCCAAGCTCAAGGGAGCGGTGCGGCTGCTTGGCTTCGTCAATCATGCCAACATGGGCGACTATCGACAGCAGAACCAGGCGTTCATTCGTGGTGAAACACAGACGCCCGACATCACCGCTCACCCATTTACTAGCTCAGTGAAGTATGGCGTCGGCCTCAATGCCGAACAGCAAGTCAGCGAACACGGTCGCGTCTACGGCCGGTTTGGCTGGAACGAGGGCCAGCATGAGTCCTTTGCTTACACGGAAGTGGACCAGACCTTTGCGGTCGGGGCGGACTACAGCTTCAAGGCTTTCAATCGGCCGAACGACAAGCTCGGTCTGACGTTCGTGAGCAACGCCATCAAAAAGGATCACCAAACGTACCTTGCTTTAGGTGGCAAAGGCTTCCTGCTCGGTGATGGGAGACTGAACTACGCTCGCGAAGACATCGTGGAGGGTTACTACAACTTGCACGTTTGGAAGGGTGTGTACTACGCCCTAGACGCTCAGTTCGTGGAGCATCCCGGATACAACAAAGATCGCGGTCCGGTCCTTGTCGAAACTGTGCGGATGCACGTTGACTTTTAGGAAGGCTCAAGCCGGAGGGTGGTGAACCGCTGGCCGCTCTATTCCATCACGTCTCTAAACAGACCAGCGTCGCGGACGATTACTTCCGAGATTGCGACATGCGGAATTAGCGTCGGCTTGGATTTGAGCGGAGGACTGTCCAGAACACGATAGGCTTTGCCAAGCCGCGAAGATGCGTTAGGCTTATTCAAGTCGCGTAAAACGACTACCCGATTCAGCAGTTCGCTGACAGGGTTGTCGAATACAAGTCAATCACGCGTTCTGTGTGATTCGGCCAGCGTCTCCGAGTGCAACTGCCCAGTGCAAGTTGCGACGGTCAGCCCACAAGGCTGATTACGTTCAAAAGGAGCGCTATCATGCAACACCCAATCACAATCATCGGTGCCGGACTCGGCGGCCTTACCCTTGCCCGGACTCTTCATCTCCATGGTATAAGAGCTACCGTTTATGAAGCGGAAGCATCGGCTCATGCAAGGGCGCAGGGGGGTCTACTGGATCTTCATGAATACAACGGACAGCTTGCCATCAGAGCTGCGGGTTTATTCGAGTCCTTTCTTTCCCTCGTCCGACCCGGTGAGGATGCAAAACGCGTCGTGGACAAACACGGCACTATCCTCCTGGACA
>CAXTCB010000005.1:0-51950 GCA_964242875.1 uncultured Acidobacteriaceae bacterium
GATAGAAGAGATCTTCGCGGAAGGTGCCGTCTTCGATCATGGCGGCGAGGTTGCGGTGGGTGGCGGCGACCACGCGGACGTCGACGCGGGTGGGCTCGGTGGCGCCGACCTTGGAGAGCTCTCCCTGCTGGAGAACGCGGAGGAGTTTGACCTGGGCTTCGAGGGGAAGCTCGCCGACCTCGTCGAGGAAGAGCGTGCCCCCGTCGGCGGCTTCGATCTTGCCAGCCTTCGAGAGGTTGGCACCGGTAAAGGCGCCGCGCACGTAGCCGAAGAGTTCGGACTCGACAAGATTCTGCGGGATGGCGCCGCAGTTGATGGTCACGAATGGTTTGTTTTTGCGGCGGCTGTTCTGGTGTATGGCGCGGGCGATGAGCTCTTTGCCGGTGCCGGTCTCGCCCTGGATGAGAACGGTGGTGTCGTATTGCGAGACACGGGCGGCCTGCTCGAGGACACGCAGGAAGTTCTTGGAGCGGCCGACGATGCCTTCGAAGCCGTAGCGGAGATCGAGCGCGGAGCGGAGGGTGCGGACCTCTTCAATGAGGCTCTGTCGCTCCATGGCGCGGTGGACGGCGAGAACGAGGGCGTCGAAATCGAGGGGCTTGGTGACGTAGTCGTAGGCACCGAGCTTCATGGCTTCGACGGCGGTCTCGACGGTGCCGAAGGCGGTGATGACGATGACGGTGGTCTTCAGACCGACGTCGGCGAGCCGGCGAAGGAGATCCAGACCGCTGGTAGGCATGCGCAGATCGGTGATGACGAGGGCGGGTTCAAGCTCGTGGATCTGATCGAAGGCGTCCGCGCCATCGGCGGCGAGCGAGACCTCGTAGCCAGCCTCTTCAAGCTGCATCTTCATAATGCGACGAAGGCTGAAGTCGTCGTCGACGACGAGGATGCGTTTGGCAGTCACGGGGTGGACCTCTGTGCGTTGGTGGAGCGGAGGGTAGGGGGCGCAGGTCGATCTTCAGGTCGATGGAAGGGAAGGTCGATGCGGAAGGTGGTGCCTTGATGGAGGATGCTGCGGCAGGTGAGATCGCCGGCATGCTGCGCGATGATGTTGGCGGCGACGGCGAGGCCCAGGCCGGTGCCGCTTTCCTTGGTGGTGAAGAAGGGATCGAAGATGCGTTCCTGATCGTCGGAGGAGATGCCGACGCCCTGGTCGATGACTTCGATCGAGAGTGCGGAGGTCGTGGCGGTGCAGCGGATGCGGACTACGGCTGCGCCGTGCGAGGCCTGAACAGCGTTGAGGATGAGGTTGAGAAGGACCTGCTTGATCTGTTCTGCGTCGCAGTCGAGCTCGGGAATGTATGTGCCCAGGTCTGTTACTAACTGCACGTTGCTGAGGATAGCGGCGTGTCGGGCAAGAGCGGCGGTGGACGCAATGACGGCGGCGGGATCGACCCGCTGGAAGCGCGGAAGACGAGGGCGGGCGAAGTCGAGGAAGTTGGTGAGGAGCTTATTGAGACGTTGGGATTCTTTGCCGAGGATGTTGAGGCATTCGTCTCGGTTTTCTGGGGAGGCCTGGCCGCGCATGAGGATGCCGGCAGCGCCGGAGATGCTGGCGAGGGGGTTGCGAATCTCGTGGGCGAGGGAGGCAGCGAGCTGGCCGGCGGCGGAGAGGCGTTCAGCCTTCTTCATCTGATTGATCTTGTCGCGCAGCTCGCTGTAGACCTCTTCGAGCTCGGAGGTGGTGGTGACGAGGCGGCGGCGCTGCTCGCGTTCCCGATCGGCGATGGTGCCGGCGACGATGCCGGCGACACCAAAGACGGAGAGTTCAACGATTTGATCCTGCGCATCGAGCGGCCAGGTGACCCAATGGCGAACGATAGAGGGGGTCTGGACGCTGACGGCGAAGAGCACGGCGGTGAGGGCGCCGCGCCAGCCGAAGAGCAGACCGGCGAGCAGGAAAGGAAGGATGTTCATGTGGTGCAGGACGTTATGCGCTTCGATATCGGTGGGCGGAATGATCCAGGTGATGATGGCGAGCGCAAGGATAAGGAGCGCGATGAGCGTGGCACGGACGCGAGATTGCTGCAGTATGGAGGAGGTGCCCGGCACGCTGTTATTTTCCCACGCCGATGACGCGCGAGACTGTCGCGCGCTGGGAGGGGACAGTGGCGCGGGGTGTGGCAGGGCGAGGTGGGCGTAGCGGCTCACGCAAGAGAGCTATGCAAATGGGTGGCCACGGCCGATTGACGAGATTGAGGGACTTTCCGCGTGTGGGGGTAAGCTGCTGCACGATATGGGACAGTGCTGCCGACGAGTCGACGCAAAGGGGACAGCGGATTTAGCCGTTACGCAGGCCGAAGTGCTGACTCTGCTGAAGAAGTTGCGATTGCGGGTGATGGCCTCTGACGTGCAATTAGAGCCAGCGTGACCAGTGTTTTGAGATCGATGTGTGTGGTCTTGCTGTTGCCTGGGGGTTTGACGGCACAGAGCCTGCCCAGTGCTCCTGCGCCGGCACGTGCCATGGAGGGTGCAAGTCCTACGACGCAGGAAGATGCGGCGCTGCTGGCGACGACGACTCCGAGCGGGCCGGTGCAGGTGTTGACGATCGAGGGGGCGACTGCGGAGGCGCGGATGAAGGCGCCGGTGCTGCTGGGGGCGACGGCGGGAACGGCCCGCGCCGCGGCCGGCGTAAGGACGGCGCGGGCGTACGTGAACCCGCTGGTGGAGGTGTTTGCCGGTCACCAAAGTGCGCGGGCCGTTGCGACGCCGGGCGTCCCGGGCTTGCTGACGCACTATGCGGGATACCAGACGATAGAGATTCCGAGTGAGCGGAGGGCGCGGGTGCGAGCGGCGGATCTGGCTGGTGTGAGTGCGAGGTTCGGTCAGGCGAGCGTGGAGCTGAGCGTGGTGGGGAACGCGAAGCGGGCTTTCTACGAGGTGCTGCGGCGTCGCGAGGAGATTGCGCAACAGCTGGAGAACTTCAGGCTGGTGCAAGATCTACGGCGGCGGGTGGAGGTCGAGGTTCGGGTAGGTGAGAAGGGGAGGTTGGAGCTGACGCGAGCGGAGGCGGAACTGGCGAGGGCCCGGTTCGCAGTGCGCAGTGCGCGGCTCGAGTATGCGACATCGATAGCGAACCTGCGCGAGGCGATCGCAGCGATGCCGGAGACCAACCTGGATCCGCAGGGAGGTCTGGAGCCTGTGTTGCGGCTGGGCCCGTTGACGGAGCTTCGGGAAACAGTGCTGCGGACGCATCCGGCCCTGGCGCAGGCACGCACAGAGGTCGATGCAGGCAGTGCGCTGCTGACGCGGGAGCGGGCGGTGCGGATTCCGCAGCCGGCTCTGTTTGCGGAGTATGAGCGGCAACCGGATCTGACGTTCTGGCGGGCGGGGGCGACCGTGCAGCTGCCATTGTGGAATCGGAACCAGGGGCGCATTGCCGAGTCGCAGGCGGCGATCCGTCAGGCGACGGCGCTGCTTGATCAAAGGCGGCTGGAGATTACGGCATCGCTTGAGCGGGCGTATGAGCAATACCAGCTGGCGGATCAGCAGGCGACGTCGCTCGAGGCGGGATCGCTGCACGAGGCGGAGAGCGCGGTGGAAGCGGCAAAGGCGGCGTACCGGTTTGGTGAGCGGGGCATTGTGGAAGTGCTCGATGCGCAGCGCGTGCTGCAGAGTGTGCGGGGTGACCTGCTGGACGCGCAATACGCGCGACAGTTCGCGCTGGTGGATCTTGAAGAGTTGGGCGCGGTGACGCCTGGAGGAAGACCCTAATGCCAGTTTGTAACCGCATGCGATCGATTTGCAGAAGTGGATGGCGGCGATGGCACGGCGCGGCGCTTGGACTGGTGCTGCTGCTTGCTGTTGGCTGCTCGAAGAAGCAGGAGAAACCGGCGGAGGGCACGCAGGCGCAGACGGACCCGCTGGCGGTGAGTGTGTCCCCGGAGATGGCGGGGCAGCTACGGACGGGCGAGCCGCAGATGCATGACGTCGAGGGCACACTGCAGGTGGCGGCGCGGGTGGAGACGGATGGCAGCCGGGTGGCGCGGATTGGATCGCCGGTGTCGGGGCGGATACTCCGGCTGCTGGTGCTCGAAGGGCAGACGGTGCACCGCGGCGCGGTGTTGGCGACGCTGCACAGCACGGATCTTTCGGACACGCAGTTTGCGCTGGTCAAGAGCACCTCGCAGGAGAACCTTGCTCTCCAGGCAACGACGCGCGCGGAGCAGCTGGTGGCGGCGGATGTGATCGGAAAAGCGGAGCTGGAGCGACGACAGGCGGAGCAGCTGCAGGCGTCGACGCAGGCAGCCGCGATTCGGACGCAACTGCACGGGCTGGGGATGACGGACGGGGCCATCAAGAGCCTGGAATCGACGCGCCGCTTGACGGCAGACTACCCGATCGTGAGTTCCATCAGCGGCACGGTTCTAAAACGCGATGTTTCGGTAGGACAGGTTGTACAGCCAGCGGACGCGGCGTTTACCGTGGCTGATCTTTCCTCGGTGTGGCTGGTGGCTGACGTTCCGGAAGAGGACGCGGGCAAGCTGCGCAAGGGAATGGAGGTGGCCGTTCGGATTCCAGCCCTCCCCGAAGAACGAATCCGCGGCCGCCTCTCGTATGTGTCGCCGATTGTGGATCCGGCCCTGCGGACGGTGCAGGTGCGGATGGAGTTGGCAAACGCGCAAGGTCTATTCAAGCCGGCCATGCTGGCGGGCATGACGTTCCTGGGCCACACGGAGAAGAAGCTAACGGTGCCGCAGACGGCGGTGGTGCGGGAGGAGAACAAGGACTACGTGTTCGTGCAAACGGCGTCGGCAAAGTATGTGCTGCGCGAGGTGGCGCTCGGCGAAGAGAGTGACGACCGGCGTGTGCTTGTGAGTGGGGTAAGCGCGGGCGAGCGAGTCGTGCTTGACGGGGCGTTTCATCTGAACAATCAACGGAAGCAGAACGCGATCACGGCGGGACGGTAGAGCATGTTGCAAGGGATCGTGCGGGCGGCGCTGCGACAGCGGCTGATTCTGATTGTGGTGGCCGTGGCGCTATGCGCCTTCGGCTTCAACGCGGCGCAAAAGCTGTCGGTCGATGCGTTTCCTGACGTGACGAACGTGCAGGTGCAGATTGCGACGGAGGCGGCAGGGAAGAGCCCTGAGGAGGTGGAGCGATTTGTAACCATTCCGGTCGAGATCGCGATGACAGGTCTGCCGGGCATGACGGACATGCGGTCGTTAAACAAGCCGGGGCTGTCGTTGATCACGCTGGTGTTTGAGGATGGGCGCAGCCTGTATCTGGAACGGCAGATGGTGTCGGAGCGGCTGAGCGAACTGCGGGACCGGATGCCGGAAGGGGTGTCACCGGTGCTGGGGCCGATAACGAATGCTCTGGGCGAGGTGTACCAGTACACGCTTGAGGCGCCGGGAGAAGAGAAGCGGACGCTGACGCGCGAGGAGTTAATGGAGCGGCGAACGCTCGAGGACTGGGTGGTGCGGCCGCTGCTGCGATCCATCTCCGGAGTGGCGGAGATCAACTCAACGGGTGGCTATGTAAAGCAGTACGAGACACTGGTGGATCCGCAGAAGCTGCACTACTACAACCTGACGATCGGCGATGTAAGCAAGGCGCTGGCACGGAATAACGCGAATGCCGGCGGAGGCATTCTGCCGCAGCATGCCGAGCAGTACCTGGTGCGGTCGGTGGGGCTTGTACGAGATCTCGATGACATGCGGAACATCGTGCTGAAGGAGATGGGTGGGACCCCGGTATATATCCGCGACGTCGCGCAGGTGCGGATCGGGACCGAGGTGCGCTATGGAGCGATGATCAAGAACGGCAACTCCGAAGCCGTGGGCGGGGTGGTGTTGATGACCTCGGGTGGGAACGCAAAAGAGATAGTGAGTCGTGTGAAGGAGCGCGTGGCGGAGATCAACGGGAAGCACATGATTCCGGGTGGGCTCGAGATCAAGCCGTACTATGACCGGTCGGTGCTGGTGGATGCGGCGATCCACACTGTGGCGGAGGTGCTGGGGGAGGGAATCCTGTTTGTGGTGGTGGTGCTGGTGCTCTTTCTGGGCGACCTTCGATCAAGCCTCATCGTGTGCGCGACGCTGGTGTTGACTCCGCTGCTGACCTTCCTGGTGATGAACCAGATCGGGCTTTCGGCCAACCTGATGTCTCTGGGTGGACTGGCGATTGCAATCGGGCTGATGGTGGACGGATCGGTGGTGGTGGTTGAGAACGTGTTCGCGTCGCTGAGTCATGCGCTGCACGACAAGGGCGGAGCCATCTCGGCAGAAGAGAAGATGCGGTTAGTCATAGCGGCGGTGGAGGAGGTGGCGACGCCGGTGGTCTTTGGCGTGGCGATCATCATCCTCGTGTTTCTGCCACTGATGACGCTGGAAGGGATGGAAGGCAAGATGTTTGCGCCGCTGGCGTACACGATTGCGATTGCGCTGGCGATCTCGCTGGTGATTTCACTCACGATTACGCCGGTGCTGTCGAGCTACCTGTTGAAGGGTGGATCGGAGAAGGATACGTTTCTGGTGCGGTGGCTGCGGCGGCCGTACGAGGCGTTATTGGGATGGGCACTTAACCATAGGAAGGTGACGATTGCGAGTGTTGTGGCGATGTTCGCGCTGGCCCTTGGGCTATTTCCGTTTCTGGGTACGGCGTTTATTCCGGAGATGCAGGAAGGGACTCTTTCTCCGAACGCGGATCGCGTTCCCAATATTTCACTGGAAGAATCGCTGAAGATGGAGATGGCGATGCAGCGGTCAATGCTCGGGGTAGCGGGTGTGGAGCATGTAGTCTCGCGGGTGGGTCGGGGCGAGTCTCCGGCCGATCCCGCGGGATCGAATGAGGCGGACGTGATTGCCTCGCTGATGCCGTTTGATGAGCGGCCGCGGGGCATGACGCAGGAGGGGATCGCGGAGAAGATGCGGGAGAAGCTGGCGAGCGTACCGGGCATCAACCTGGTGATGTCGCAACCGATCTCGGACCGCGTGGACGAGATGGTCTCGGGGGTGCGCGCGGATGTGGCGGTGATGCTGTATGGCGATGACCTGGACGTGCTGGTCGCCAAGGCGCGGGAGCTTGCCAAGGTCGCGAATGGAATAGCCGGAACGCAAGATACGCGAGTGGATCGGGTAGGCGGGCAGCAATACCTGAATATCACGATTGATCGGTCGGCGATTGCACGGTATGGGTTGAATGCGGCAGATGTGAATGACCTGATCGAGACGGCGATTGCGGGCAAGTCGGCGACGGAGGTGTACGAGGGCGAGCGGCGGTTCGAGTCTGTGGTGCGGCTGCCGGAGCGGCTGCGAGACAGCATCGCAGACATCAAGGAACTGCAGGTGAGTTCGCCGGACGGGCCACGCGTGCCGCTCCAGGATCTGGCAACCATCAGGGTCACAGAAGGACCGGCGCTGATCAACCGGGCGATGGGTAAGCGACGAATCGTGGTGGGGGTGAACGTACAGAACCGCGATCTGGGCGGCTTCGTAAAAGAGTTGCAGGCGAAGGTGGAAACCCAGGTGAAGCTGCCGACGGGGTACATGATCGAGTGGGGCGGACAGTTTCACAACATGGAGCGAGCGCTGCACCACCTGATGATTATTGTGCCGGTGACGATTGCGGCAATCTTCTTCCTGCTGTTTGTGCTGTTCAAGTCGGTGCGATTTGCGGGGCTGATCATCACGGTGCTGCCACTGGCATCCATTGGCGGAGTGCTTGGCCTGTTTGTGACAAAGGAGTATCTCTCGGTGCCAGCGTCGGTCGGGTTTATCGCGTTGTGGGGCATCGCGGTGCTGAATGGGGTGGTGCTGGTCTCGTACATCCGCAAGCTGCGGCAGGAGGGGCGGAACCAAATGGATGCTGTGCGCGAGGGAGCGCGGCTGCGGTTCCGGCCGGTGATGATGACGGCGACAGTAGCTGCGCTGGGACTGGTGCCGTTCCTGTTTGCGACGGGACCGGGGTCGGAGATCCAACGGCCGCTGGCAATCGTGGTCATCGGCGGGCTGGTCAGCTCGACACTGCTGACCCTTGTGCTGGTGCCGGTCCTGTATGGAATCTTCGAGGGAAGCGCGGAACTGGAGCAAGTGGACGCTCGGCGATGATGGCCTTTGGAGGAGGGCCACGACGACTGAGGCGCGGGGTGCGGACCATTGCTGGGAAGAGCCGTACGAAGACGAACGGGTTTGAAGCGCAAGAAGCAGTGGCAAGGGTCGAGACATCGAAAGCGTGAGTTGGTAACCACCGTGGCTGCGGATGCCGTAAGGTGTTTCGACAGTCCGCATCTGCAACGCCGCCCAGGGCAGCGCTCCCACAGTTTGCGACTTATTTGGCTGAAGCTGCGGCGACGGCGAGATTCAACAGCAGTACGTTGACACGCATCTCGCCTAAGAGGCCAAACTGACGTCCCCGGCTGTGCTCGACTACAAGGCGGCGCACGACCGCCGGATCCAGCTTGCGTTCGCTTGCCACCCGTGCAACTTGATAGAGGGCCGCTGCCGGAGTGATGTCTGGGTCCAGGCCTGACGCTGACGCGGTAACAAGGTCCACAGGAACGGGCGCGCCGGCGGACTCGGCCTTGATGCTGGCCTCAACGCGGGTCGTCAGAATCTTACTGGTGGGACCATAGTTCGAGCCTGAGGAGGCTGAAGCATCGTATCCACTGCCTGCAGCCGAAGGTCGACTGTGGAAGTAACCTGGCCCGGAGAACGGCTGACCGATAAGCGCGGAGCCGATAAGGTCACCCCCGCGTCTGATCAGTTGTCCGTTGGCTTTGTCTCGCATCGTGAGTTGGGCGATTGCTGTGACCGCAAGCGGGTAGACAACGCCCAGAAACAGAGCTGTGATGAACGTGTAGAGAAAAGCAATGCGAATAAGTTTCATGTGTCGCTCCAGGGCTTATGCAAGGTGCAGGGTGACGATCAGCATGTCGAGGAGCTTGATGCCGATGAATGGGACGATGACGCCTCCCAGTCCGTAGACCAGAAGGTTGCGCCGCAGCAAGGCAGCCGCGGACATAGGCCTGTAACCCACACCTCGCAGGGCAAGCGGTATGAGCCCGACGATGATCAGCGCATTGAAGATAACCGCAGATAAAACAGCAGATTCGGCATTATGCAAGTGCATGACGTTCAGAGTGTTTAACACAGGAAAGACACCGGCGAACATGGCAGGAATGATTGCGAAATACTTCGCCACGTCGTTCGCGATGGAGAAGGTGGTCAAGGCGCCACGAGTCATCAGAAGCTGCTTGCCGATGCCGACAATTTCGATGAGCTTGGTCGGGTTGGAGTCGAGGTCGACCATGTTGCCGGCCTCCTTTGCCGCCTGCGTGCCGCTGTTCATGGCGACCCCGACATCCGCCTGCGCCAGTGCAGGAGCGTCGTTGGTGCCGTCTCCGGTCATGGCCACGAGCTTACCCTCAGCCTGTTCGCGCTTGATCAGGTCCATCTTGTCCTTGGGTTTTGCTTCCGCAAGGAAGTCATCGACTCCTGCTTCCCTTGCGATGGCTGCGGCCGTGAGTGGATTGTCCCCTGTGATCATGACGGTGCGGATGCCCATGGCACGGAGCTGCACAAAGCGCTCCTTCATGCCGCCTTTAACGACATCTTTGAGGTAGATGACGCCCATCGCACGACCGTTCTCCGCGACGACCAGCGGTGTGCCTCCCTTACGCGAGATCTCTTCGACAGCGGCGCGCACCTCTGCCGGCATCGGCTTGCCATGCTGCTGCAGGTGGGCTGCAATGGCATCGACCGCACCTTTGCGAATGCTGCGGCCATCCACTTCAATGCCGCTCATGCGCGTATTGGCAGAGAAGGGAATGAACTCAGCCTTGAGCTGGCCGAGTTCACGGGCTCGCAGGTTGTACTGCTCTTTTGCAAGCACGACGATGCTTCGGCCTTCGGGAGTCTCGTCGGAAAGGGAGGAGAGTTGCGAGGCATCCGCGAGCTCGCCCGCGGTGACACCGGGTGCAGCAAGGAACTCCGTCGCTTGGCGATTGCCGATGGTAATCGTGCCGGTCTTGTCGAGCAGCAGCGTATTCACGTCCCCTGCAGCTTCTACCGCGCGACCGCTGGTGGCGAGGACATTGTGCTGGACCAGGCGATCCATCCCGGCTATCCCAATGGCGGAAAGAAGGCCGCCGATCGTCGTTGGAATAAGGCAGACCAACAAGGAGATGAGCACGAAAATGCTTTGTGGTGCGCCCGAGTACAGAGCAAACGGCTGCAACGTGACGACCGCAAGCAGGAAGATGATCGTGAGACCGGAGAGCAGGATGTTCAGTGCGATCTCATTGGGCGTCTTCTGTCGCTCGGCACCCTCGACCAGCGCAATCATTCGATCAAGGAATGTTTCACCGGGGTTCGATGTGATGCGGATACGAAGTACGTCGGACAGGACGCGTGTGCCTCCTGTCACCGCCGAGCGGTCGCCTCCGGCCTCCCGAATAACAGGAGCAGACTCACCCGTGATCGCCGACTCGTCGACCGAGGCCACCCCTTCGACGACCTCTCCGTCACCGGGCACCACCTGGCCTGCGATAACGCGAACCACATCTCCAACGCGCAGCTGCGAGCTGGGCACCTCTTCTGCACGGCCAGCCTCATCGATGCGACAGGCCGTCGTTTCAGACTTGGCCTGTCGCAGAGAATCAGCCTGAGCTTTGCCACGGCCCTCGGCCATAGCTTCGGCAAAGTTTGCAAACAAGACAGTGAACCACAGCCACAGCGTGACCTGCAGGTTGAAGCGTGTAAGCCCCGTGTGCGTGACAAGGCTGATCAGGAGCAGGACTGTGGTCAGAAGGCTGCCCAGCTCCACCACGAACATGACCGGGTTCTTCATCATGAGGCGCGGGTTCAGTTTGATGAGAGCATCGATCGAAGCGCGTCGCATGATCTTTCGATCGAACAGCGAGCGTTGTTTCGCTGGTATAGACATGAGATCTCTTTTCCTTCGTTAGAAGAGTTGGCCAGCGCGCATCAGCAGGTGTTCGAGCACCGGTCCAAGCGCAAGCACAGGGAAAAACGTAAGCGCGCCCACGATGAGGATGACGCCCGTCAGTAAGACAGTGAAGAGGGGCGTTGTCACCGGAAAGGTGCCAGCCGTTGCGGGAGCGATCTTCTTGCCTGCCAGATTTCCCGCGATCGCAAGCATCGGGATGATCATCATGAAGCGACCAAAGAACATCGCGACACCAAGCGAGTCGTTGTACCAAGGGGTGTTCGCATTGAGACCCGCAAACGCGGAGCCGTTATTCCCGGTCGCAGAGGTGTAGGCATACAGGATCTCGCTGAGGCCGTGCGGTCCGTGGTTCGCAAGGCTGCTGAGACCGAGTCTCGGCATAAGCACTGTGACGGCGGCCAGCCCAAGAATGATGAGCGGAAAGATCAGCAGGTAGAGCATGGCCATCTGTACATCGAAGGCTTCGATCTTCTTGCCCAGGTACTCAGGTGTTCTGCCAACCATTAGACCCGCGATGAAGACGGCCATCACAACGAATACCAGCATGCCGTAAAGGCCTGCACCGACCCCGCCAAAGACAACTTCACCGAGCAGGATATTGATCATCGGCACCATGCCGCCAAGAGGTGTGAAGCTATCAAGCATCCCGTTGACCGCCCCGCAGCTGGCGTCCGTTGTCACGGTCGCAAACAGAGCGGAGTTGGCGATCCCGAAGCGCACCTCCTTTCCCTCCATGTTGCCGCCTGCCTGCAGCGGCGAGACCTGGGTATCCGTGCTTCGCAGCGCTGGAGTGCCATGGGATTCGGCCCAGTACGTCGTGAAGGTTCCGGCGAACCACAGGACCACCATGGCGGCGAGTACGGCCCAGCCATGTTTCGGAGAGTTCACCATCTGTCCAAGGGTGATGCAGAGGCCTGCCGGGATAAGGAAGATCGCCAGCATCTGCAGGAGGTTGGTGAGAGGAGTAGGGTTCTCAAACGGATGGGCGCTATTGGCGTTGAAGAAGCCGCCGCCATTGGTACCCAGCATTTTGATGGCCTCCTGCGAGGCGACAGGACCCTGCGCAATGGTCTGGGTTGAGCTCACTGCAGTCTTGCCATCCAAACCGGTAACCTTCTGTGGTTCGACGAGCTTTACCGTGTCGTAGGGCCGAAGGTTCTGGACCACGCCCTGCGAAACCAGCAGCAGCGCGAACGTGGCGGCGAGAGGAAGCAGTACCCATAAGGTGCCGCGTGTAAGGTCGACCCAGAAGTTTCCGAGAGTCTTCGACTCACGGCGTGCGATGCCTCGAACAAAGGCGATCGCGAGCGCCAGACCGATCGCCGCCGACCAGAAGTTATGGGTCGCGAGACCGAGCATCTGCGTGAGATAGCTCATGGTCGACTCGGGCACATACGATTGCCAGTTCGTGTTTGTCGTAAACGAGATCGCTGTGTTCAGCGCGAGAGCCGACTCCACCGCCGGCAGATGCTGAGGATTGAAGGGGAGCACCTGCTGCAATCGCTCGATAGCATACGTCATCAGCAATGTCGCAGCGCTGAAGACCAGCATCGCTCTCGCGTATTGCGTCCATCGCATCTCTTCAGCAGCGTCAATCCCGATGGTGCGGTAGAGCAGGCGCTCGCACGGCACCAGCACTGGATCGAGAAGCGTACGGCGGCGTGCGAAGACCGCCGTCATGTAGGTGCCCATCGGCTTCGCAAGCAGCAGGACCAGTGCGAGGAACAAGGCGATTTGCAGCCAACCATTGAGAGTCATGACTAGAATTTCTCCGGCCGCAACAGGGCATACACCAGGTAGATCATCAGGAAGAGCGCGAGGAGCAGCAACACGGTGTTGAGGATCACGGGCGGTCCCCTTTCAGGAGGTCGCAGCCACGCGTGTACAAGAGGCTCAGGCCAAAGAGAAGCGCAATAGCGACAAGGGCGAGAAGATCCATGGGGAACTCCAGTTCTCAGAAGTGGTAGGTCAGATCACCGGCTACGATGAACTGGGTGTGCTTGCTTCCCAGGTCGTACGCGGGGAGATTGTAGGAATGCTCGATGCGCAGCTCCGGACGAAACAGTACGGTTGACCCGATCCAGTGGCCATAGCTGAGCAGGTGCTCGGAGTATTTCGTTGTGTATCCGGTGCGTTGACCCTTGATGTCGTCGACGAATTCGTTCCGGAGAGAGATATAACTTCGTGGGTTGATCTCGCGTTCCACGTAGTTAGTTACGGCAACCTCCGGAGCGAAGCAGGTTCGCTCACCGGCGGAGCAAAACGCTCCATTCGCCCCAACCTCCGGCTTGATCGGGTTGACGACGTTGCCGCCGATGTTGGGCACCTGGCGCTCGTACATGTACCAGGCTTCAGTGTCGGTATGCCAGCGCCCGTTGATCTTGTGGTACCAGGTCTCATAGAAACCCTGGACGTTGTTATAGGCATACCTGCCGGAGTTCAACGAGTTAATGCAGGTATAGGAGGCATCGCTTCCTTTGTGCCAGGTGTAGTCGACGCACCCCGTGAAGGTCGGCTTCGCATCTCCTGTCCAGGGAGCAACATCGTTGCCGGCGCTTAGGCCCGCCTGCACCAGCCAATGATCAGAGAGCTTGATGCTCGCCACAATGCCGGTCTGAGTGTAGGGGTCGATGGTGTAGAGCAGGGAATGCGAGTAGGTGTAGTTGTTGGGCGCGAGCTGGGCTTCAATGTCGGGCAGAGAGATGTAACGCCCGATGCGGATATTCATTCCTCGGGCGACGCGCGGCACATAGATGTCCAGATACGCCATCACGGGGTCATAGCCGTTCTGGTGATTTCGGGCGAGCAGTTGCTGGGAGAGGATGCCTTTCGCTGTGGTGTAGCGATAGTCCTGCCCATAGAGCTGGGCGAACCGAAAACCCCAGTCAACATGATCCGTCTGGACGGTGTCTGGAAGGCGCTCAAGGTATAGAACCTGCTGGTCGGCTGTCACGCGATTGGGGCTGTAGTAGTAGGCCGCTGGCGCGTTGGCTCCATCCCCCTTGTTACTGGTGCTGACGTTGAAGCCTCCATTGATCCAGCCGTAAACCTTTATCCGGCTGCGATTGCTGTTGATCGCCTGCATCAGGATGTAGGTCTGCGTATCCGGCGCGCCAATGGTCGACGTGCCCCCGACAGAGTAGTCAGAGCTGGGGAAGGGCGGGGAGTCCAGCGGGCCGTCGTAGCCGCGACGCTTCGGTGCCGCGCTAGCGGGTACGTTCGGGGCGGGCTTCCAGTCTCCCATGTAGGCCACGGCAAGACGGTGAAAGAAGCTGCCATCGACCGGCGCAGGTGCTATGGTCTGGGACTCTTGAGTGGGCTTCTCCGGCTGCTGAGTGAAGGCCTTGTAATTGAAAAGTAGTGGCGCGGCAAGGAGTGCAACAGTGACGGACGAACGAAACATAACGACTTTGGCCTCGAGTCCTATTACAGAATCGAAGCCCGTAAGAAGTCCGTAGGAAAGGTGTTAAGAATCCGTAAGTTTCCCGCCGTCGCCCGCCGGATGAAAGCGGTACCCCACCCATGGCTCGCTCACGACATAGCGCGGCGTGGGTCCGGATTCAATCTTTCTGCGCAGCTGCGCCACAAGGACACGCAGGTACTCCGGCTGATCCTCGCCGGCCCGTCCCCAGACTCCACTCAACAGCACCTTGTGCGTCAAAGCGCGTTCAGGGCGCCGCGCAAACAGAACCAGAAGGTCAAACTCCTTCGGCGTCAGATGCACCGGGGCTCCAGCAACCACGACGGTGTGAGCATCGGTATCGACCACGAAGTCTCCGATGGCGATCTTTGCATTCGGTGGTAAATTCGCCGGAGCTTTGCGCAGGTGCACGCGGACGCGAGCTAAGAGCTCAGGCATGCTGAAGGGCTTGGTCAGGTAGTCGTCCGCACCGTCATCAAGCGCGGTCACCTTCATGGCTTCACCACCTCGTACGCTCAGCACAATGACAGGAGTGTCCGCGACGCGGCGGATCGCTCGCGTAAGTTCTAGACCATCCATCTCCGGCATCGCGAGATCGGTGATGACAAGATCGGGCTGGGAGATCTCGAACTTCTGAAAGCCTTCGCGCCCGTTTGCTGCGGTCTCGACAGCATAGCCACCGACCTGCAGCGAGGTGCGCAGCATGCGGGTGATCTGGGGCTCGTCGTCAATGACAAGGATGCGTCTCAACGGCTTTCCTGCGTCACGATATGCAGATCAACATGCGGAGCGGCCGACATAAACTTCTGCAGGGCGAGGTGGTACAAGTAGAGCCGCAATCCGCGTGTTGCCGACCGGCCAACGATCGCCTGCGTGATTCGCTGCTCGCAGATGAAGGTAGCAGTCGCGCGCGGCGTGTCACCACCGGGCAGGGTGACGACCCGCGCACCCAGATGCGTCGCAAAGGCAATGTTGCTTTCGAGTGTGCGTCGACGATCCGCATCCGCATCGCGCTTGTCGGCTACATGTAACACGTATAGCTCCGCACCGAGAGCATCGGCAAGCCGCGCTCCGCGGGCGATGAGATCGCGTGCCTGTATGCCTGCGCTGATGCACACGGCAACCTTTTCCGCCACGGCCCAGTGCGCTCCCAGGTGCTTGCGCTTGATGTATTCATCGAGCGTGCGATCGACGGCACGGGTCACACGCTGCAGCGCCATCTCTCGCAAGGCGATCAGGTTCCCAAGACGAAAAAAGTTTGCCAACGATCGTTCCACGCGCTCGGCCGGGTAGATATCCCCGCGGCGCATGCGTGTGACGAGGGCCTCAGGCGTCACATCGCTGATCACGATCTCATCGGCGCGATCCAACACCCAGTCGGGCACCTGCTCGCGGACCGTAATACCAGTGAGCGCCTGCACCCGTGGGGTGAGGCTTTCCACGTGCTGAATGTTGATCGTGCTTAGCACGTCGATGCGCTCTTCCAGCAGCGTCAGAACGTCCTCGTATCGCTTGAGGAAGCGGCTGCCTTCGATGTTTGTGTGAGCGAGCTCGTCCACCAGCACGACCTGCGGGGACCGCGTAAGGATGGCGTCTACGTCCATCTCCGTGAAAAGTGTTCCCTTGTATTCGATCTCGCGGAGAGGAACTCGTTCCAGTTGACTCGCCAGCTCCGAGGTTCCAAGGCGCCCATGTGTCTCCACAACGCCGACGACCACATCCTCATTCCGGCCACGCCGGCGGATGCCCTCACTCAGCATGCTGAAGGTCTTGCCTACACCAGGCGCATAGCCCAGAAAAACCTTGAACCGGCCTCGCTCTTTGTCAGGCGCATTGATCTCTGTCGCACTGGTCTGTAACCAGTCTTCCGGACTCTTGCGCGGAGGTGGCTCTCGTTTCGGCAAGCTTAGAATGGCTCCCATGAACTCGCGTCAGGTAGTGGCCGTAACGCGGTGGCTTAGTGTCTTGGGCGTCTTGTCCACGATCGTCATAGCGTACCAGCGCTGGTTTCATGTTAACCCGACCACCGTGGCACTGACCCTTGTGCTCTTTGTGCTGCTGGTCGCGGCTCGACTTCCTCTACGCTACGCCGTTGTTGCTTCCGTGGCCTCGGCGGCCTGCTACAACTTCTTCTTTCTTCCTCCTGTAGGTACCTTCACCGTCGCAGACCCGCAGAACTGGCTGGCGCTCTTTGCCTTCCTCACCACCAGTGTGGTTGGCAGTCGGCTTTCGCAGAAGGCAAGGAGCGAAGCAGACCAGGCGCACACAAAAAAGCGCGAGTTGGAGGTCTTGTTTACCTTAAGCCGGGAACTGCTTCAGACACAGAATGTCGCCGAACTGGTCAACGCTCTGCCGGCGCTCATCAACACAACGATACCTGCAGAGAGCTCGACGCTTTATCTGCTCGAAGGAGACCGGATCTACCAGGCAGGTGTTCGTCGCCTCATGCTGGTTGAGATTCCGCATCTCCGGCAGCTCGCGCTTACCCTGACCTCCGCAGAGATTTTGCCGGGCGGCGATGTCAGTGTTCCGCTGCGTGCCGGTGTACGACCGCGTGGCGTCTTGCGGCTGACGGACGTGCGCCTGTCCAAAGATACGCTCGAGGCTATCGGCGGTCTGGCGTCAATCGCGCTCGATCGTGCACAAGCACTCGAGGATGTGGCTCGCAGCGAAGCCAACAAAGAGAGTGAGCGCCTGCGTACGCTGATTCTTGATTCCATCACGCACGAGCTGCGCACGCCGCTCACGTCCATCAAAGGCGCGATCGGCACCCTGCTGACGATGAACGAGCTCATGCCTGAGGCTCGTCAGGACCTGCTTACCATCATTGAGGAAGAGGCCGACCGGTTGAATCGCCTGGTAAGCCGCGCTACCGAGATCGCGCAGATCGAATCGCATGAGGTACACATGTCGTTCGCGCCGGTTGACCTGCAAAGCATTGTCGCTGAGGCGAAGGATCGTTGTGCATGGGTCGCGGCAACCCATCCGCTTACGGTCTCGACGCCCGCCTTGCCAAGCGTCGTTGCGGATCGAGACATGATTGCAAAAGTGATCTGCAACCTGCTTGAAAATGCTGCAAAATACTCCGATGCCGGCTCGCCGATCTTCGTTTCAGCCGAACAGAAGGATGGCTTCGTAGTCACGAGCGTAGCCGATCGAGGCATGGGCATCCCGACTGCCGAGCAAGCGCTCATCTTCGACCGGCTCTACCGATCGCAAACGCATCGAAACGATAGCTCTGGAAGTGGGATGGGGCTGGCCATCTGCCGCGCCATCATCGCCGCGCACCACGGCTCGCTCACCGTGACCAGCCAGTTAGAGCATGGGTCTGTCTTTACCTTCAGCCTACCAATCAGTGATTAAGACTCGTCATTTCTGGCCGTCGGAAATGGAGCGCAACGGAGAAAGCCGAGCCTACGCGATGGACCACGAAGAGGGAACTGCCTTCCGCGCCATCGCGGAGGTCATCGGCGAGCGCCTAAACTCCCCCCAAGGATCGCAATGTCCTTCGCAGATTGCGGACGTTCCAGTTCGACTCGTCTGCTCCCTTCCGCGCGCCCAACGTGGTCTCGATGAATCTTCTCGAGCGGACAGCCCTTCAATCTCCCACACGCGCCCTTGTCCTGGGCTCCCGCGCGCGCGCTCAGCGAAGGCCGAGCTGCAGGTTTCTTCTCTGGATGGCCTCTTCCGATCTGGGCATAAACATCTCCAGGCCTACCTCCACAGCCTGTGCCTGAATGCCCTCCACGGTCGGACGGAAACATGCGTCGTACTCCTGAAACGCTGCGCTGAGATCCCCGGGATACTTCTCCAGCGCATCGGCCAGCGCTGCCGCTCCAAGGATCGCCATGGAACCCCCCATGCCTGCGGCTGGTGAGGGGCAGTAGCCGGCATCCCCTACCAGAGCCACGCGACCTTTCGACCATGACTGCATCCGAACCTGGCAAAGCTTGTCGAAGTAGAAATCGTCGCAATGGCTCATCTCGTCAAGCAGCTCGCGTGTTCTCCAGCCCTGCCCATCGAATCGCTCGCGGATCATTCGCTTCTGCTCCTCCTGCTTCCTGCGGTCGTACGGGATCTCCTCTTCAGACGAGAAGCAGAAGGCGATGTCCGTCTTGCCGTGATAGGCATTCAGCATCACTGTCTTGCCAGGAACGCTGAACATCTGCGAGGTGTCTTCTTCGATCAGAAGCTTGTCGACAATGGTGAGCGAGAAGTAGTTCTTCAAGAAAACAACGCAGCAGGACTCGTCGCCGAAGCACATCCTCCTCACCGCTGAGTGAGTTCCGTCGCACCCAAGCACGAGTGAAAAGGATCGCGTGCCTCCACTCCTGAAGGTGACGGCAACATCGTCTGCGGACTCTTCAAGACTCGCGATGCTGTCCCCAAAAAGGAACTCCACCTTGTCCTTCACGTCGTTGAAGAGCAGGTCGAGAAGAGCATCTCTCTCGATCTCGTACTCCTCCTCCGGCTCCTCTTCCTCTTGCGCCTGCGATAAAGGCTCTCCACGCGCATCCAGGAAGGCTACAGGCCTCGGCGGCAGGCTCTCCGCAATGATCCGTTCCAGCAGGTTCATGCGCCTCACCACGTCGATCACGCCCTCGCGTATGTTGACCGGGGTTCCACCCTTCCTCAGACCTTCTGCAAGCTCAATGACAGTTACTGCATAGCCAAGCTTATCCATCCACCATGCCGCGGCCAGGCCGGCGAAACTTGCTCCCGAGACAAGCACCCTTGCATTTGCCACATCCGCCGCTCCGTCCATCCCGTTCTGCTGCACTGACATATCCATCCGCTTTCCCCAGGTTCTATACTAAGTATAACTTTAGACTATGTAAAGATGAGTCGCGGGATGAGGTGGCTTGTGGCCCAGAACCGGCAAACACGGAAGCGCCTTGCCACACGGCAGAACATCTCCGACGTTGCCACGCGCCTTTTCATCGAGCGCGGCTTCGATGCGGTGACGGTCGATCAGATCGCCGCCGCTGCCGACGTCTCCCGCATGACTGTCTTCAACCACTTCTCCCGCAAGGAGGATCTGTTCTTTGACCTTGACGAGGAGAGTCGGGAAGAGATGCTGGCCGCCCTGCAGCGAAGAGATCCGGCAACGACGCCCGTGGAAGCCTTGCGGCTGTTCGCTCACTGGGCGGTCGCGAATCAGCGCCCTTACGTGCGCTTCTTTGAAGCAGGCAGCGACAGATTCATGGCTGCGATCCAGGCAAGTGAAGCGCTCAAAGCCCGCGCCCGGGCTATACGGAGCGAACTCACCGACATCTTGACACTCGCCCTTGCGATCTCCGTCGATCGACCTCTGCCTGATCCTGTCGCCAGTCTTGCCGCATCCCTGCTCGTCGCCACCTGGACCGCAGCCCTCCTTGAAACGCATCGAGCGTTTCAGCAGCATCAGGATCTCGAAAGGGCGAACACAGCTTTCCTCAGCCTCATCGACCGGGGAGCGAGAGGGGTGCAGTCGACCTTGGAAGGAACACCGTATACCTGGGGCGCTGTCAGTAGTAGGACAGACGTGTAGTGCCGCTGCTTTCCTCTGCGTTACCGCGCTGGAAGCACCAGCTTGAACTCGTGCGGTGTGGTCGCGCCCATCAGGTTCGTTACAAAGTAATCCCACCGACGCCGCATCATGTAGGTGCTCATATCGCCGTAGCCATGGTGCGCGCGCGGGAACAGAACGAGGTCGTAGTCCTTGTTCGCTTTCTCGAGCGCGTCCACGAGGAGAAACGTCTGTGACACCGGCACATTATCGTCAATCAGGCCGTGCGCCAGCATGAGCTTGCCCTTCAGGTTCTTAGCGGCCAGTTGGTTGGCCTGCGCATCGTAGTTCGTCGTGCCGTCGGGGTGCTTCTCCAGCAGCCCAAGGTACTTTTCGTAGTAGTCGTCTTCGTAGTTCCGATTGTCATGGTTGCCGCTCTCCGCAATACCGACTTTGAAGAAGTCCGGGTACAGGAACATGCAGCTTGCCGTGGCGTTGCCGCCGCCGGAGTGCCCCCAGATGCCGACGCGGTCCAGGTTCAGCCAGGTGTACCGCCTCGCAAGGTCCTGGATTCCGCTGACCTGGTCCGGCAGTGCCTGGTGGGCCATGTCGTAGAAGTACTTGTCCTGAAACTGCTTGGAGCGCCGCGGCGTTCCCATCGCGTCGATCTGCACGACGGCGAAGCCCAGCTGCGCCAGCGCCGCGGAATCGCCCACGGAAGACATAAACTGCCGCCCGTTCAACGTGCCGGTAAACGGCCCCGGGTAGACATAATCGATCACCGGGTACTTTTTCGCGGAATCTAGATTCGCGGGCTTGAAGAGCAGGCCGTAGCACAGCGTGACACCGTCCGCGCACTTCACCGCGATGCTCTCCGGCGCCTGCCAGCCGGCAGCTTTCAGCCGCGTTGCGTCGGCCTTCTCCAGCGGCTCCACGATCGTGCCGTCCGCGCGCCGAAGCACGGCTGTCGGCGGCTCCTGCGGTGTCGAATAAAGGTCGACGAAGTATTTGCCATCGCTCGAGGGGACGGCGACGTGGTCCTGCCGCTCCGGTGTCAGTAGCTTCGGCTCGCCGCCTTGGAGGTTCAGCGCGTAGATGCTGCGGTAGTAGGGGTCCTCACCTTTTTCGCGCCCCACGCCTGCAATTAACATCGCCCCGGTCTTCTCATCAAGATGGATGAGGTGATCCACGTTCCAGTCTCCATTGGTCACCTGCCGTTTCAGCCTGCCCGTGCCAGCGTCATAGAGGTAGTAGTGGCCCCAGTTGCTCCGTTGCGACCACCACAGAACTTCGTTGCGTTCTGAGAGATAGCGCCAGTTGATGCCTTCGTCGTTGTAACCGCTGTCGAAGAAGGTAGGGATGGTCTCGGTGAACACGTCGCGCACCTTGCCCGTGGCCACGTCGGCCATGCGCAGCGTTTCAATCTTGTGATCGCGCGAGGTGGAGACGAACGCCAGCGTCTTCGCGTCCGCCGACCACTGGATGTCCTGCGGTCCGTCGCCGCAGATGACGTCGTCACACAGCGACGAACGATGCAGGTCCGGAGGCATGTCCAGCCGCGTGATAACGCCGCTCTCCGCATTCACGATCACGCGGTCGATGTGGATGATGTCACGATCGCCAACGAACGGATACTTCCACGTGTCAGTCTGCGAGTGGCTCACCTGGGTGCCCGTCGTGGTGAAGTCGGCCACGTTACGTTGGTCCTGCTGGAAGGTCGCGATCATCTTGGAGTCGGGTGACCAGATGACGATCGCCTGGCCCGAGTGCTTCCAGCCCGCGTTGTCTGTGGCATAGCCGAAGTCCTTCACACCATCGGTGGTCAGCTGCTTCTCCGCGCCAGTGTTCACTTCGCGCAGCCACAGGTTCCAGTCGCGAACGAAGACGGCGCGTTTGCTGTCGGGCGAAAGTACCGCCTCCGCCGCCGCCAGCCCCGTGAGATAGCCGCCGATGCTCCCTGCACGCATTGGCGCCAGCTTTTTGCAGGTGTAAGGCACCTTCAGGACGCACTCGTAGCGCTCGCCGTGCACGCTCACGATGGCGGTGTTGTTCGATTGCGGCTCGAAGTCTTCGAAGCGAATCTTGGTGGGGTCTGTTTGATCCAGCCCAGCCGTGTGCAACGAGGGGACCAGGCCCGCGGTCTGAAAGGCCGGAACCTTTGTCCCCGCGGCAGCGTCACCAAGAATCACAGTCTGGACGTCGTGGTCGCTGTCGATATACCAGAAGTGCGTGCCGTCGCTCCAGTGCGCCGAGCGCACCATGTGATCGACCAGCGGGGCGGTGTACGGCAGCAACTGGTGCGCCGCGCGGGTGTAATCTGCGTCCGTGATCGCCGGTTTCTGTTGTGCGGAGAGCGCCGCGGAGCCAAACGGGAGCGCAGCGCACACCGACGCGAAAGCAAGGGATCGAAGGTCTGAAAAGATCATGGTGATGGAGGCATGCTACCAGTTACCAGCAGGGAAGGACCTTGTCTCCTTCGCACCCTCCGGGCGTACAGGACGAACTCCGCGGAGGTTCCCACCCAGGCTCCTGCCAGGCGCGTCGGAAGGACCGACTCTCGCCCAGAGAACGCGTTTTGACCCGCTGCGCCAGGAGACGGCCTCCCAAGCCGTACACCACGTTCTCAACGGAGAAGCGTCGTACCAGCACATGAATATGGAAGTGAGTTCGTCGTAAAGTGCATGGTTGCACTTCACTCCCGAAACAGAGATAGTGAGATACGCCGGCCCGAACGCAAGGGGCCATCGCGGAGGTACGCCTTCTCCGTCTGATGAGCAGGAACTCTGCTGTACATGTCGATCCCTTCTCCCAACGTCGCGCCTCACTCCGCCGCTGGTCAGCCCATCACGCTGGCCGAGATCCTGTCTGCCTTATCCTTCGCCCTGGATAGCACAGAGGGCGCCCGTCCCGGTCACTCGCTCCGTGCCTGCCTTCTTGGCATGCGCCTGGGCAGGCAGATCGGACTATCCGAGCAGGCACTCGCCGATCTCTACTACGCGCTTCTGCTCAAAGACATCGGTTGCAGCAGCAACTCCGCGCGGATGGCTGACGCGTTCGCCGCGGACGATCAGGTGGTCAAGCAGCACTTCAAATTTATCGACCGGGAGATGCTTGGCAAGCCTAATCGCGAGGCGCTCACCTTCGTGTGGCAGAACATCGCGCCCACGGCGGGCGTTTGGGACCGCGTCCGGCAGATGTATCGCATGATCAGCAGCCCAGGAGATCTGACCGCCGAGGTGATCGAGGCGCGGTGCGAACGCGGAGCCGTCATCCTTCACAAGCTGGGAATGGGCGTCGAGACCTGCGCCGCGGTCTACTCGCTGGACGAGCACTGGAACGGCCACGGTCTGCCCGATCACCTGGTTGACCTGGACATTCCGCTGCTGGCGCGCGTCTGTGCCGTCGCCCAGCACCTTGATCTCTTCTGCAGCGAGTTCGGCCCGGCGAAAGCGATGAACATCCTCGCCGAGCGATCCGGAACTTGGTATGACCCGGACCTGGTACGTGCGGCCGAGAGTCTGCACCAGCAAGGAGATCTCTGGGCCCAGTGCCTTCCCGGCAGCGATCCCGAAGCGCTGCAACCTGCCGTGCTCGCGCTCGACCCCGGCAGCTCCACCGCTCTTGCTGCCCGCGACATCGACCTGGTCTGCAGTGGCTTTGCCGATGTCGTCGACGCCAAGAGCCCGTTCACGTATCGCCATTCAGTCGGCACCACCGAGGCAGCCGTACTCATCAGCAACGCCATGGGTCTCGCGCCGGATCGCGTCGACGTCGTCCGCCGCGCCGCCCTGCTCCACGATATCGGGATGCTCGGCGTCCCCAACACCATCCTCGATAAGCAGGGGCCGCTTACCACCGAAGAATGGAAAGCAATGCATCACCATCCGGTTCTCAGCCAGCAGATTCTCTCTCGCGTCCGTGCCTTCAGCGAGATAGCCGTCCTCGCCGGACAGCATCACGAGAAGCTCGACGCCACCGGCTATCCCTTTCACCTCACCGGCCAGCAGCTCTCAATCGAGTCACGCATCCTGACCGTCGCGGACGTCTTCAACGCGCTTATGGAAAGCCGCTCGTACCGACAGGACCTCACACCTGCTGAGATCCAGCGGCAGCTTTCGCAGGAGGTCCCGCACCGCCTGGACCCTGACTGCGTTGAAGCCGTCCTCTCGGTGCTCGATCAACTTGCCAGTCTGCCTCTTGAGGACATTCCGGGGACGTCCGCAGACGCCATCCCGGACATCGTCATGGTGGAGCCGCCGCTCTTTCGCTTTGGAGCGCCTTCGCGCTGAGACCGCCCGGAGCTCGCTCGGCGAGCAAGCCAGAGCCTCTTGGCAGCACCGAATCCTGTCCAGCAGCAACGAGCCCCAGGAGCAGCCGTATGCTTTCCCTTGTCCCGCAACGCGCACCATGCTTCGCCGTCGTTTTCCTTCTCAGCGTTCTTTCTCTTCCGCTCGCAGCCCAATCCACTGCAGCCCCGGCCGACGCGAAATCGGCGGGGGACCCTGAGCTCTCTCTCGAAAGCACCTCCCACCTCAGCAAGGTCGAAGAAGCGCTGCTGGCAGGCGACTACGACGAGCTCGATCGCATCGCCGACCTTGATCGCCGGGAGAAGTCCCGGCTTGCTGGCGGAGATTGGAAGCTGCATGTCTTCTACAGTGAGCTGGATCGCCCCTTGGGCAAAGACCAGGGATCAGAAGAGCATCTCCAACATCTGGAAGCCTGGGTGAAGGCGCGGCCTGAATCCATCACTGCTCGAGTCGCCCTGGCGACCTCCTACACCCGTTGGGCGTGGGTTGCGCGCGGTCATGACTACGCAAGCAAAGTGACGCCTGAAGCGTCGCGCCTCTTTCATGAGCGCACCCAGCGCGCCGCAGAGGTTCTTGCCTCCGCGCAGAACCTCAAGACCATGTGCCCGCAATGGTACCTGGAGTCGCAGGCAGTCCAACTCGCACAGGGAGCCTCGCCCGAGCAGGCCCGCGATCTGTTTGAGCGAGCTGTTCAGTTTGAGCCCGGGTACTTCTACGTCTACGGTGCCCGCGCAAACTACCTCTTGCCCAAGTGGTATGGCAAAGACGGAGACGCCGCCCGCTTCATGGGCGAGAGTGCCGACAAGCTGGGCAGCGATCAGGGCGACCTGCTCTACTTCCAGATGGCCACCTACATGATCCGGCGCGGAAGTAACGACGTGAGCCCGAAGCAGTTCGATTGGCAGAGAATCCAGCGCGGGTACGCGGCACTCGTCACACAGTACGGCGCGACGCGTCGCAATCGCAACGAACTGGCCTTCATGGCCTGGCGGTACGGCGACGCGATCGTGGCACACCAGCAATTTGCCGCAATCGGCGACAACTGGTCACGCAGCGTCTGGTTTGATCGCGAGTCCTTTGACCGTGCGAGAGACTGGTCCTTAGGCAAGGGTGGCACGACTGCCCCGTGAGATCTGCGCTTCCGCCAGCTCACACCCCCCCCCCGCAGGGTCAGTCCGGCACAGTGCAGACGTTGCTTCGAAGGCGGCCCTCCCTACTCGACTCGCGCCTCTCGCAACCACCCAAAATCTCCGCTTACCCCCGGCCGTACATCGCTCATTCGCGCCGCGTGCACCACCTCGTTATCCGGATACCACAGCGGCAGCACCGGCAGCTCGTCAGCTAGGATCTGCTGCACCGCAACGTAATCCCGCCGTCGCTCCTCCCGCTTCGTTGCGGAACCCGCCTCCGCCAGCAGCGCATCCACCCGCGCGTTCGCGAAGTGTCCGCGGTTGCCACCCTTCGGCGGCATCATCGCCGTCTGAAAGGCATAGCGGAAGATATCCGGATCCTCATTCACCCCGATCCAGCGCAGCGCATAGATCTGAAACGCTCCCTTGGTCACATCCGCGTAGAACGTCCCAAACTCGGCTGACCGGATCTGCAGGTCGATCCCTGCCGCGCGCAGCTGCGCCTGCATCACCGTCGCCATCAGCCGCGTCGTCTCATCCGTACTCGTCTTGATCGTCAGCCGCAGCCGCACGCCGTTCCGTCCCGCCTTCAAGCCCGCCGCCTCCAGCAGCGCCTCTGCCCGCGCCACATCGTGCGGGTAGCTGGCCATCTCCGCATCCGCTGCCCGGGCCCAGTGACCCGGCGGCAGCAGGCTGTTCGCCAAACGCGCTTTGCCCCGCCACAGCGCATCGATGATGGCCTGCCGGTCCAGCGCGCACGCAACCGCCTGCCGCACCCGCTTGTCCTGCAGCAGCGGATCCGTCACGTTGAACGTCATGTAGATCGCGACCGAGCTCGGCCCTGTCTCCGTCACCAGCCCCGGCGCATCGCGCAGCGCATGCACCATGTCCAGCGTGATCACGTTGCTCTCCGCGTCCGCTGACCCCTTCTTCAATTCAAGCGCTGTTGTAATCGCGTCCGGCACCACCGCGAATCGCAGGTGCTCCACCAGGTGGCCGCGGACTTCTTTTCTCGCAGCTCCGTCGTTCGGCGGAAGCGCTCCCGAGAGCGAGGCAGCCGGGCCGGAGATCCGATCCGCCCAGTACTCATGGTTCCGCTCCACCACCACCTCCTTGTCCTGCACCGCACTCACAAACCGGAACGGCCCGGAGCCCACCGGATGGAGCCCAAACTCCCGCCCGGCTCCTCGCGGCACCACACCGAACAGACCATCGCTCATGTTGAACAACAGCCCGGCATCCGGTCGCTTCAACCGCACCACAACCGAAAGCCGGTCTGGCACGTCCACCCGTTCCACTGCCGCGAACGCTCCACCTTTCGCCGTCACCAGCGTCCCGTCTGTCATGGACCGGATCGTCCACGCTACATCCTCCGCCTCGAGTGGCCGCCCGTCCGTAAACCGCACCCCGTCCCGCAGATGAAACACCCACGTGCGCGCGTCCGGCTGCTCCCACCGTTCCGCCAGCCACGGCTGCAACTCAAAATGCGCATCCTTCTTCGCCAGCGCGTCAAACAGCAGCCCGCCCACACGCTCGGACTGCGCATCCGTCCCCACCCGCAGATCCAGGTTGTTTGGACTCGTCTCGATCACCATCACCGCCGACCCCGGCTCTATCGGCTTTGTCTTGCATCCGCTCAGTGCCGCCGCTGTGAGCAGCAGGGCAATACCCCACCGCCAGCTCACGGAATCCCCGTGGACATCGGCAGCACACTCTGGAGGATCGTGACGAAGTCCTTCGTTCCTTGCTCCCGCCCAGCAAAAACCGCGACCCATCGCCCGGCACGATCAAAGCAGGCGAAGCTGATGCGGCTGTCCGCCGAGCGCTTCACATCGGAGCACCGGGCATGAGCAAGCAGAAACGCGTCCCTCCGCGTCGGCTCGAGCCGATCTCCCGGAACCATCAGCCGCGTCTCCAGCCGCTCCCATCGCTGCGCTTCCTCGACAGGATCGAAGGCGGTCGGCGACTGCCAGAGACTGATCTCATCCGGGGCTCGCCGTGACAACACTTCGGCGATCGCGTTCCGCAGATCCACCCTTTGCTTCTGATCCGGTCTATCCACCTTCCTCCAGCCCGCCGGGAGCTCCACCATGGCGCCGAAGCAGGAGATCCGCCAGTGATGAGTCATGCCCCACCAAAGGTCGCCGATCGCAACGCGGAAGGCGAAGGCCGCACAGAGCAGGAGAACGAGGCCCGTTCCGGAAGCGAGCGTTCTCCCGAAACCTCCAAACCCTGGCCGCCCGCCTGGAGCTTGGACCATCACCATCCAAAACTCACCTTCCCGAGCACCACCGGCCGCTTTGCTCCGGTCGCCCCCACGACATTTCCCGGCAACCCCCACCACGTCAGCCATGCCAGCAGCGCAAATGCCACCGCCTCTTTCGCCTCGGCCGCGACCCCAAGCTCCTCCATGCGCCGAACCGTGACCCGCCGGGCGTCGAAGGCCGTCGTCAGCATCGTCATCAGCGCGGCGTTCTTCGTTCCGCCTCCGGCCATCACACACTCCACCGCAGAAGCCCCACGCAGGCGCTCCGCCACAAAGCTCTCATACGCCCCCACCATCGACCGCACGGTCAGCGCCGTAGCTGTCGCCACCACGTCTGCATCGGCCGCTCCGGCCGCTCTGCACCGTTCGATAAAGCTGTCGCAGAACGCCGCCCCGAACTCCTCTCGACCGCAGCTCTTCGGGGGTGCCGCCCCGAAGTAGGGCGCCAGCAGCTCCTGTTCGATCACGTCCGCGAAGATCGTTCCGCCCAGCGCTATCGCGCCACCCTCGTCAAACTCGCGCCCGTACAGCCGTCGCATGCAGCCATCGATCACCATGTTGCCCGGCCCGGTGTCGAACGCCAGCACGTCCCGGATCCCGCTCGCGGCCGGCATCGCTGTCACGTTGCCGATGCCGCCAAGATTCGCCAGCACCCGGGCCACCGTGCCCGAGCGAAACATCACCCAGTCCAGCATCGGCACCAGGGGCGCGCCCTGCCCGCCCGCAGCCAGATCGGCCGGACGAAAGTCGCTCACCACCGAGCAATGCAGCCGCTCCGCCAGCACGGCTGCTTCGCCGGTCTGCCAGGTCGCTCGCACGGGCTCGCCCAGGTAGCTCTCCGCCACCCCCTGGTGGTAGATCGTCTGCCCGTGACACCCCACCAGCTCCGGCAAAAGCCCAAGCTCCGTGCAGGTCTGCACCACGGCCTCTGCGTAGATTGCGCCCAACCGCCAGTTCAACCGGCTCAGCTCCGCTACGCTCATCGACTCCGCCGCCATCGCCCGGAGCACCGCCTCACGGACCTCGCCGGGGTAGGGGAGCGCCCGATGGCCCAGCACCTCGACCGTCGGTGTCTCCGCGTCCCCCGGCCCGATCCGGCAAACCGCGACGTCCACCCCATCCGCTGACGTTCCGCTCATCACCCCGGCCACCACCATGCTCTCTCCGGGCAAGCGCGTGGGCTCGCCCGGAGAGCTTGTGGGCTCACCAGTCTCTCGCGCGCTCACGCCCGCAACTCCTGTTGCAGCTCGGCCAGCAGGTTCATGGCCTCACGCGGCGTCATCTCGTCCAGGTCAACTGCGCCAATCCGGTCCACAATCGTCTGCGAGAGCGGCGTGAACATCGTCATCTGCATGGCGGGTGCTGCCTCGGCTACCCCGCGGGCTCCGGCATCCCGCATCCCCTCTGCCTCGGCTCGCTCGTGCGCCCGTAACACCTCCCGCGCCCGCTCGATCACCTTGGCCGGCAGCCCCGCCAGCCGAGCCACTTCGATGCCGTAACTCTTGCTCGCCGCGCCAGCCTCCACGGTATGCAGAAACACGATCCCGCCCCCGACTTCCTTAACCGTCACCCGCAGGTTTTTAACCTTCGCCAAACTCGACGAAAGCAGCGTTAACTCGTGATAATGCGTGGCAAAAAGTGTCCTTGCCTGGACGGAATTGTGCAGATGTTCCACTGCCGACCATGCCAGCGAGAGACCGTCATACGTCGCCGTCCCCCGTCCCATCTCGTCCAGCAGAATCAACGACTTATCTGTCGCCGAGTTCAGAATCGCCGCCGTTTCCGTCATCTCGACCATGAACGTCGAGCGCCCGCGCGCCACGTTGTCGCTGGCCCCTATCCTGGTGAAAACACGGTCGATAAGCCCCAGCCGGAAGCGCTCCGCCGGCACAAAACTGCCCGCCTGCGCCATGATCGCCAAAAGCGCCGTCATACGCAGATACGTGCTCTTCCCCCCCATATTCGGCCCGGTAATCAGCCCAATCAGAGGTCCTCGCTCTGTGCCGCTATCTGCCTCTAAATACAACGAGTTAGGGACAAAGCGGCCCATGCCGGACACCTCCATCCGCCGTTCCACCACCGGATGCCGTCCATGCACAATCTCGATCACCCCCGACTCATCCACCTCCGGCCGAATCCACCCAAACCTAGCCGCCTGTTCAGCGTAAGTCCCTATCAAATCAATCTCTGCAACTCGTCGTGCGGTCGACCGCAGACGTCCGGCAGCAGCTAGCACTGTCGCCCGCAGCTCCGCAAACAGCCGCCCTTCGATCTCACAGCAGCGCTCCTGCGCATTCAGGATTTTGCTCTCCAGATCCTTCAACTCCGGCGTCGTGAACCGTTCGGCATTGACCAGGGTCTGCTTGCGCTCATAGTCCGCAGGAACTGCATGGGCATTTGTTCGTGTGACTTCCAGGTAGTACCCAAACACCTGGTTGAAGCGGACCTTGAGGCTGCTGATGCCTGTACGCGCTCGCTCGCGCTCTTCGATAGCGGCCACGGCCTGCCGTCCGTTCTGCCCGAGCTCCCGCAACTCGTCCAGCTCAGCAGAAACACCTGTCCGAATGACCCCGGCGTCGCTGATGGACAGGGGAGGCTCCTCAGTCAGCGTCTGAGAGATGCATGTTTCCACATCACTCAACGTGTCAAAGTCGAGCTGCAGAGTTTGCCATAATGCCGAGCTGAAGCCAGCAAGCGCATGAACTACTGCAGGAATGCGGGCCAGACTGCGTGCAAGACCTACAAGATCTCGTGGGCCCGCTGAATCCAAGGCCACGCGACCGAGCAGCCGCTCAAGATCAAGGAGACCCTCCAGCGCGCCGCGCAGCTCAGAGCGTTTCCGCAGATCACCAACTGCTTCCTCAGTGGCGTCGTACCGAAGTCTCAGAGCCTCTGCGCTGTTCCCTGGTCGCAGCAGTGTGGCGCGAAGAAGGCGCTTGCCCATGGGAGTCAGGCAGGCATCCATCGCCCAGAGCAGGGTCGTATGCCCATCTTCCCCGTTGAAGAGGGGGTCCACCAGCTCGAGATTACGCACCGTGACAGCATCCAGCTCCAGACAGCTTGATCGCTCGTAATACCGCAAGCTATCGAGGTGCTCAAGCGCGCCCTGTTTGGTCCGTTTGAGGTACTCCAAGACAACACCTGCCGCTGTGATCGCGGAGTCCCGTCCGGCAAATCCCATACCGTCAAGTGAATGGAGGCGGAAATGTGTCCGCAGCAACGAACCTGCGTGGTCGATATGAAAAACCCAGCTCTCGAGCGCAGTCTTGGTTCGAATTCCATCTAGTCCCTGGAACCGTCCGTCGGTCGATGACCGATTGTCGACGCCCAGCTTTAGTTGCGACGAGAGGGTGCGGCGGCTTTCGGCCTCAAAGAGAGTGTCACTAAAGAGCAGCTCGACGGGCTGCAAGCGTCCTAACTCGTCGACCGCATTGGCCCACGCATGCTGACCTGAAAACTCGGTGGCTCGAAACTCGCCTGTGGAAAGATCGATCATGGCCACGCCAACGCAAATCCCATCGCGGACAGACGCTACCGAGATCGCAGCCAACCAGCAGCTCTTGCCGGAGTCCAACGCCGGATCAAGAGCGGTTCCCGGTGTCAGAATCCGCGTCACCTCCCGCCTCACCACGCCTTTCGCGAGTTTGGGATCTTCCATCTGCTCGCAGATCGCGACGCTAAATCCCCTGCGCAGGAGGCGCTGAAGATATCCCTGGACGGCGTGGTAGGGAACACCACACATGGGCACGGAACGCGCTTTATCACGAGCAGTTAGCGTAAGTTGCAGCTCGCGAGACGCAACAACAGCATCTTCGAAGAAGAGTTCGTAGAAATCGCCCATCCGGAAAAAGAGAAGCGCGTCCGGGTACTCCTGCTTTGCAGCCCGGTACTGGCGCATCGCAGGGGTGAGCGGCGCTTCAAGCCCGGGCGCAATCGCGGTTCCATCTTCGGTAGTGATCTGCATGACCAGAGGGGTTTAGGATACGACACTCTCCCTCAAACCTCTGGGCCCGGACGGCCATCTAACAGTTGGTTAGGCAGGGTAACGATGCTTCTGGTGGCGATGACGGATGAGAAGTTCTTCGCCAAGGCAGCTGAGCTTAAGTTGACTCAGGGGATCAGCCTGTCTGGTCGCGTCGGCAAGATCTCGCGGGACGGCATCACAGCGGCCTACACGCACGCCAACGACACCTTAACCGTGCACATTCTCGATAAGCCGATCTTTGTTTCTAGGGCGTACTGCGAACGCCGCATTGAAGATTGGCTCATGAAGTAAACAGGAATTGCCGGTAAGAGACCAAATATACTGATCTTGCGGTCAGCATTTATGGCTCTTATGTGGCTCAGAATCGGGGTCTTTCTTTACACGGTGGCTGCGCTGGCCGTGTTGCCCGCGGCGCTGTACGACAGGCCCCGGTGGAGTCACATCGCTGTTCCTTCAGCCTTGATAGGTCTACTCTTTCATTTCGTCTCTCTGGCTGAGACGTTGAACGCTGCGCACCATACGTTGCCGGTCGACCGTCACGAAACGCAGTCGCTTCTCGCTCTTTTGCTTGTCGCCGCTTTCCTGGTGTGCTTTCTCCGGTATCGCACGGTTGCACCAGGAGTGTTCCTGCTGCCGATCGCCGTCCTGCTTACACTTGTGCCGGCGTTCCGGCCCGGTGCGGAGACCCTTCCACTTGCTAACTCAGGTTGGATTCTGCTTCATATCATTCTGCTGCTCGCAGCCTACGCGGCTTTGCTTGTATCGCTTCTCACCTCCGTCCTCTATCTTCTGCAGGAGCGGCGGCTGAAGCAGAAGCAGCCGGCGCTCCGAGCTCTGCCGCCATTGGAGACGACAGACCAGATTGCTCTGAAGGCGCTTCTCTTTGGCCTTCCGTGTATGACGGCGGGACTTCTGATCGGGTCCGCTCTGGCGGAGCAGACGGTTGGGCCGACCTTTTTTCTGGATCCAAAGGTCTTGTTGTCCTTCGCGCTCTGGGTAGCCTATGTGGGGATGATCTTCATCCGCCGTCATTCTGGCCTTCGTGGTCGGCGCGCCGTTTATCTCTCATCCTTTGTCTTCATGGTCGTTCTTGCCGTTTGGGCTGCGAACCAGCTCTCAGTTGTCCATAGGTTCACAGCTCCATGAGCCTTCCTGCAGGCGGCAGAACACTCAATCTGGTGTTGCTAGGCGTCAACCACAACACGGCGCCTCTGGAGGTGCGCGAGCGACTTGCTATCCCGGGGCCTCGCCTCGCAGAAGCGACAAAGGCGCTTGCTCATCAACCCGGTGTGCATGAAGCCATGATCGTTTCCACTTGCAATCGGGTCGAGCTGCTTACCAGCATGGAGTTGGTAGACGCTTCCGGCGATCCAGGTATGACCGGAGCCGTTGGACAGCAGTTACAGCACTTTCTGCGGGACTTCTTCGCTGTTGCGCCTAAGACCCTGGCTCCGCACCTTTACGAGTTTCGCGAACGTGAAGCTGTCCGCCATCTCTTCCGCGTAGCGAGTTCTTTGGACTCCTTAGTCGTTGGAGAAGCTCAGATTCTCGGGCAGGTCAAGGAGTCCTGGACGATCGCGCGTGAGGTTGGAGCAATTGCCGAGACTCTCGATCCGCTTTTGCAACGGGCGTTCTCTGTTGCAAAGAAGGTGCGCACAGAAACACAGATTGGGTCATCGTCAGTCTCCGTCGCTTCAGTCGCCGTGGATCTTGCGCGCAAGATCTTCGGGACACTTCATGGCAAGCAGGTTCTGATCGTTGGCGCGGGCAAGATGTCTGAACTCGCCGCCCGGCACCTTATTCAGCAGGGAGCGTCCACGGTCCTGATTGCAAATCGGACGGAGTCTCGTGCACGGCAGCTCGCCGAAAATCTCGACACACGCATTCCCACGCAGATTATCCCGTTCGACAGCCTGGCGAGCCAGGCGCATCGTGCCGACATCGTGATCACGTCGACTGGGGCGGGAGGCGTGAACAAGCTCTTCACACCTGCTCATGGGAGGGAGTTTCTTGAACGCCGACGAAACCGGCCGATGTTCTTCATCGACATCGCTGTACCTCGTGATGTCGACCCCGATCTGAACAAGGTGGATGGATGTTTCGTGTACGACATCGACGATCTCCAGCAGGTCGCGGCCTCTAACCTGGCAAGTCGGTCGAAAGAAGCGGCAGCCGCCGAGGCCATTGTCAGTCGTGAGGTTGAACGCTATCAGGCACGCCTTAGTGAGCTCGATGCAGTACCCACGATTCGAGCGCTTCAGCACCATGCTGAGGAGCTGCGGCAAGCAGAAGTCGCACGTTCTCTCGTGAAACTCGGTAGCCTGACGCCTGCACAGCAGGAGGCAATCGAGGCGATGACACGCTCGATCACCGCGAAGTTGCTCCACGCGCCCATGACTGCGATTCGTTCCGCAGCAAGCGACGGAGATTCAGCTTTGCTGCGACAACTGCGATCCTTCTATGTTGAGCCAGCGGGGCGCGGATCGACTCGAGAGATGCGTCGCGCCCGTAGAAACGCAGACCCAGATACGGACGCAAATGAATCAGAGTAGTCATGGGCTGTTCTGAAGGGGAGCTTTGCTTCCGCGCCTGTCCGCCCAGCACCGGACACGGATCGGCTACCGTATTCTTAGAAGCCTATGACGACGTTACGTATTGGGACCCGCGGATCGCAGCTGGCACTCTGGCAGACAAATCACATTGCAGACCGTCTTCGGGCACACGGTCACACGGTTGAGGTGCAGGTCATCCGAACGACCGGGGACCGTATGCAGCAGCCCGGTTTTGTCCCTGCACCAGAGACCGACGGCATCTCACTGGACGCCAAGGGCATCTTCATCAAGGAGATTGAAGAGGCTCTGGCAGCGGGGCAGATCGACCTTGCAGTTCACTCCTTGAAGGACCTTCCAACAACTCTGGATGAACGCTTCACCCTGGCTGCGATCCCGGAGCGCGCCGATCCGCGAGATGTCTTTGTCTGCGAACCTTACTGGGGTTTGCACACTCTTCCTGGTGGCTCGCGTGTTGGAACCACAAGTCCTCGCAGGCAGGCACAGCTGCTCGCGCTCAGGCCCGATCTTACGTTTATTCCGATCCGCGGCAATATCGACACTCGCCTTCGCAAACTGGAGGAGGGTGAGTGTGACGCACTCGTTCTTGCCGCCGCAGGGCTGGATCGCCTGGGTCGCACGGAGAATGTTCACCAGCGTTTTGAACCGGACGAGCTGTGCCCCGCTCCCGGCCAGGGTGCCCTTGCACTCGAGACGCGCTCCCCACGCTATCCACTTGATACCGACGATCGCGAGCGTGATCCCATGATCTTCCGGATCGTAGCTGCGCTTGACCACGCGGCGACACGGTACGCCGTCACAGCTGAGCGAGCCGCCCTCAATGGCCTAGGTGGCGGCTGCATGCTGCCCATTGGTGCCTTATGCACAGTGAATGGCGCAACAGCAACCTTGCTGGCGCAGGTGGTCTCACCCGACGGCGAGACCATGCTCACGGAGCAGGTTGAAAGCATCGCATCGCTTCCGCCTGAGACGCTGGGGGAACGCGCAGCGACGCTGCTGATTCAGCGTGGAGCTCTGGAGCTGCTCCCTGACCCGCTCCTGATCACAGCCGAAGAGTAAAGGACTGCATCGCTGATGATCCCTAAGGCAGCTGCGCGACATCGACGCTGAGCGCTTCGCTGACCGCCTTGATGACGAGGGAGTGATCTTCTCGCTGTGTCAGACCGCTCACCACGATCGCTCCAAGGCATCCTGTTCCGCGCAATGTTATGGGAAACCCGCCGCCATGCGCCGCGTAGTCGGCAAGCGTGAGCCCTTGCTTGGCCTCGAGCGTGCTGCCGCTTTTCTGTAGTTCCGATCCCACCAGCATGGAGCTCCTTCCGAAGCGCAATACCGTATTTCGCTTACGCCGCAGCCAATCCTCATTGCTCGCGGTAATGCCATTCGTTCCGGTATAGAGCAGCGTCTGACCGGCGAGCCAGATCCCAATCGCAACCGGCTTTGGCGTCTGCAACGCAAGGTCCCGCATGCGGCTCCCCAGGTGCCAAGCAGTGTCCGCGCTGAATGCGGCGAACTGCAACGCGAGCTCCTGTGTCCTCAGAATCGTGATGTCATCATCCAACGTCATACCCACCTCTCGATCTGTTCACCACCATAGTTCAACCCCTTACACTCTGCGACGGCCGTTCCCCGAAGTCTGATCCTTCGCAGAGAATGGGCTGCAAGGCTTTCAGCGCCTCACCCAAAGAGACTTCGGTCTGCCGCGCCGCGCAGCCCATGACAGACCTGTCCCGAGTGGTACGTTCGCCTTGGCCCAGTTCCTGATCACCCGTACACTGGGTCTCACCGGCCGGAGGAATTGCTCACATGCAGTCTGCTGTCGTCCGTTCCACCGATCGTCTCGTCAGCTCGCTTTGCGTGACCTTCTTCGCTGTTCTGCTTGCGGCACTTGCTTATTACGTTTACTTCTCCTGGCACTGGCCCATTCTGCGTGACACCTCCATCATGCATTACGTCGTCTTCCTCATGGATCACGGGTTAAAGCCCTATCAGGAGATCACCGACAACAATCTTCCGGGGGCCTACATCATGGAACGCGCGGGCATGGCTCTGTTTGGCCGGAGCGATCTTGCCTGGCGTGTCTGTGATCTCTGTCTGCTTGCGGCGATCACGCTCGGGATGATCGTCATCGCGAGACCCTACGGCTGGCTTGCAGGTCTTTATGGTGGCGGCATGTTCGCGTTGCTCCATGGCAGCGAAGGGCCAGACTTTCCCGTGGAGCGTGAGGAGATCCTGACAGCGCTTCTCGTGGTGGCGCTTGCTCTGCTTTTCACATCGCTTCGCCGCAATCTGCCTTCACTGATGCTGCTCTTCGGCCTAATGACGGGCATGGCTGGCTCGATCAAGCCGACGTCGGCTCCTTTTGGTGTCGTCCTCCTCTGTGCCGCGGCAGTCCTAGCACGGCGAAGGCATCGCTCCGCGCTCCCTTACCTGCTTTGGGGCTTGGCGGGCATGGGACTCGCGGGTACGATCGTACTCGCCTTCCTTCTTCGCAATCACGCGTTGGGACCGCTGCTCTACATCGTCCGCACCGTCATGCCGTCTTACGTTTCGATGAGTAATCGCGGTCTTGGCGAACTGCTGCGAAGCATGATGCCGCGAAACCTTCTGCTCAGCGCCGCTGTCGGCGTGGGACTCGCGCTTCTTCAGCGATCCTGGAATGCCGAGCGTTGGCTTGTCTTTCTTGGCGTAGCCTTCGGAGCCGTCTCGTTTCTCGCACAGCGAAAGGGTTCCATCTATCACCGCTACCCCTTTGTGGCCTTCCTGCTCCTCCTTCTCGGTATGGAATTCTTCCCTGCGCTGCAGCGCCGCGGCTGGCCCCTTGCACTTGGTGCTGCCGGGTTGCTGAGCACGCTCCTACTCAGCATTCCGCACTACGTCCTGCAGCTGCGCTCCTCACCGCCCATCAGCACCATGCCCTTCGCGGTGACGTTGACGAGCGATCTACGTTCTCTCGGCACGGTCACTGACCTCCAGCAGCAGGTGGAATGCCTTGATCTCACCTATGGCTGCTTCAGCGCGCTCTACCACCTCAATCTTTTGCAGAACAACGGATTCACCGGAGACTTGCTGCTTTTTTCCCCGCAAGAGAGCGTCGCATCGGACTACTATCGGCGCCGCTTTTGGGATCTCACCATAGCCCATCCACCCTCTATCTTCGTACTCAGCAATGAGTGGTATCCCTATGACGTCAGCTTCCGCAAGCTCGGAACTTGGCCTGAATTCCAGCAGTACCTGACCGCGAACTATCAGCAGGTACGCTCTCGCAGCTTCCCGCCGGGAGGTCCCACTTCCGGTTCAGAGGACATCGATTCCCGTGCGCCCGGATACCGGATTTATATCCGCAGGGGAACCCCCCTCTTCGCCGCAGCTAAGTCGCAATGGAGTCCTGCTTCCTGAGATCTTCCGCCCCCAGAGCACGCCGGCGTCGATGCCCGTCGCACAATGTACATTCCCAGGTCTGCATTAACACCATCCGTCAGGAGCAGTCCTATAATTGAAGAACAGGAGCTCTTAATGGCAGATCAGAACGGAACGAACGGTACGCACTCAAACCAGGGTGGAAGCACCCGGATCGGGAGCCAATCCCCGCTCGGTGAAGGGTCCAAGGGACCATACCAAACGGATGCTGGCGCGCAACACACTAACGCTCAGCTGACCACAAATCAGGGTCGCCCGATCGGCGATAACCAGAACTCCGTGACCGCAGGCCGCCGTGGGCCCATCACATTAGACGACTTCCAGCTTCTGGAAAAGATGACGCAGTTCAATCGGGAACGCATCCCGGAGCGTGTCGTCCACGCGAAGGGTTCTGGCGCACATGGCAACTTCGTTGTGACCCACGACATCACCAGGTACACCAAGGCCGCACTCTTTTCCAGTATCGGTAACACCTGCCCCACCTTTGCCCGCTTCTCCACCGTGGGCGGCGAGAAAGGCTCGGCTGATACCGCGCGTGATCCCCGTGGCTTCGCAGTCAAGTTCTATACCGAGGAAGGGAACTGGGACATGGTCGGCAACAACACGCCGATCTTCTTCATCCGCGACCCGATCAAGTTCGGGGACTTCATCCACACCCAGAAGCGGGAGCCTGGATCGAATCTGAAATCCGCAACGATGATGTGGGACTTCTGGTCGCTCTCGCCTGAGTCGCTGCATCAGGTCACCATTCTGTTTTCAGACCGCGGTATCCCTGATGGCTACCGTCACATGCACGGCTACAGCTCTCACACCTTCTCGCTCATCAACGATAAGGACGAGCTCTTCTACTGCAAGTGGCACTTCAAGACGAACCAGGGCATCAAAAACCTCTCCGTGGCGGATGCGGACACCCTCGCTGGAACAGATCCTGACTACTCCCAGCGCGATCTTCTTCACGCTATTGAGAAGGAAGACTTCCCATCCTGGCGTGTCCAGATCCAGGTAATGCCTGAGATGGAGATCGACAACTTCAAGTACAACCCGTTTGATCTCACCAAGGTGTGGCCGCACGCGGATTACCCACTTATCGACGTCGGTGTCCTCACCTTGGATCGCAAGCCGTCGAACTACCATGCCGAGGTCGAGCAAGCTGCGTTCAATCCGTCGAACGTAGTCCCTGGTATGGGCTATTCGCCGGATAAGATGCTGCAGGGTCGACTCTTGTCCTATCCAGACGCGCATCGCTATCGCATTGGGACGAACTACGATCTGCTTCCGGTCAATGCACCGAAGTGCCCCTATGCAACATACAACCGGGATGGATCGATGCGTTTTGACTCAAATGGCGGCGATCTGCCGAACTACGAGCCCAATAGCTTTGGTGGTCCCAAGGAGAACTCAAAGTTTCTCGAGCGACCCTATCAGACGACCGCAACGTCCGAGAAGGTCGGCCGTTACGATCATCGCGAGGACAACGACGATTACACCCAGGCTGGCGATCTTTGGCGCCTCTTCGGCGAGACTGAAAAACGCAACACAGCCAAGGCAATTGCCGGATCTCTCGGTCAAACGCCGCTTCGTATCCAGAAGCTGCAGTTGAGTCACTTCAAGCAGGCAGATCCGCAATATGCCTCATACATCGTCGAGGCGCTCGGCGGAAATGAGCACCCGGAGTACCTCCATGGCGCAGATGCTGCCGAGCTCGTCGGCGCATCCCGGCTCCACGAGAAGTAAGCCGGCGCTAAAGCAGCACACAACAGAGAGGCAGTCTTCGGACTGCCTCTCTGCATTTCCTGAACTGTTCCCTCCTATTGCCTGCGGAAGACTCTCCAGAGTCCTTCCGCTCAGCTAGTCTGAAGAGATGCCTTCGCCTGTCATCGGCCTCGACTTCGGCACGACTAACAGCTCCATCGCGCTCGCCTCTTCTACAGGCACCAAGCTCATCCAGTTCGCCGGAGCCACTCCATCCTTTCGGTCTTTGCTCTACTTGGAACATCACCAGGCCGACGGCCGCAGTGCAACCGAGGCATTCACCGGCCCGGCCGCTGTTGATCGCTATCTTCATCGCCATGCGGCACAGATCGAGCGCCCTGGCCGCCTCATTCAGTCGCTCAAGAGCTACCTTGCCGTGCGCAACCTCAACGGCACAGAGGTGTTTGGTCGCCGGTACACGCTGGAAGACCTCATCAGTCGAATCCTCGGCGATCTTCGCGCGGAGGCCTCGGCCTTTCTTGGGGCTGACATCACGCGCGCGGTCGTCGGCCGACCCGTACGCTTTGTCTCTTCGGAGACCGACACGGATGACCTGTTTGCCATCGAGCGCCTCTCCGGCGCTCTCCGTATGGCTGGTTTTCAGGAGATCGAGTTCGTCGCCGAACCTGTAGCCGCCGCGTACAACTATGAGGCGACCCTCACGCAGGACGAACTCGTTCTCATTGGAGACTTTGGTGGGGGGACCTCGGACTTCACCCTGATCCGTGTTGGCCCCTCAGCGCGTGCCTTATCTGCTGATCAGCGCATTCTCGGCATATCAGGCGTAGGTCTTGCAGGAGATGCCCTCGATGCGAAACTCGTGCGAAATCTCGTGGCGCCGGCTCTCGGCTCTGCCGCGACACTGGCATCTTTCGGGAAGCCGCTTCCAGCCGTTCCCGCATGGATCTACGCCAATCTCGAACGTTGGCACTACCTCTCCTTTCTTCGGACTCGCAATGTCGAGCAGATCCTTGCAACGGCTCGTCTGCGCGCAGCAGCCAACCTGGAAACTGCACACCAGATCGACGCGTTGATTACGCTTATCGACGAAGATCTCGGATACTCCCTTCATCAAGCAGTTCAGCAGACCAAGGTCACCCTCTCCTCGGATGAAAAGGCCGAGTTCCGGTTTCGTGATTCTGGGTTGAACCTGCGTGCCATGGTTCGGCGAAGCGACTTTGAACATTGGATCGCACCAGAGCTTGCCTCAATTGCCCACGCAGTTGACTCCTTGCTGAAGAAGAGCAGTGTCGACGCTGCGACCGTTGATCGCGTCTTCCTCACTGGTGGAACCAGCTTCGTGCCTTCAGTGCGGCGGATCTTCGACACTCGCTTCTCTGCGGAGAAGGTCACCATTGGAGATCCCTTCACCGCTGTTGCGCAGGGCCTGGCACGATTTGCGACGTCTTGAGGTCACGTCACGCGGGAAGGCGCATCCCGCCGCAGCGATCATCGACAGACATCAACTTGCCCGTTCACGCGGTTCCACTCTTCCGTGCGGCCGAACACCTTGAACCCAAGATATCCTCTCAGCTTCAGCAAGTCGCCATCCGCAGCTAAGGCGCCCGTGTACGTCTTACCGGATTTCGGATCATAGAGAGAGCCGCTCTCTGCTTTGGTCCGGTTGTCCTCCGGCTTGAAGCCGCTGCCAATCTGCAGCCCGCAGAGCGTTCGCGAGCGGAGTGTCGCATCAGGGTTGTTCGCGTCCACCTTCCCCGGTGCGTTCTTCTCGATCTGCATGATCTTCAGGCAGACTTTATCCCCGCAATCATAGACCTTCACAATCGATCCACTTGGGGTCCTCCAATTGCCTTCGATCCCTTTACCCTGCGATAACGCGCTCCAGGGCGCAAACAGTAACCCGCACAGCACAACGACTAACTTCTCCTGCACACCGCCTCCTACTCATTTCCGTCTTCGATTCCTACTCTGCCATAACCCGCATTGTCTAGTCGCGGCCAGCCGGGAAAGAGGTTCGAGGCGATGCGGTTCGTACAATGTCCTGACAGATGATGGAAATCCTTCGAGGCCGTCGCATCCTTATTACACGAACACGCTCCCAGGCATCTTCACTTGCCGCGGGTCTGGAAGAGTTCGGGGCGATCCCGATCATTATTCCCACAATCGAGATCGTGCCGCCCTCTTCTTTTCGTGAACTAGACGCTGTGGTCTCGAGCCTGGAGGCGTTCGATTGGCTTCTGTTTACGAGCGCTAATGCCGTTCAGGCCTTTCTGCAACGAGCACAAGTCTATGGTCGACCTCTTCGGCCGCCCCACATCGCCGCCATTGGACCAGCAACAGAGCGCGCCTTGCGAGCTACAGGCGCGTTGCCGAGCGACCATCCCATCCTTGTGCCTCCACGTGCCGTCGCTGAGTCCTTGGCGGATACGCTCTTGCCGTCCGTGAAGCAGCTTCTCGCCACCGGGCATTCGGCAAAGCTCGCATTGATTCGCGCCGAAAGTGCTCGCGATTACCTTCCCGAAACTCTGGCCGCCGCTGGAGCTTCGATAGCAGTCGTGCCCGCCTACCGAAACATCATCGCCGCAGAGTCCGTCGTTTTGCTGCGGAAGATTTTAGAGGTCTCGTCGCAAGCGCCGGACGCAATCACCTTCACCAGCTCCTCGACGGCCCTGAACTTCGTAGACCTGCTTCAGGCAACGGGGCTGCCAATGCCAGCCCGCATGTGCCGCATCTCCATCGGCCCGGTAACTAGCGCCACCCTGCAAGAGCTGAAGCTGCCGCCTCACACCGAAGCAGAGGCTCCGACCATCCCGTCGCTTATAGCAGCGATTCGCCAGGCTCTTTCACAACTATGAAGTGAGACGTCACTTCGTTTTGCGCAGTCTCTGCTTCCGCAGGGGAGCGGCTTCGACGGCAAGACTCTCAGCGGCAATCAGCAGTGTATCTGGGGGGCTGATCGCAGCGCCCGGCATCCATCGTTCACCTGAACTCCAGGTCTTATCCTTCGACCGGCAGATCGTCTCGAGTCCGCAAGCGACACATCGCGGCTTCCGTGCCACACAGACCTGTCGCCCATGGAAGATGATCCGATGGCTGTAGTTGATCCACTCCTCCTCCGGGAGAGTCCGTTGGAGATCACGCTCCACCTTCTCCGGCGTTGTCTCCTTCGTCAGCTCCAGCCGTAGCGAGATCCGCAGAACATGCGTGTCGACCACCACACCCACCGCGATGCCGTACCAGCTGCCCAGCACCACATTTGCAGTCTTGCGCGCTACCCCGGGCAGCGTTAATAGCTCGTCCATTGTCTGCGGGACCGTTCCGCCAAACTGCTCGGCAACCACTCGGGCCGCGCCTTGGATTGACTTTGCTTTTGCCCGGAAAAACCCCGTCGTTCGAATGACCTCTTCAAGCGCCGGCAAGGAAGCCTCCGCCATGGCCCTTGGCGTTGGGAAAAGACGAAACAGCTCCGGCGTCACCAGGTTCACCCGCGCATCCGTGCACTGTGCGGAAAGAATGGTTGCAATGGTCAACTCCCACGCGTTCCGATGATGCAGCGCACACACCGCGTCCGGGTACATCGCGCGCAGCCGATTCAGAATCTCCGTCACACGGGCCGCATCCGTCGCTCGCAGAGCTCGCGGTTTGCTGGTTGTCGTCGCCATGTGCGCTATCCCAGGCGGTTCAGCATCTCTTCGGCTGGCAGACGCACGCACGAGAAGATGGGAGTGTCCTCAAGCGTGTAGAGGCTAATCTCCGTCTCTCGCAGCTGCTGCACCAGGTCAAGAAAGTCTTCAGGGAAGTTCGTCTCAAACGCCACGACAAACTCCTGGTCGTCGATCCCGAAGGAGTACGTCGTATTCAGCTTCACGCGCGGATACAGCAGACCGATGCGAATATGTTCATCCATCAGCCGCTTCCGCTCCGCAGCAGAGAGCAGGTACCAGGGTCGCGTCTTCCAGAACGGGTAAATGAAGATGTACTTCTGGCCGCCAGGCCGGATTGCGCCCCGGCCCTCGCCTTCGCTCTCATCTTCGCGGTCAATCTGGTATTGCGAACGCTTCGTCATCGCGAGAAAGTTATGCGGCGTGCTCAGATATCCGCCAAGCGGCGTTCCCATCAGCTCCGACCGCATCCGATTCAGCTCTTCAACGGCATACCCGATCGACCAGATACACATATCGACATCACCACGTGTACCGATCGTCGAGTAGGTGAGCGAGAGGAACTCGCCTGGCTTGTTCCATCGCTTTAATACCTCGGCAAACAACCGCCTATGCTCGGCCTTCTCTTCCGCCGGCAGCCGTCGCCATTCGGGCAGAACCTTATAGAAGCTGAAACACACAATCTGCCGTTTCACTGCAGGCTTCGATGGATCCCGTGGCGCTGCACCGTAGCTGCTCGCCGGCCGTCCAGTTGCCGCGGGCGCCACTACCGCCGTTGCAGCAGACGAGGGAGCTGGCGTGGTCGATACTTCGGTAGTCTCGGGCTGCGGGATGAGAGTCTCTGGCATATCTCATTGTCTCGCGAAACCTTCTTCCCCGGCAAAGCCGCACTTCCATCAGCCGGTATACTCATCCCGAAATGTCAGAAAAAGTTTTCGCACTCCTCGTTTCCCTTATTGCCAGCGGCGGATACGCCACCGTCGCGCTCCTCATGGCGATTCAGTCGGCCTGCATCCCCATCCCGTCTGAGGTCATCATGCCGCTCGCGGGCTACGCGCTTGCCCATACCCAGGCACAGCTTTTTCTGCTCGCCACGGTCGCCTCGCTTGCCTCAAACATTGGCTCCATTCCGGCCTACTGGGTTGGTGCTCGGGGCGGACGTCCTATGGTCGAGCGCTACGGCAGCTACATGCTTCTGAGCCGCCGCGATCTCGACCTCGTCGACCATTTCTTCGATAAGTTCGGATCCATCACGGTGCTCATCGGCCGCATGCTCCCAATTGTTCGCACCTTCATCGCCTTCCCGGCCGGCGTTGCGAAGATGAATCAGTTCCGCTTCCATCTCTACACCTTCATCGGCTCCTGGCCGTGGTGCTACGCACTTGCCTACGTCGGCATGCGTCTAGGCGCCTCCTGGAATACCAACCCCCGCTTCAAAGAGATCTTCCATCGCTTTCATCTTGGTGTTGAAGCCGTCCTCCTTGTTGGCATCATCTGGTTCGTCGCCTCGCACTGGAAGAATCGCATCCGCACAGAACCCTCCTCTGGCTCGAACGCATGAACTCGCCGGAACTCGGCCCGGCTCAGCAGATCCTCCCGAAAAGTGCTCCGACCTGGGTCGCGCCAGTTTCTGTCGTACTCGCTGCGAGTTGGATCTTCTCCGCACCAGTGCGTCATCCAGATATCCCTCGCATGGTGTGGTTTCAAGATGACGTCTTCTACTATTTGAAGGTCGCGGCCAACTTCGTCGCCGGCCACGGATCGACGTTCGATGGCGTGCGCCGCACCAACGGCTACCATCCGCTCTACTTTGCTTTCCTCACCACTTGTACCCGCCTCGATTCTGATTTCGGCTTTCTCAGCAGTTGTCTTTGTCTGCTCGCAGTCCTTGCGACACTGATCAGCTTCCTGGCTATCCGCGCCATCCTTCGCGGCTGTCTTCCGGCTGATGACAGGCTCGTCGATCCAATGAGCTTCCTCGCTCTCATTCCTTGCCTGAACACCTTCTATCAGGGAATGGAAACGACACTCACTCTTCCTCTTGGCTTCCTTCTGCTCGCGTGGGGGCTTCATGCCCTCGCTCATCCAACGCGCAGGTTGGGAGCTCTCGGCGGCCTGCTTGCCGCCCTCGTCGTGCTTTCCCGTTTGGACTCCGTCGTCCTGGTCCTTCTTCTAGCCCTAGCAACAGCTCTTGCGCACAAACGCCTGCCACCTGCTGTCACTGAGATGTTCCTCCCTTTTTCTGGAGTCTTCCTTCTTTGCGTCTGTCCGTATTTCATCGCAAACAGGAGCCTCTTCGGCGCATGGCTGCCCATCTCAGGCGTCGCAAAGCAGCTCCGCGCCCACCACACTCCCAGTGCAGAAGTCTGGCGCAGCGTACTGCACCCCACACCCTCTCAGGCCGCTCTTCTTCTACTCTCGGTCGCTGCTATCGTCCTCTTTTTCTATCTTCGCGCACAGCTCAGTCCTGCGGTTCAGGTCGTCCTGGGCTCGGCCATTGCTTTCCGCTGGGTTCACTTCGCCTTGCTTTCCCTTGTCAGCGACTGGCCGCTCTGGGGTTGGTACTTCTACTCCGTGCGCTTTGCGGTCCTCGCCTTCTTTGCGCTTAGCGCGATCGCACTCTCCCGCGCTCGCCTTCCCTATCCAGTTCGCTACGCTCTGCTTCCAATCGCCATCGTGATGCTCTGCCTCCAACGCTGGGTGCGCGATCCAGGCATGCAGAACGTCTATACGGCTGCCATCTCCCTTCGTGCCTTCGCCCGCACCCATCCCGGCGTGTATGCGATGGGAGATCGCGCCGGCATGGTCGGCTACCTCGTTCCGTATCCCGTTCTCCAAACCGAAGGCCTCGTCGCAGATCTCGCCTTTGTCGCCCACATCCGCCATCAGGACGATCTGCAAACCACGCTTCGCCACGAGGGTGTTCGTTACTACATCACGAGCACGGCAGATGCAGCCCGCAGTGGTCATTGCCTGCTTGTCTCAGAGCCAGCCCTGGCCGGCCCTGACTCCCCTCGGATGCGCTCCCGCCTTTGCATCTCGCCCATCCTGGAGCTCCCCGGCGAACACACCACCCGTGTCTTTGACCTTGCCGCCGAGGCCGGTCCTTCAAGCAACTAACCAGCTCGGGTCTTATGCGATTGCATCTCTTGCATCACGTAATGCGATCTTCGCGGACGATCGTGGGCTGCTTCGTTCCGATGGGTCTGCTATTTGCCTCACCTCTCCGCGACGGGCGATACTAACCTGTCCGCAAACCGTAAATCCGTCACACAGAAGGGTACGTCCAGCACAATGTCCAACCCCCAAACCGCCAGCTCCTCGGCGGCAAGCATTACTCCCGCAACCGGAAAGCTAGGCATCATGATTCCCGGAATGGGCGCCGTCGCCACCACCCTCATCGCCGGCGTTGAAGCCGTGCGGCGCGGCCTCGCCAAACCCATCGGCTCGACCACTCAGATGGGCACCATTCGCCTCGGCAAACGTACAGAGGACCGTAGCCCCCTGATAAAAGACCTCTGCCCGATCGCGCAGCTCGACGACCTGGTCTTCACCGGTTGGGACATCTTTGGCGGCAACCTCTACGACGCCGCCAAGCACGCACAGGTTCTTGACCGTGACCAGCTTGAAGAGATCCGTCCCTTCCTGGAATCCATAGAGCCCATGCCCGGCGTCTTTGACCAGCACTACGTCAAACGGCTAAATGGCACCAGAATCAAGACCGGCAAGAACAAATGCGATCTCGCCAACCAGATCCGAAACGATATCGCTGCCTTCAAGACCAAGACCGATCGTCAGGTCATGATCTGGTGCGGCTCGACCGAGATCTTCCTTGAACAGACCCCCGCCCATCAGACCCTCGAAGCGTTCGAGAAGGCTCTCGTGGATGACGATCCTTCGATCTCCCCTTCCATGCTCTACGCCTGGGCCGCCCTGAAAGAAGGCATTCCGTTCGCGAATGGAGCCCCCAACCTCACCGTCGACATCCCCGCCCTGCGCGAGCTCTCGCGTAAGATGAACGCGCCGATCTGCGGCAAGGACTTCAAGACCGGTCAGACCTTCATTAAGACCGTCCTCGCACCAGCCTTCAAGACCCGCATGCTTGGCGTCGCCGGCTGGTACTCCACCAACATCCTCGGCAACCGCGACGGCGAAGTCCTCGACGATCCCGAGTCCTTCAAGACCAAGGAAGAGTCCAAGCTCGGCGTCCTCGACATCATCCTCCAGCCCGAGCTCTACCCCGACCTCTACAAGGACCTCTACCACAAGGTCCGCATCAACTATTACCCGCCGCGCGGCGACAACAAGGAAGGCTGGGACAACATCGACATCTTCGGCTGGCTGGGCTACCCCATGCAGCTCAAGGTCGACTTTCTCTGTCGTGACTCCATCCTCGCCGCCCCGCTCGCCCTTGATCTTTGTCTCTTCCTCGATCTCGCCGCACGCACACCGAGTCTGCGCGGACTCGGCATCCAGGAGTGGCTCTCCTTCTACTTCAAGGCTCCCGACTCCGCTCCCGGCGTCTACCCCGAACACGACCTCTTCATCCAGTCGATGAAGCTCAAGAACACCCTTCGCCACATCATGGGAGAAGACCTGATTACTCACCTCGGCCTCGATTACTACGGGGAATAGCTAAAATGCTCAGCATGCCCGTCAACGAAAGGTCTTCGTCGATGGAGAGTCGTCACTCCCGTTCCGTACGGTCTAACGCTCTCCGCCATATTCCCGCCCTTGACGGGCTTCGAGGTTTCGCAATCCTTCTGGTCTTCATCTTCCACTACGGAGGTGGCTCCAGTTCGCGCAATCCGCTGCTGCACTTTATCGGTGTCCTGCGAGTGGGCTTATGGATCGGCGTTCCGCTCTTCTTCGTTCTGTCGGGTTTTCTCATCACCGGCATTCTCTGGGTCTCTTTTTCCGACCTGAACTGGTGGAAGAACTTCTACATCCGACGCTCGCTTCGGATCTTTCCGCTGTACTACGTCTCACTGGCCATCATCGGCATCACGGCGTTTGCCTTCGGCGATCTCCATCAATACCTCCGGAACATCTGGCCGTTTGCACTTTATCTGCAGAACATGCCCTTTGCCTTCACGATGGCGGATCTTGGATCGCCAGTGCGAGGCGATATCTACTGGTCGCTCGCAGTTGAGGAACACTTCTATCTGGTCTGGCCTTTTCTGCTGTTTACCGCCCGCAGTCTTCGACAGGCCCGCTTCTATTGCGTCGCTATCTTCCTTATCTCGTTCGCCTTCCGCGTCTACGGGACAAACCCGGCTCACCCGGTGCTGTTTGTACCCGGAAACACCCTGTCCCGTGTAGGGGAACTTGCCATAGGCGCCTATCTCGCCCTTCTGGCGCAGGATTCCCAGGCAGCTTGGGACCGAATCACACGGCGGGCGCCTCTCGTTGCAGGGGTCACTCTGATCGCTTATCTGGTGCTGGGGTATGAGACCGGCACACTCGCGCCGGTCTCGCGAGAAATGATCATCTTCGGCATGCCTTGTGTCGGTATTCTTTTCGGTGCCGTCCTTGTGCTTTCCATGCGACAGGGTACCTGGATGGAACGGTACGCTGAGACTCGGTGGCTCCGAAGCTTGGGGAAGATTAGCTATGGCGTCTACATCTATCACGCGCTCGCGATGCCGCTCGCGATCGCAGCATCAACGCTGGTCTTCCCGGTATCTGCTCACAATGCCTTTTTGGGCACTCGCTTCATCTTCGGCGCGCTCTTCTCCGTCGGCTTCGCGCTGATCTCGTTCAGGTTTTTTGAAAGCCCGTTCCTCTCACTCAAAGACCGCTTCACCCGGCGACACTATCCGGTGCCTCCGCTACACACCGTTGTGGACTGATAGCTTATTGCACTCTTCGCAGACGGACAGAGGAAGTTCCAGCGATACCACTCTGAAACAAGCACACTTCACGTATCCCGTGTCCACTCCGCCGCAGCTTCAGGCCTCTGAAAGGCTTTGGCCACGGCATGCAACCGCGGCCACAACGCCTTGCTGCCTGCCTCCGTCTTAGAGGACACCGGCAGAATCTCCTCAAGAGAGTGTTCGCGCTTAAGCAGCGCCAATTGCTTCGTCAGTTGATTGTTTGATAGACGGTCGCTCTTGGTCGCGACGACGAGATAAGGCCGGCCGGTCTTTTGAAGATAGTCAATCAGTTGATGATCGTTGGCCTGGGGCGGGATGTTCGAATCGATCAGGCAAACGCACAACGCAAGTTCCTGTCGTTCAGCGAGGTATGGTTCGATGAACTTCGGCCATTCTGCTGAGATGGACTTTGAAATCTTGGCATACCCATATCCCGGCAGGTCGGCAAAGATCATGGCCGGCACAACCTTCGGGCGATCCCGGGTACCTTCATGGAGCGCAAAGAAATTAATGGCGCGGGTCCGACCCGGTGTCGAAGAGGTATGCGCCTCCTTCGATCCGAGGAGCGCATTGATCAACGAAGACTTTCCCACGTTCGATCGACCCAGAAAGGCGATCTCGGGTGCTCCATGGGTGACTGCGTCTGGCGGGAAGTGTTCACGATCGACCGCGGATCGTAAAAAGATAGGGACTAATTGCATCGTCCGAGTCTACCGCGCTCTAGCCCAGGACTCCTTAACGCAGAGAGAAGGCAGCCATAAAGCCGAAAAGGTCGGCTCGCCGGCTGCCTGGCGCTCTGTTGACCGAGTTATCGAACGCGAAGCGAAGAAGTCGTTTGAAAGGACACCACTGTCTCGGCGGCAATCACAATATCTTTGTTGCCTGTGTAGGCTCCTGCGGCTGTTCCGCCGCCGGCGCCCGCGAGGCCACCAATCAATGCTCCTTTACCTCCACCTGCCAGACCCCCGATAAGGGCGCCAACGCCTCCGCCACCACCGGCAAAGAGAGCCGTCCGTTTGCCCTTGCCCTTGGATACGTTCTCGTACTCCGTCGTACTGACCTCAGAACCGCCGATCGAAGTGAGTTCGATCCCAAGATCGCCGGCTCCCTTAAACTTGCCGCGACCCTTCGCGGCCACCACGCGACCCTCGACCGGAGTACCGCGTTTAAAGAAGGTTGCGCCGCTCGGCGTCGAGATGCCGCGCGTCAGCACACCCGTAAACGTATCTCCAACATTGTTGTGGCTGGCGCTCAGCGTCTGCGAGATGCTGACCGAGACACGGCTGCCACTCGGAACGACCGCTGGTGCACGATCCACCGCAGGCGCAGCGGGTCTCGCTGCAGTCATCGCCGGAGCAGGGGCCGAGTTCACCGCTGGGGCCGGCGGAGCAGCCACCGTCGCCGGAGCCGCAGCCGATCCCTCAGCCTGAGGAGTATTCGACGGATAGGTCACAGACCCATCCGCATTTTTCACCGCACCGGGCGGAACATTGCTCGGCTGTGCTGCAGCGGAAGCTTGCTGCGAGCCGGCCGGATACGTCACAGATCCATCCGGATTCGTGATCGAACCATCCTGGTTCCGAATGGCCACGCCGCTGGGTTTGCTCTTGCACCCTGACAGCAGCATGGTTGCACCCAGTGTCCAGGCTGCCAGTACTCGAATCGTGTGATTGCTCATGATGACTCCTCTGATTTGTGATGCCGCCGTCCAGCCTATGGACTCTTCCGATGATCACGAGATCTTAGGCCAAAATACCTCACTCGGGAGAAAGATGACGAAGTCATTTTCGTCATTGTTCCGCCCGCTTATCCTGAAGGTCCGCTCCGTTCCTCCCACCTTCGAGTCATTGACAACCTGCAATGCGTAAGCAGTTCGCAACAAAAGGTAAATTCCTCGACACGTGAGAGAAAATACTTTCCGAAAGATCCATCTTCACCATATGCTCTGTGCTGTGGGATGCAGGCATCTGCTTGTATCTCGAAAGAGAAATGCCCGGCAGAGGCTTGGCCATCGTCCACAGATGAATCTATCGTGCATTCGATCGCTCTTCTCACCCGACTACCGTGCGGAAACCCCGCCGCAAGCTATTGGAGGCAACATGATCTCGTCTTACTTCGCTGGTAAACGTCCTCGTATCTTAATGACGTTGCTGGCATCCGCTGCCGTCGCCACAACCGGGTGCTCGAACATGACAAGCACCGCATCGTTGGGGGGCGTCACCGCAGCCGCCAAAGTTGGTGGAAAAATCCACGGTGGTAATCAACCAGTGGCTGGCGCAACCGTAAATCTCTACTTCGCGAGTCAGCAGACCTTTGCCGCCGGTGCTTCGCTCGTCGCCTCAACGCTCTCGTTAGCAGACGGCGCTGGAAGCTTCAGCTTCACCAAAAGCAGCACTGCAACCGCCAACGACGGAACCAGCGCAACCTTCTCCTGCCCTTCAAGCGGGAACCCCTACGTCTTCGTCGTTGCCAAGGGGGGAACCACAGTCAATACTCCGAGCGCCGGACCCAACTCGGATGCTGAATTCATCGCTCCCATGGGACGCTGCGCCGACATCAACGCGTCCACGAATATCTACATGAGCGAAGTGGTTACCGTCGCCACCATGGCCGCGATCCATCAATATATGAATCCGACCGCGACCGGTAGTCCGATCGAGTCCACCATCGGTTCCGACGGCATCTTCATCTCGGACGGTGCGCTCTCGCGATCGTTTGACAGCGTCGCTCTTATGGCAAGTCTGTCGACAGGTCTTGGAAACACATCCGTGACACGGACCGGTGACCGCGCGGGCGCCGCGGGTGTCACCATCACCATCACGCCGGAGCTTGCCAAGATCAACCAGCTCGCGAACATCATCTCTGCGTGTATCAACCAGACCGCGGGCGGTTCGCCCGTTTGCTCCAGCATCTACAGCAGCGCAGCTCCGCCGGCTGATGCGGGTACGACCAGTGTCAGCAACGCGTCCTACACCTTCCCAACGCCAGATCTCCTAACTGCGCTCTACAACATCTTCACCAACCCGACGAATAGCGTCACGACGAACATGACGGTCTTGTACAACCTGTCGGCCGCCTCGGGAGCGCCTTACCAACCCACGCTCACCAGCATGCCGACAGACTGGTCGATCGGCATCAAGTATGTCGCGAGTGGAACCTGCACCAACTCCTCAAGTGTCTTCATCAGTAATCCCACAA
>CAXTCB010000005.1:52050-60796 GCA_964242875.1 uncultured Acidobacteriaceae bacterium
GTCGCGAGTGGAACCTGCACCAACTCCTCAAGTGTCTTCATCAGTAATCCCACAAGCTTGGCGATCGATGTAAGCGGCAACCTGCTGATCGGCAACGCGTCCAACAACAGCACCGGAAGCGTCGCACAGCTTGCAGCCTCGGGTGTTCCCGCAGCCTGCTTCCCGGTCACCGTAGGCGGCGGCATCGTCCCCGGAACCACTCCACTAACGATCTCTGGGACCGTAAGTGACATCGCGGCGAATGTGTGGGTTGGCAGCAGCTCCACCAATGAGATCATCCGCTACACGGCGCCTTCTCCCACGGCCGCGGCCGCTAGCCTGGATATCCCCACCCTCAGCCCGGTCGTCGCGATCACGACGGATGGCTTTGGCGACGTGTTCTTCTCAACGCAATCGAATGACCTCTACGAAATCATCAATGGATCGAGCCTCACTGTCCCGACGGTCCCCATTAAGATCAACACGATCTCTCTAGGATCCGCGAATCACATCATGATCGATTCGGCGAACCGCATCTGGGCATCCTCCGGCGCGGGCTTCATCACCGCCACAGCGGGATCTCCGGATCCGTCCAACACCTTTCTCACGAACTTCACCACAACGCAGGTCAACACCCCAAACTCCTACGGCATCGCCTCGACGAGCGCCGCAGGAAATGGCGTTTACATGTCCAGTCTCGATGGCACCATCACCTACCTTGCAGCGGCCAACGGCGGCTTCGCACCCGTCTCCCCCTTTCCGGTGAGCGGCGGCGGAATCAGCAATGCGTATGACATCGCTCTCGATGGCGCGCAGAACGTATGGACTGCCAATGGTGGCGGTGGCATCGCGGCCTTCAGCAAGTTTGGGAACGCCCTAACCCCAGCGACCGGCTTCCAGAAGGATCCCTCTTTCCTCGGGGGACAGAACGCTCTGGTGATCGATGCCTCCGGCAACATCTGGCTCGGTCTTACAAACAGCAACACCATCACGGAGATTGTCGGTGCTGCCGTTCCGGTCTACCAACCCTACGCCACCGGCTTGCAGCCTGTGACAAACCGTTTCCAGACCCTTCCCTAAACAACGCTGAAATGCAGCGCAACACCAGAGAGCTCCGGCCCAGCGCCGGGGCTCTCTGGTTTAAGCGATGTCACCCACAGAGGAGATTCCGCCAGCGCAGTTCCACTTTTACCCACGGAACAAAGCAGCGAAGTTGGCGGTAAGATGCCAGAAGAATCTAAGCCACGGGGTCCTTCCATGCAGCATGCCTTTTCCCTTCACGGTAAGATCGCCCTCGTCACCGGAGGCGCAAGCGGGATCGGTGCCGCGACCTCCCGCGAACTCACCCGTGCCGGCGCGTTCGTCATCGTCGCTGATCTCAACCTTGCTGCTGCGCAGGCATTGTCCGCTGACCTGGGCAGCGGTGAGGCACTGGCTCTCGACGTCACCGACAGCGCCGCGGTCACCAAAGCATTTGAGGGCATCCCCAAACTCGACATCCTGGTCAACAACGCAGGGGTCGGCAGCGTAGGCGATCTTCTGCATACTCCCGAGGAAGAGTTCGATCGCCTCATGCGCGTCAACGTCCGATCGGTTTACCTTGTCACTCGGGCCGCCTTGCCCAGGCTGCTCGAGCAGAAGGGCAGCATCGTGAATATCGGCTCCGTCGCCGGTCTGGTTGGCGTCAAGCAGCGGTTCGCCTACTGCGCCAGCAAAGGAGCCGTCATCGCGCTCACCCGGCAGATCGCCGTCGATTACCCAAAGGAGATTCGCTGCAACTGCATCGCTCCCGGTACCGTGCAAACGCCCTTTGTTGAGGGATATTTAGAGAAGTATCACGCGCACGAGAAAGAGAAGATCCGCGAACAACTCGTCGAGCGTCAACCGATTGGCCGTCTCGGAACACCGGAAGATGTCGCCTCGATGGTTCGGTATCTCTGCTCACAAGAAGCCTCGTTTATCAACGGAGCCGTGCTTCCCATCGATGGCGGCTGGACAGCCGCATAACTTTCACACAGGATCAACCTTCGTGACCGATCTCAAGATCACTGCTGTTCGCGTTATCGATCTCCGCTTTCCCACGTCCCGTCAGTCCATCGGCTCGGATGCCGTCAATAAAGATCCGGACTACTCCGCGGCCTACTGCATCCTTGAAACAGACCAGGATGTCTTTGGGCACGGCCTGACCTTTACGCTCGGTCGCGGCACAGATCTTGTCGTCCAGGCGCTTGAATACCTCACTCGATACATCATCGGCCGCACGCTCTCCAGCCTCACCGACGATCTCTGCGCCTTCTCCCGTCTCCTTACCGACGACACGCAATTCCGTTGGCTCGGTCCCGAAAAGGGAGTCATCCATCTTGCTGCGGGCGCTCTGATCAATGCCGTCTGGGATCTGTACGCCCGCATCGAAGGCAAGCCCCTGTGGGAGCTCTTGGCGGACCTTGAACCCGAGCAGATCCTTCGCGCGGTCGATCTGCGCTATATCGATGACGCCCTCTCCCGTGAGGAAGCGCTCGACATCCTCCGTCGCGCTCAGACCGGGAAAGAGGAGCGTCGGTCCCTTCTGCTCGCCGAGGGCTATCCCGCCTACACAACCTCCGTTGGCTGGTTTGGCTACTCAGAAGAGAAGATTCGTCGTCTCAGCCGCGAGGCACTCGCAGAAGGGTGGACGCACTTCAAGCTCAAGGTCGGTGGTGACCCCCAGGATGATCTTCGTCGGGGCCACATCGTTCGCGAGGAGATCGGCTGGCAAAACAAACTCATGGTAGATGCCAATCAGAAGTGGGGAGTCTTGGAAGCGATCGAGCGAACCACTCAGCTCGCGGAACTCGAGCCGTGGTGGATGGAGGAGCCAACCAGTCCTGATGACATCCTCGGCCATGCCCGAATTCGTCGTGAGGTGCCCATGGTTCGCATTGCGACCGGCGAGCACTGTCAGAATCGCATCATGTTCAAACAGTTCTTACAGGCTGGAGCCATCGACGTTCTGCAGCTTGATAGCTGTCGCGTCGCGGGCGTCAATGAAAATCTGGCTATCCTGCTTCTCGCAGCAAAGTTCAAGGTTCCCGTTTGTCCTCACGCAGGCGGGGTCGGCCTCTGCGAGTACGTCCAGCATCTCTCTGCGTTCGACTTCCTTTCCGTCTCCGCCACCATGGAGGATCGTGTCGTCGAGTTCGTCGATCATCTGCACGAGCATTTCCTCACTCCAACTGTGATCCGCAAGGGCCGCTACCAGATGCCGACCGCTCCCGGCTACTCGATAGAGATCAAGCCCGAGTCTCTGGCTCTATACGCGTTTCCGGACGGAGCTGTCTGGAGTGATCTCGAGGTACTTGTGAAGTGAGCTGTAGCGATCTATGGACAGCAGCATCTTCTGCCCCATCCCACCCAGATCATCGGCTCGCGCCTGGCTGGCTCTTCCGTGTCATTCTGATCCGCCCGCAGCCCTGCTACCGTAGGCAGCAAGTCCAGCTTGACTGCATTGCAGGCTTGACTCCGTCCCGGGTATGTCGAGCCTCTTTCGCCCACATCGCGTCATCGCCGTCCTTGTCTTCGCCGTGCTCGCGGCCGCACTCCCTGGCCAGACGGTTCTGCCAGCTTCGACGCCCGCCGGCAACGTCGCTCTTCTCCGTCCTCTTGGGCTCGCCTATGACGCGCAAGGAGATCTCTTCTTCGCCGAGTCCGGAAATCACGTTATTCGCTGTCTTGATCCCGCAGGAAATCTCACCACCGTCGCCGGATCGGGCATGCAGGGCTTCTCCGGCGACACCGGATCCGCCGCTATGGCCCAGCTCGACACCCCAAGTGCCGTAGCGATCGATACAGCCGGCAATCTTTTCATCGCGGACACTCAGAACAATCGCGTCCGCCGCATCGATGCGTCGACCCAGGCCATCACCACCATCGCGGGTACTGGAGTCGCCGGCTTCTCTGGCGATGGCGGCCCAGCGACGGTAGCCAGATTGGCCTTCCCGCGCGCCCTTGTCCTTGGTCCCGCAAACCTGCTCTATATCGCGGACTCCGGCAACCATCGTATCCGCGCCCTCAACCTGCAGACTGGCGTGGTATCTACTGTTGCCGGTCTGGGAGCACAGGGATTCAGCGGTGACGGCGAGGCCGCAACCGGCGCCCGACTCGATACACCATCCGGTCTCGCTTTGGATTCAGCAGGCAATCTTTTTGTCGCGGACGCCGGCAATCATCGCGTTCGTCGCATCGATGCCGCCAGCCAGACCATAAGGACCATCGCTGGCGCTTCGACCGCTTCTCGACTCCTTCGCCCCGTCAGCCTCGTTGTCGCGGGCTCAGGCATTCTGATCGCGGACGCCGGCAGCCAGCGCGTTCTCCGCCTTGATCTCTCCTCTGGCATACTCACCGTACTGGCGGGGCAGGGAACTCAGTCCTTCCAGGGCGATAACGGCCCTGCAACGGCAGCCCTGCTTGATACTCCCACTGCGCTCGCCATAGCACCATCCGGTGCGCTTGCCATCGCCGATACCGGCAATGAACGCATCCGCCAGGTCGGTGTGGATGGATCCATCTCTACCGTTGCCGGTCTTGGCACGCTTGCCACCGGTACGCTCACACTTTCCGGTGCCACCACCCAGAGTTACGGAGCCACCACGCTTCTTGCATCGCTTTCGTCCGGCGTTGCGAGCCAGGGAACAGTCTCGCTTCTGGACACGACCACGGGAAGCACCGTGCTTGTCTCGCAGGCGACGCTCAACGCAGGTATTGCACGATTTCCGCTTGCGACCCTTCCCGCAGGATCTCACCTTCTTCTCGCCACCTTCCCGGGTGATGGAACGCACCGCGCCGCCCAGTCTCAGACCCTGGCCGTAACCATTGCGCCCATTCCGCTTACCGCGGTCCTCAGCGGCACTCCCACCGTGACCTTCGGGCAATCTCTTCCATCTCTCAGCGCCATCTTGACTGGCGTACTTCCATCCGATTCCACGCGTCTCACAGCCACCGTTGCCCTGGGTGCCTCAGCGACGTCCCCGCCCGGCACCTACCCGGTCACTGTCACACTCTCCGGCTCTGCCGCAGTCAATTACACCTTCACTCCTCCAGGCGCGACCCTCACGATCGTCAAGGCTCCTGTCACGACCTCCCTTACCCGGACGGGGAGCAGCCTCACAGCCCATGTTTCAAGCTCAACCAGGGGAAATCCAACCGGCACCCTCACGCTGCTCACGTCCGCCGGAACCAGAATGACCTCGGTTCTGCTGAATGCGACAGGATCCGCGGACATCTCAACCGCCAGCCTTGCTGACGGTGTCTATACTTTGGCGGCGATCTATTCCGGCGATGCAGATTTCCTGTCGGCGGAGTCACCCCCCGTTACCTTCACTGTCGGCACACCGGCGGTCCCGGCAGATTTCAGCTTCAGCATGGCCGGCAGCACCACGAAGACCGTCAACGCAGGCGAGACCGCGCAGTTTCCCGTCACTCTGAAGCTCTCCGGCACCTCCACACTCGCCGGCCCCATCACCCTCAGCGCCGGTGCTCTTCCCATCGGCTTTGCCGCGAACTTCGATCCGCCGGTTATTCCTCCCGGCGGCAGCGTCAACACCTTTACCTTGTCGATCAGCACTCCGCGGGCGCTCGCGAGCAATCAGTCGACCAGGACAGGTCGCGGCGCCTGGACCACACTCGCATCTCTCGTCCCTTTTGTGATCCTCGCCATCTCCCGCCGGCGAAAGATACTTCTTGCCAGCATGGCAGCCTTGACTCTCTGCGGCTGCGGCGCCCGCATCAACTCGACCGCCAGCACGCAGAGCCCATCGACAACTTACCCGGTCATCATCACTGGAACCACAACCAACCTCGACGGCTCCGTCCTTCAACACACCGTCACCGTTAGCTTGGTTGTTCAGTGAGCGGCTTAGACCCGCTCGTCGGAACCCCTCGGACCTTTCTCAACTCCAAACATCACGGTCGCTGCCAATCCCAGCAACAACACGCCGCCCTCGATCCGCTCAGAAAGCCTGTGCAGCCGATCGAAATCCAGACGAGCCGGAGCATTCCCATCAAGTGAAGAGATATCTCCCCCGGCAGCAGCCCGATCGACCTCCATCCGGGGAAGAATGCCCCACTGCGACAGCGAAGTCAGCCCCAGCATCAGCACAATCAGTCCAGGTGCGATCCATCCTCTTCCTTGTCGCGCTCCCGCAGCCGCCGCAAGCAGGTAAACGATCCCGGCAGACAGGCCAATCAGGTGCAGAACTCTGAGCGACGCCCCTACGACCAGACCGGCCTCATGAGAACTCGGCAGGCTCCCGAAGGACACAGGAGCCACAACAAACGCAAAGAAGAGAAGACCACCAACCCAGACCACGAGCGCGAAGAGTCGAATCACCTTCAAAACTGCGTTCACGGCTAGCTCTTCAGGCCGCTGCGCGCCGCCAGATCCGGAGCAATCTGCGCCGCCTTGACCCCCACTGATCCCGCAGTCCGGCTCAGTACGCGTCGCAACACCTGCTCCAGGGCTGCTTTGTGCTCGGTATACTCGGCCTCGCTTATCTTGCCCTGAAGACGATCCGTCTCGAGCGAAAAGAGCTCTTCCTTCAGCACGGAAAGTGTGGAGTGTCCGCCTGCGCCGCCCTGTGCTGGCTCAACTCCTGATCCGGTACCCGCAACTGGCCGTTTCAGCATGACACCCGCGCCCGCTGCCAGCACCAGGCCAAGGCCCCCGATGATCCACCACCGGTACTTCGCCCACGGGTCGTTGGTTGCTCCCGGATCAACCGGATTGCCCAGTCCCCCGCCTGGCCGTGTATCATTCGCAGCCGTCCCAACACCAGCTTCCTGACCGCCCGTCGCCGGCCCGCCCGCCGACTCTGTTGTCGGAGCCGGCGTGTCTCGCGGCATCTGCCCCGTCCCGCTTACCGTAAAGCTCAACGGCTGCGATGGTGAGACGCTTCGCGCAACATACGTCTGTGCCGTCGTCTCCTCGGTCACCGGGCTGTAGGAGGTCGAGTTGCCACCCTTGAAGGTCATGCTCTTCGGCATCATGATCGCAATCGTGTCCGTCGCAATCACCGGCTTGGGTGAAATCTGCAGACTGCCAGTGTAGGGGAGCGTGTACGTCACCTGAAACCGTGTCTCTCCCGGCCGGATCGGAAAGATGAACGCGTAATGGTTCGCGTCGCCTAGCGGCACCGGTGCAGCCTGCACCGGCATCCCACCTGGGCTCAATGCCGCCGACCCCTGCACCACAGCACCCTGCGGGAGATAAAACTCAAAGGGCTTGTCCGAAAACTGTGTCATCGGCGGAGATGAGTCATTCCGCACAAAGAAGTTTTCAACAATCTTCAGTGACTTTCCGCTCTCATCCGTCTGCAGGCGAATCACATCCGCCTCGCCCACCACCCCATTCACCTTCGCCGCAGCCGTGTACACATCCACGTCGACCGCACCTTGCGCCCCCGGCTGCACCGGCTTGAAGTAGTTGGCCTTGTCATGGGTAACGCGAACCAGATGGAGACCCTGCTCCGGCACCTCGATTGTGTAACGGCCGCGCGCGTCCGTCTTGGTCCGCGCACTCTCCTGCATCCCCTGAGCCAGCCGAAGCAGCACCACATCATCGTTTGCAGCCGGCTTGCCGTTCGTCTTGTTCGTCACGACGCCACTGATCGACTCAGCCGAAACAATAGCTGTCGAACCAACCAGAACGGCAACAACACCGAGATACTTCAACTTGAAAGAGAAAGGCTTCACCGCTTCAGTTTACCGTTCGCGCAGCCCTAACCCGCGCGACCTTCCAGCACATCCATCTCGTGCAAAATACCCGCTGCCTCATCCTCCAGGCTGGTCCGTTGCGTCTGGTAGTCCTCGTCCGGATACTTGCCCGCCTGATACTCGAAGTTCAGGTCGCGAAGATTGTCGTACACAGTCGTCTTCCGCTCGGCGAGGTAGTCAAGCCGGGTCTTGGCTGCCTGCTGGAAGAGGCGTCCTTGTGGCCAGAACACATACGCAAACAAAATCACCGTCAACACCAGAGCCGCGATCGTTCCCATCAGTACTCCGTCTCCCGCCGAATCCGGTCGCGCACCGAGCTGTGCTCGATCGTTCCCGGCATATGCGGCCCCGCCACCGCCACCTGTGGCCCCCGTCGCCGCGTCCACAAACGCACCAGCAGGCCGGTCCCGAGCGTCGCCATCACAGTAACGCCCAGCGGCATAATCCATGCCACGCGATCAAAGCCGCCCCGACTCGGTGACGCCAGCACCACCGCGCCATACTTCGCCACAAACCAGTTGAAGACACCTTCTTGCGGCAGCCCGGTGCCCACCTGCGTCTGCAACTCGTCAATCATCTTCGGCGATACCGGGCAACCAACATGGTTGCACTCAAGCAGAATCTGCCCGCATCCACACATACAGATCATGTTGTGTCCAAGCCGGTTAAACCGGCCCTCGGGATTATCTGCTCCCAGCATCACGACAGCCAGCAGGGAAACCGTGATGACCTGGAGCCAGCGCAGCCGAATGAGCCTATACATGATGAACTTCAGCCTCTGCCGGAATCGTCACCCGGGCCGGCGCTCGTTGCGCCGAGCGCACCAGGTTCGGCGTCAGACCCACCAGCGTCCCAAGTGCCACAATGCCGACTCCGATCCAGATCCAATTGATGAGCGGGTTCAGAAAAACCTTGATGATCGGCCGGTCAGTATCCGGGTTCTTGCCCTCATAGATCACGTACAGGTCGCTCGCCAGCGTCGAGTGGTTCGCCACCACCGTAGAGTTCGTTTGGCTCGCCT
>CAXTCB010000006.1:0-38850 GCA_964242875.1 uncultured Acidobacteriaceae bacterium
AAGATCACCTGGTTCCAGTCAATCGCGATCGGCTCCGCTGGAATCCCAAGCATCGCAATCTTTCCCCCATGACTCATCGCCGCCAGCATGTCACGAAATGCATGCGCATTGCCCGACATCTCCAGCCCCACGTCAAACCCCTCTGTCATATGTAGTTCCGGCATCACGGAGGCGATGGACGTCGTGCGCGGATCGATCGCGCGTGTCACGCCAATCTTCTCCGCCAGGGCCAGCCGATATGCGTTCGGGTCGGAGATCACGACATGCCGTGCTCCGGCATGCTTTGCCACCGCGGCGGCCATCACGCCGATCGGTCCGGCACCCGTCACCAGAACATCCTCGCCAAGCACCGGAAACGCCAGGGCCGTATGGACCGCATTGCCCAACGGATCAAAGATCGCCGCGATCTCTCGCGGTATCCCCGCAGCGTGCCGCCACACATTTGTCATCGGCAGCACGATGAACTCCGCAAAGCAGCCGTTCCGCTGCACCCCCGTGCCCAGCGTGTGCGCGCAAAGGTGACGCCGTCCCGCCAGGCAGTTGCGGCATCGCCCGCATACGACATGCCCTTCCCCCGAAACCACGTCGCCTGCATGAAAGTCCGCCACGTTTGACCCGGTCGCAACTACCTCCCCGACAAACTCATGCCCGATCGTCAGGCCAAGGGGAATCGTCTTCTGCGCCCAGGAATCCCAGTCGTAAATATGGAGATCCGTACCGCAGATGCCGGTGGCGAGCACCCGGATCTTGACGTCATTAATTCCCATCGCAGGCTCCGGAACGTCCTCCAGCCAGAGCCCACGGGCACTTTCACGCTTTACCAAAGCCTTCAACGGTCTCTCCTCAACGCGTCCAGACGCTGCATCGCCTATTCTATCCACGCTCACGCATGGCCTTTCTGCCGTACAATTCGTGCCTGAATCGCTTACGGATTGCCTGAAACCATCTTTGAAGCAACCTCAAGGATCAACATGCCTTCCAATAGCGAAAGACAGGAACAGTCGATTGCGGTAGGAGAACCCGTACGGTCTCCTTGCACGCCCAGTCAAAACTCAGCAGAAGACAATGTTGGCCCAGGCCTGTACAAGCCGGCACTCCGGGGGATTTGATGGTAGAAGCAATCGTGCTGTGGAACGAGCCGAATAATCTTTCCCATTGGAACTTCCATCTGGACCCCGGTTGGGAACGATTCGCCGATATGGTGAAGCAGGCATCCGCCGCGATCAGGGAGCAGAACCCGACGCTTCCCATCGTTCTCGGAGGTGTCTCCTCGGCAGATCCGGACTTCCTCCGACTCATGGTCCACCACGGCGTTCTGCCGTTCGTCGATGCCATCGGCGTCCATGGCTTTCCCTTGGACTGGAACCACTGGCAGCTCTCGGATTGGCCGGCAAAGATCGCCGAAGCACAGGCGATCACAGGCCTCCCGGTCTGGGTCTCTGAGGTCGGCGTCTCCTCCTTCGGCGCCGAAGAAGTTCAGACCTTCGGTCTCACGCGCACCATAGACCTGATCCGCAATAAAGCTGCACGCGTCCATTGGTACAGCCTCTTTGATCTCCCTCCCACCTGGCCCGCGGAGACTCGGCACAAAGAAGCGGAAGGATCCTCCTACTACCGTCACTACTACCTCGGTCTTATCCGTAGCGACGGCACCGAGAAGCCCGCGGCCCAGGTCTTCCCACGCGACGGCAGCATCGGTCTTTGCCAATGGTTCCACTTCGAAGATCATCGCTTGGATGAAGCCTTGCGCTGGATGTCCAGCCACAACATCCGCCATATCCGCACCGGGCTTAGCTGGGCGGATTCCTTCCGTCCCAACGCGACCGACTGGTTCGATCACCAGATGCAGGCGCTCGAACCCTTCCAGGTTGCGCTTACTCTTTGCTTTACACCGGCTCATCTCGGTCTGGAAGAGCACCACACCAGTCCCCCTCGAGACAACGCGGACTTCGCCTCCTTCGCTGGCTGGGCGGTCGCCCGCTACGCTCCGCCACAGACATCATCAGCCGAAGCCACACACACCGTCGTTGAGGAGGTTGTTGCGCTATGACGCAGACCGGAAAACAAGTTCTGATCACTGGTGGCGCAGGTTTTGTTGGCTCCCATCTCGCCGATGGCCTTCTGCGAGCCGGCCACAAAGTCCGCGTCGTCGACGATCTCACACCACAGGTTCACAAGGATGGCGCGCCGGACTATCTCTCTCCAGAGGTCGAGCTCGTCGTCGGCGATGTTCGCGACCCTAACCGCATGCGCGAGGTGCTGCGCGGCGTCGATGTGGTCTACCACTTCGCCGCGACCGTAGGCGTCGGACAATCCATGTATGAGATCAGCCGCTACATGAGCGTCAACACGCAAGGCACGGCCGAACTCCTGCAGGCCATGCTCGACGCAAAGATCACTCCCGAAAAACTGATCGTCGCATCCTCCATGTCCATCTACGGGGAGGGTCGCTATCAGTGCTCCAAGTGCTCCCGTGAGGCCACACCTCCCGTGCGCCCCATCAGTCAGCTCAAGGCTGGCAAATGGGAGCTGAACTGCGCTCTTTGCCAGGGCATCCTCAAGCCCCTTCCGACCAACGAGACCAAGCTCTCCGAGATCAACTCCGTCTACGCTCTTTCCAAACGCGACCAGGAAGAGCTCTGCCTCATCTACGGCCGTACCTATGGCCTGCCCGTGACGGCTCTCCGCTTCTTCAACATCTATGGCACGCGCCAGGCGCTCTCCAACCCCTATACCGGAGTCGCTGCGATCTTCGCCGCGCGCCTCATCAACAATCAGGCGCCTCTCGTCTTCGAAGATGGCGAGCAGATGCGTGACTTCGTCAGCGTGCACGACATCGTGCAGGCTAACCTCCTCGCCATGGACCGCCCCGAAAGCAACGGCGAGATCATCAACATCGGTGGTGGAACCCCTATCTCCATCCGTCACGTCGCAGAGATCCTTGCCCGAGCCCTCGGCAAGGACATCGCGCCTGTCATCTCGCAGAAGTACCGGGCCGGAGACATCCGTCATTGCTTCGCTGATCTGACCAAAGCCCGAAAGCTCCTCGGCTACGAGCCGCGCATCACCCACGAGGAAGGCTTCCGCGAGCTTGCCGCTTGGCTCGGTGGACAGCAAGCCGAAGACAAGGCCGAAACCATGCTGAATGAACTCAGCACCTACGGGCTGACTGCCTGATGAACAACCAGTTTGATTCCGACCGCGGGGAGATCCATCACGTGACCAGAATGACGCATGGCGAGCGAACGGTTCTAATCACCGGAGGTGCCGGATTCATCGGATCCAACCTCGCGGAGCGCTTGCTTGAGCAACCAGACGTTCATGTTCGCCTGTTCGATAACCTGTCCCGCGCCGGCGTCGCCCACAATCTGCGCTGGTTGCAGTCGCTCGCTCTTCCCGGCCGTCTGGAAATTGTCGACGGCGATGTCCGTGACGCCGCGGCACTCGTCACCGCTGCCCAGGATGCCAGCGAGATCTATCATCTCGCTGCTCAGGTCGCCGTCACCACCTCCGTCCATCAGCCAAGGCCCGACTTCGAAGTAAACGCGCTCGGCACCTTCAACGTGCTTGAAGCCGCCCGTCGCTCCGGCCGGCAGCCCTTCGTCCTCTTCACTTCGACCAACAAGGTCTACGGCGGCCTGCGCTCTGTTCCCGTCGAAGTCAATGGCACACACTATCGCGCGGCGGATCCCGCCTTTCGTGGCGTCGACGAACATATGCCGCTCGACTTTCATTCGCCCTATGGCTGCTCCAAAGGCGCCGCAGATCAGTATGTCCGCGATTACGCCCGCATCTTCAACCTGCCGACCGTCGTCTTCCGCATGTCCTGCATCGCCGGCCCCAGGCAGTTCGGCAACGAAGACCAGGGCTGGGTCGCCCACTTCCTCTACAGCGTTCTCGAAGGCCGCCCCATCACCATTTACGGTGACGGCTATCAGGTGCGCGACGTCCTCCACGTGCACGATCTCATCGACGCCATGCAGGCCGCTAGTGCTCACCAGAAGACCACCGCGGGTCAGATCTTCAACGTCGGCGGTGGCCTCGAGCGCTCCGTCTCCGTCCGCGAGATGCTGGCCGAAATCGGCGACATGGTCGGCCGCAGACCTCAGCTTCGTTACAGCGCCATCCGCCCCGGCGATCAGCCCCTGTATATCTCAGACACCGCAAAACTCACGGAGGGCACGGCCTGGACGCCGTCCCGCAGCATGCGTGACATCCTCGCGTCCATCCATCAGTTCTGGCAGGCGAACCATGCTCTCCTTCAGGCCCATCGCGCCGCCACCTACAGCGCCGACCTGGTCCCCGAGGAGGTCGCATGAGGTTCGCGCTCGTCAATCCGAAATGGAGCTTTGAAGGCTCAACCTACTTTGGCTGCGCGGAACCACACTTCCCTCTCGAGCTTCTATCCGCGCGCGAAATGTTGCGCTCCGCAGGCCAGGAAGTTTTCCTTATCGACGCCTGGATGGAGGATCTCGACGTCGCACAGGTTCGCGCCCGCCTGGATCTCTTCGACGAAGACTTCCTCGTCATCCCCTCCGCGCCCTCCTATCTCTTCTGGCGATGTCCACAACCCGAGCTGCGCGTTCCCCGTCAGTGGATCGACGCGCTCGCTCGCCATTCGAAGATCGTCGTCATCGGCCCGCACGGCTCCGTGACACCGAACGCGACCTTGCAGAAGACCGGCGCTCACATCGTCCTTCGCGGTGAGCCTGACCAGACCCTTCCACAGCTCGCCACGCATCCTTGGGAGATGATCGCCGGCTGCTGCTGGAAAGACGCCAACGGCGTCATCCGCATGAGCCCCGGCCTCGGTGCAACGGACATGCGCGCCCTCGGCACCCTCGACTACTCCGATTACCCGGTCGAGCGTCATCACCATCTTCACCACATCTTCCCTGGCAACGGCGCCGACCATCTCCACCATGGCGCAGAGGTAGAGTTCGCGCGCGGTTGCCCCTACGCCTGCACCTTCTGCAACAAAACTCTCTTCCGCAACAAGTATCGTGAGCGCGATCTGGATCAGGTCCTCGCCGAGATTGACCAGCTCATTGCACGCGGCGTCGACTACATCTACTTCATCGATGAAATCTTCGGCGTCGGCAAGCAGGTTCGCTCTCTCCTCGAAGCCATCGCGGAGCGCCCCGTCTCGATCGGCTTTCAGTCCCGCATCGATCTCTGGAACGAGGAGTCGCTCGACCTCCTCGGCCGCGCCCATTGCGTCTCCTTCGAGTGCGGCATCGAGTCCATCACCGATGCCGGCCGCGACGCCATGAACAAGAACTGCCGCGTCACCACCGACCGCATCAGCGAGCTGCTCATCTACGCTCGCCAGCGCATCCCGTGGGTCCAGGCCAACCTGATCAAGACCGCCGAAGACGATCCGTTCGAGGTCGCGCTTTGGCAAAGTTTCCTCAAGAACCAGGGCGTCTGGGTCAGCGAACCCGTCCCCATGTTTCCCTTCCCCGGCAGCCCGGAGTACGTCACCACCTTCGGCGAGCAGCCGGATGAAGCCGCCTGGGAACGCGCGCACTCGTTCTACCTGCAGCTCTTCGCCGAGAAGGGATTTAGCGACATTCAGGCACAGGCGCCAGCCTCGCTTAGGGAGCTGGAATGCGCGTGCTCCTGACCACCGACACCGTCGGCGGCGTGTGGACCTATACCAAAGTTCTGACAGAAGGCCTGCTCAAACACGGACACTCCGTCGCTCTGGTCAGCTTCGGAGCTTCCCCCTCTGTTGACCAGCTCTCCTGGACTGTCAGACAACAGAACCACTCACGTAACGCGTTTCGTTACATACCCTCCAGCCTTCCCTTGGAGTGGATGCCTGAAAACGATCACGTGTATCAAGCCGGCGTGGCTCTCCTGCAACATGTCGCGTCAGAGTTCCAGCCGGACCTGCTCCATGCCAACCAGTTCTGTTTCGGCAACTTGGACCTGGATATACCCCGGCTCGTCGTCGCGCACAGTGACGTCCTCAGCTGGGCTGAGGCCTGTGCGCCAGCCGGCTTGCCGGCAAGCGCATGGCTCGATCGCTACATCCATCTCGTCCAGAGCGGCCTGGATGGAGCCACCATGCTGGTCGCGCCCACAGAGTGGATGCTTCACGCAGTCGCGGCTCACTTCACTCTCCCGCCACAGCAGCAGGTCATCGCCAACGGCTGCACCCTTCCCGAACTCGACCTCACCGTACCTCGATCCAAACAGGCCGTGACCGCCGGTCGCATGGGCGATCCTTCAAAAAACCTCGCAGCCCTCTGTGCGGTTCGTGGCTGCCCCGTCCTCATCGCCGGCACATCAAGTCACGACGCACAAACCTCAGACCTTCCCGCCACCATCAGCCTTCTCGGGTTCCTCCCCGAGCACGATCTCTTCCATCTCTTTCGCGACAGCAGGATCTACATCGCAGCTTCGCTCTATGAGCCCTTCGGCCTCGCGCCGCTCGAAGCCGCCCTGTGTGGCTGCGCCATCGTTGCGCACGACATCGCGTCCTTTCGCGAGGTCTGGGGCTCAGCAGCCCTCTACTTCCGCACCCCCGCAGAGCTGGAGCAGCACCTCGACGCGCTCCTGAACGATGACACCTTCTTCACGCAAAGGCAGGCCCTGTCTCTGCAGCAGGCCAGAACCTACAGTGCGGACGCTATGAGCGCGAACTACATCGACCTGTACACCGACCTGCTCAGCACCCCTTCGTCGACACGGCACACACGCGATCAGTCCTGCACCTATGCCAGCTAAACGTCGCATCGCCTATCTGGCCCACTCCCTCCGCTCCGACTGGAACAACGGAAACGCCCACTTCCTGCGCGGTCTCCTGCGCGCCATGGCTGCGCTCGGGCACACGGTGCACATCTTCGAGCCCGCACAGGCATGGTCCATGCAGAATCTGCAGGACGAGCCGAACGGCGCCCAGTCACTCGCACAGTTCTGCACGATCTATCCTGAGCTCGCCATCACGGAATACCCCGCTGACGCAGACCTCGATCATTGGCAGCATCTCCTCCAGGGCTTCGATGTCGTCATCCTGCACGAGTGGGCTACGCCGGAGCTTTCACAGTTACTTCTCACCCTTCGCACAACGGCTGGCTTCGCCCTTCTCTTTCACGACACGCACCACCGCGCCTCCTCCTCCCCGGAACAGATCAAGGCCTTTGGCATCAACCGCTTCGACGGAGTCCTCGCCTTCGGCAACGTGCTGCGTGATCTCTACCGTTCCAACTTTCACATCAACCAGGTCTGGACATTGCACGAAGCAGCCGACATCAGTGTCTTCCGGCCCCTTCCCGATCGAGCCATCACGCAGGATCTTGTCTGGATCGGCAACTGGGGCGACGACGAACGATCCGCTGAGATCCGGGAGTTCCTCGTAGACCCCTCCACCGAGTGCCAGGACCTTCGCACCACCATCTACGGCGTTCGCTATCCGGAGACGGGCCTTCTCGCGCTCCAGCAGGCCGGCATCCGTTACGGCGGCTACCTCCCAAACCTCGACGCGCCCGAGGTCTACGCCCACTCGCGGCTGACCGTGCACATCCCCCGCCGCCAGTACGCCACCACCATGATTGGCATCCCCACCATCCGCGTCTTTGAGGCCTTGGCCTGCGGCATCCCTCTTCTCTCTGCACCCTGGCAGGACTCCGAGAACCTCTTTCGCCCCGGTGACATTCGCTTCGTTGCCAGTGGCGAACAGATGCAGGTCGAACTCACTCGCCTCCTCTCGGACCCTGCTCTGGCCCACGCCCAGGCGCAGCAAGGGCTCGAGACCGTGCTCGCGCGGCACACCTGCACCCACCGCGCAGCCGAGCTATCTGACATTCTTGATGAGGTGTTGCAGTGAAGATCTTCGCCTTCGGCTCCAGCATCGTCTCCTCCTACTGGAACGGCGCCGCCACCTACTATCGCGGGTGCTATAAATACCTCCATCGTCTCGGTCACAGCATCACCTTCGCCGAACCCGACGCCTACGGCCGCCAGCAGCATCGCGACTCCGACAACTTCGACTACGTCACCTCGGTCGTCTACCAGCCCGGCTCTGATCTCGACGCCATGCTGGCCCTCGCCGCGGACGCCGATGTCGTCGTAAAACACTCCGGCATCGGCGTTGACGATGAGGTCCTGGAACGCCGCATCAACGAGCTCGGCAACCGCTCCGCCATCACCTTCTGGGATGTCGACGCGCCCGCCACCATCGCCCGCATGCACGCCGACGCGAACGATGCCTTCCGCACCTCGATGCCGCAGTACGATGCCGTCCTGACCTACGGTGGCGGCCCTTTCTGCGAGCGCGAATACCTCGGCTTCGGAGCTCGCGCGTACTTCAGCATGTACAACGGTCTCGATCCCGAAACTCACTTCCCTGTCGCTCCCGATCCTTCGCTGCGCTGCGACGTCGTCTTCCTTGGCAATCGTCTTCCCGATCGCGAGGCCCGCGTCGATGAGCTCTTCCTCCACGCGGCAACGCTCGCCCCTGAGATGTCCTTCATCCTCGGCGGAGAAGGCTGGGGCGACAAGCACATGCCGCCGAACGTCCGCTGGATCGGCCACGTCCCCACCGCCGATCACAATCGGGTCAACTGCTCCGCCGAGATGGTCATGAACATCAACCGCGCGTCCATGGCCAGCTCCGGCTTCTCGCCTCCCACCCGCGTCTTTGAGGTAGCCGGCGCCGGCACCTGTCTGCTCTGTGACGATTGGCCCGGCATCGACGACTGCTTCGCACCCGGCACCGAGATCCTCGTCGTCAAAGAAGCCGCCGACGTCATCACCGCCCTTCGCTCCCACACCTCCAAACAGCGCCGGCAGATCGGTACCGCCTTCCGCACCCGCGCCCTCAAAGACCACACCTACCAGCAGCGAGCCTTGCAGGCTGAAGCCGCCTTCCGCTACTGTCTCGCCCAACGCGGTCGCCACCCGAGCCCCGAACGATGAAGATCGCCATCTACGGCCTGACCATCACCTCCTCCTGGGGCAACGGACACGCCACAACCTTCCGCTCGCTCTGTAAAGCGCTCCATCGCCGCGGCCACCAGATCGACTTCATCGAGAAAGACGTCGAGTGGTACCGCAGCAATCGCGACCTCCCGGAGCCCCCGTTCTGCACCGTCCACCTCTACACCGACTGGGCCGCCGAATCTCCAACACTCCTCAACCTCAGTGCAGACGCCGACGTCGTCGTCATCGGCTCCTACTTCCCCGACGCCATCCATCTCGCACACCTGCTCCTCGACCGCTCCCGACAGCTCGTCTTCTTCTACGACATCGACACGCCCATCACCATGGTGCAACTCCGCACAAACGGCGCCACCGAGTACCTCGAAGCCTCCCTCATCCCGCACTTCGCCGCCTATCTCAGCTTCACCGGTGGTCCCACCCTCCACGAGCTCGAAACCCGCTTCGGCGCAAGGCACGCGCAAGCCTTCTACTGCTCGGTCGATCCCGACATGTACCAGCCCACACACCCGAGACGCGAGTTCTCCGCCGACCTCAGCTATCTCGGCACCTACGCGCCTGATCGCCAGGCAAATCTCCTTCGCTTCCTCAACGAACCAGCCCACCTCCAGCCCGACATGCACTTTCTCGTCGCCGGCCCGCAGTACCCCGACACCACAGTGTGGGCAGCAAACGTCCGCCGCATCATCCACATCGCCCCGCCCGATCATCCCGCCTTCTACTCCTCCGCGCGATTCACCCTCAACCTCACACGATCCGACATGATCGCCGCCGGTTGGTCTCCCTCGGTTCGCCTCTTTGAAGCCTCAGCCTGCGGTGCGGCCATCATCTCCGACGCGTGGCCCGGCCTCGACGAGTTCTTCACCCCCGGCGAGCAGATTCTCCTCCCCGCCACCCCCGCGGAAACCGCTCGCCTCCTCCGCGACCTCACTGACTCCGACCGAGCCGCCATCGGCGCCCGCGCGCGCGAACGCATCCTCGACGAGCACACCTCCTCGCACCGGGCCGAGCAGTTCGAGTCCATCGTCTCCGCAGCCAGCACAGGCAAGCAAACGCAGCCTTAGCGCACCGCCTCCAGCAGATCCTGCAGACTCCCGCAGCACGCCGTAGGCTCTTCGCGCAACAGCTCCTCAACGCCGTAAATCCCCGTCGCCACCGCCACCACCTCCACCTCAAGCGCACGAGCCGACCGAACGTCCTCCGGCGTATCCCCAAACACGCACACGGACGCATGCTCTCCCACGCGCAAGCGAATCGCCTGCAGGGCCCGCCGAAACACCTGCACACGAAACTCATCCGCATCGCTGTAACTCCCGCTGGTAAAGAACTGCCCGATCCCCCCGGCCTCCAGCTTGAGCTCCCCGATCCGCTTCAGATTTCCCGTCGCCACGCCCAGCACCGAGCCGCGCCGCTGCAGATGTTCGAGCACCTCCACCACGCCCGGCAGCACGCGCACCCGCAGATCCTGCCTGCGCTCAAAGACAAACTCCCCCATCCCCGCACACGCTTGGTCTCGCCGCGGCCGCCAGTCCGCCTCCGGCACTCCCGCAAGCTGCAATGCGTCCCGCAGAATGCCCAAATCCGTGTTGCCGTGCGCCACAACGCCGTCGAGGTTCAGCGGCCGCCCAGCGAGCCTCGTCAACGCATCACAGAATGCGAAGTAGTGCACCGCATCTCCACTCGAAAGCAGCGTCCCATCGATGTCAAACAGGTAAGCATCGTAGCGATCCCACGGCCGGCTCAATGCAGAGCGAAAGAAGCGCGTCATGGGCATGCGTCTGCCAGCACGCCCCGCAGTGCGTCGTCTACCCGCGCCAGCACCCCGTCCCAATCACCCGGAGAGCTCTGCCGAAACAGTCGCATCGACGGGTACCACGCAGATCGCTCCGCATCACACATCCATCGCCAGTCCGCGGCATACGGAAGCATCACCCACACCGGGGTCCCCGTGGCACCCGCAATGTGAGCCGCCAGCGTATCGGTCGTGATTACCAGATCGAGATTTGTCATCACCGCACACATCGGCAGAATCCCTTCGCCAAACATCTCTGCGTCTCTCAGTTTGTCTTTCATCCCGGCACGCTCCGCACCTTGCCGATGGAAACCGTGCACCAGGCTCCAGAACTCTGCGGGATACCTCAGCAGCGGTTCCAGCCGGCCCGCCTCGATCGCGCGGCCCTGGTTCCACTCCCCCGCCGTCCACACTAGGCCCACCCGCAAGGCATCGTGCGCTCCCATCCCCCGCGCCACTCGTCTCACCTCCTCCTCCGCCACGCGGAGATACCCCTCGCTGATCGGAAGATCCTCTCTGCGGGTACGAAAGAGGTAAGGCAGCTCCGTCACCTCAATCTGCGTCTCCCACACCGGGGAGGCACCCCCGGAGTCATGCTCCCACGTGATGATCTCAAGCCGCTCATCTCGCGCAAGCGGGAGCGAGCGCACAAGCGGAAGCAGTCGTGGAGGAACCTCCAGCACAACCCTTACCGTCATATCCAGCAGACCGGGCAGATATCGCAGCATCTGGATCGTGTCGCCAAATCCGTGCAGGCAACGCACCACCACGGTCTTCGCTCTCAGGCTTGAACCATCCCAGAAGCGATGCGGGTCTGGCGCGCCGCGCTCTCTGATCGCGTCACTCTCCTTCCACGCTCCCTCCATCTCGCCCATCAGCATCAGCGCCTCCCATCGGCCGCCTGCACACGCATCAGCGCCGGCACCCAGCGTCTCTGCATGCTGGTAGGCGGCGAGCGCCTCGACGAGGAGTCGCTCCATCAGAAGAGCCTGCGCCCGTTCAAGCGCGTCGCCTGCCCGGTCCTTCTCCTCCTCGCGATTCACGCGGTTTGGGATCCGGAGCCGGCCGCTGGGTAAACGCTGTGTGGGCCGTCCGGCGGAACAGACAGCTCCCGCCGCCTGCAAACGTAAACCTCCTCCTCCGGCTGCTGCTCAATCTCAAACCCTGATGAACGAAGCATCGCCTCCACACCGGCTCGATTCGGAATCCACCAGTTCGTCTCATCATTGCAGTACTTCTTTTCGATAAAGTACATCTGCGGAAAGGCCGGCGCCTTGAACAGCGAGACCTCCTCAAACTTGTAGTCCTCCGCAATCGTGCTCAGTTCACGGCTGCCTCGCTGCATACTCTGGAAGAGCAGCAGATCCTTGGCCACATGCTCATGAATCAGGTCCAGTGCCAGCAAGGGATGGCGCAAGTGGTAGAACACTCCCATAAAGATCACAAGGTCGAAGCGTTCCCCCAGCTTCGCCACATCCCATACCGTCATCTGCCGGAATTCAATATCCAGCTCCGAGATCTCTGCCGCGAGTCTCGCTTGCTCAAGGTATCGCGGATCGAAATCGATTCCGACGACCCGTGCCGCCCCGCGGCGCTTCATCTCTAACGAATAGAACCCTGCGTTACACCCGATATCGAGCACCGTCTTTCCCGAAAGATCCACGGGCAGCGCGTGGCGGAAGCTCTCAAACTTTACCGCTGGATAGTCTCCTAGGAAATGTTCCGGAGCCGTCTCAATTCCCTGCAGGCGCATATTGTGAAACCACGGCGCTAGCTCCGCCACTCGCTGTGTCAACGCGTTCTCACTCAGTTCTGAATCCAACATCAATCAAGCTCCTCCACGACTGGTTTAGAGAGAGGCCTCTAAACTCGGGTCTACTTCCAACAACCGAATGGCTGCACGGTATCCATGCAGCGTCCCTACGTCCACATAAGCGCGGCCTGCTTTATAGCCGCGAGCTCGTCCGCCCGCAGCCAGCCATGCATTCACCAGCGACCCCAGGTATTCATCACCCCGGTCCGCCTTCGACCACAGAGCGCGCAGCTCGTGAAAGATGCTGCCTGGCATACGCATCCCGCCCCAGATCCAGTGCGTGGAAGGCGTTGGCTGCTTCACTTCGATCCGGCTTACGAGCTCGTTCGCAGCAAGCACCACAGCGTCGAACAGCTCAGGATGCTCAACCGGAAACAACAGGAAAGACAGATCCTCCACAGGCAGCTGGGCGAACCCGTCACTCGGTGACCAGATCGTGTCCGGGAGCCCTATAAGCACTGCTTCGTCAGGATGAATCAGCGGCGCCGCGCGAAACAGGGCGTCACACAAACCTGCCGGCTGTGGCTGCACCACGTAAACCAGGTCCGCACCCCATATGCGCGATCCAAAGTACTCCAGAATGTCCGTTTTGCCGGGAGAGATCACGAAGCAGAGCTTGTCCGCCCCGCCCAGAATCATGCGTTCCACCAGATACTCACACACCGCGCGCGGCCGCTCACTCCCGCCCTCGCCGCTGCTGCCCACCGGGAGCAGCTCCTTCGAGAAGGCCAGTGGTTGTATGCGGCTGCCATGCCCCGCTGCTGGAATAATGCCCCACATGTCTCCGGTCCCCTTCTCCTGACTACCCTACAGTGGCAACCTGCGTAGTCTCGAGCACACGTCGGCAAAGACGTTCCAGCTCAGCTATTCTAACGTCCCCTGTGTGGTCCCTGAGCGCGCGCGCGCGTGCAGCGTCCCCTACGCGGCGCAGCGTTCCCTCGTCCCGCTGCATCGCCGCCGTCACCTCCTCTGGTCGGGTGACCAGCAGAATCTCTTCGCCCGGCTTAAAAAAGGTCTCCAGTCCATCCCAGCAATCCGACAGGATCGGGGTTCCGCAGGCAGCCGCTTCAAACAGTCTTCCCGAAGGACAGAAGCCGTACTCGGCCATCGCCTTCCGCGTGATGTTGAGCGTCATCCGGCTCGACGAAAAGAAAGCCGCGTGGTTCTGTGGAGGCATATGCTCGCGGATCTCCACGTTCGCCGGCCATGGAGTGCTGCCAGGATACTGAGATCCTCCGATCAGGAATCGATCCTCTTTGTGCGCGGCCGCTGGCTCAAGAAATAAGTGCTCCAGCTGTCCTTGCCGATCCTCGGCATACGTCCCCAGGTACGAAACAGAACAGGCGAACTCCGCACGTGGCGCAACCGGGTGATGAAGCTCCGGATCGACAGATCCATAGAGTGGTGCGACACATCGCGCCCCCAGCTTCGTCCGCAGCTCATCGAGCGCGCGACCACCCGTATAACTCAGCACAAGATCAAAGCCCGAAAGCCCGTCCCGCGGCAGATAGGTGATCGGCACACTGCGGGCCAGCGCATCGAGCGTCACCGGCGTGTCCAGGTCGTAGAAACATTTGATCGCGGCGTTCGAAGCCAGGATCAAAGTCGACGCCTCCGCCCCGTCCGGGCAGTAGCTGGTGCAGATGGCCAGGTCTGCCTCGTCCACCTTCCGCGCAGCCGCCTCACGAACCTCAGCAAACTCCCGGTAAAGACAAAGCGCCCCGCCCTCCCCGAGCTCATGCAGATCTCGCGTATCGGCGTAGTACGAGACGTCCTTCTCGTAGAACGCGACGCGGTGCCCACGCCGGAGCAGTGCCTTGATCAACGATCGCCACAGCGTCGCGTGTCCGTTGCCCCAGGAGGAAGAAACCGTGAGCCCAAAGATAACTATGTTCATGAAGGTCACTGATTCCGTCTGGCGCTGCGCCACTTGCTCGATCTTGTCTTCGGATGAAGCGACTCGTCCCCGGGATGTACTCTCCATCCCGGTCAGGCTCCGATGCGTCGCGGCAGCGTTAGCCACTTGGAAGCTCGCCGTCGAGACGGTCGCGTCTGCAGTCCTGCCCAAACATCACGCCAAATATCCCAAGAAAACTATGCTTTCTCTCTTCGAGCGCGCGCACGCGCCGTAGCGCCGCGAACAACCTGCGCAAAACATGCGCGAAAAGCCCTCTAACCTCGTCGAAAAGCCGCTGCACCTCCACCAAATCGGCCCCTGGTGCGCGCGTTGCCACACCCATCGCGCGTCTCTATACTCCATCTCGGAGCAGGACTTCCAGACGCTCTGGTGGGAGCATGGACACGATGACGGATGGCCGTCGAGGATTTCTCAAGAGTTTGTGCCGAACCGCCTTGGTCCTCTCGTTTGAGGATGTTCTCTCTCTCGCGCTGCCCGCCCAGGCACCCTCGCAGAACTCTCGCCAGACCTACAACGCCCCCGCCCGCCCCGCACCCAAAGCCCTTCCCTCTCCCATCGCCGGCACCCCTCTGGGTTTCTCCTTCAGCGACGTCGCCAAATCCTCCGGCCTGAACGCCAAAACCATCTACGGCGGCGAGCACAAGAATCGCTATCTGCTTGAAACAACGGGCTGTGGCGTCGCCTTCTACGACTTCGACCACGATGACTGGCTGGATATCTTTCTCGTCAACGGAACCCGCATCGAGGGCTTTCCCGCCGGGTCTGAGCCAATCTCACGCCTCTTCAAGAACAATCGTGACGGAACCTTCACCGACATCACCGCAAAAAGCGGTATGACCCGCTCCGGCTGGGGCCAGGGTTGCTGTGTGGGAGACTTCGACAATGATGGGCTAAACGACCTGTTTGTCACGTATTACGGCCAGAACATCCTGTATCGAAATCACGGGGACGGCACCTTCACGGACGTCACCGCAAAGTCCGGCCTGCTGCAGAAAACTCGCCGCTGGAACTCCGGTTGCGCCTTCGTCGACTTCGACCGCGACGGCCACTTAGACCTTTTCGTCTGCAATTACATCGACTTTGACATCAAAACCGCCCCTCTCCCGGAAGCCGCTGGCTGCGCCTACAAAGGCATCCAGGTCGCCTGCGGACCGCCCGGACTGAACGGCGGAACCAATCTCCTTTACCGAAATAACGGTGACGGAACCTTCACCGATGTCTCTGAACGCGCAGGCATCCGCAACACCATTGGCACCTATGCTCTCTCGGTCGTCGTAGCGGATCTCGACAACGACGGCTGGCCGGACATCTATGTGGCCAACGACTCCACAGCTGCCACCTACTACCTCAATCAGAAGGATGGCACCTTCAAGGACCAGGCGATTGAGGCAGGCATCGCCTACTCGCCCGACGGAAAACCGCAAGCCGGCATGGGCGTTGCGGTGGGAGACTTCAATCGCGACGGCCTGCTGGATATCGTCAAGACAAACTTCGCCGGCGACACCGATTCCCTGTACCAGAATCTCGGAGATGGAAGCTTTGAAGACCACACCTACCTCTCCGGACTGGGCGTAAACACGCGTTACTTGGGGTGGGGCGTCGCCTTTATGGACCTCGATAACGACGGCTGGTTGGATATCTTCATCTCAAACGGGCATGTCTACCCTGAAGTCGATGGCTCCCACATTGATGCGCCGTACGCCGAACACAAGTACCTCTATAGAAATCTGCGAAATGGGCAGTTTGAGGAGATAACAAACCTGGCAGGTCCGGGCATGTCGACGGCGGTCCCGGCGCGCGGCTGCGCCTTCGGCGACTACGACAACGACGGCGATCTTGACATCGTGGTGAACTGCATTAACGCTCTGCCGCAGCTTCTGCGGTGTGACTCCAACGTGCCCCGAAATTTCGTGAAGATTCGGACCGTAGGCACAAAGAGCAATCGAAGTGGAGTCGGCGCGCGAGTCGTTGTGACCGCCAAGACCGACCCAAACCAGCCTGCCTCGCTTCGGCAGATTGACGAAGTTCGAAGCGGAGGCAGCTATTTCTCGCAGAATGACATGCGATTGCACTTTGGTCTTGATCGCGCAGAAAAGGCTGAACTGATCGAAATCTTCTGGCCGTCCGGCACCCACGACATCCTTCGAAATCTATCCGCAAATCAGCTTTACGTCATCGAAGAAGGCGGACGGATCCTAAAGACCATGCCGATGAGCCGATTATCAGCCGCAAGCGATCTCGGGAAAAAGGCTGAACTTCTCACACCGTCCGGCGTTCGCGACTGAACTTCGACCGTGACGCGGAGGCTCGCTCTCTATTTGACAGGCTGGAGCTTTGGTTCAGCTCCGCCTTGGAGCTGCTGAAAGAGCTCGATCTGCCGGCGTGCCTCCTCCGTTTTTCCCATTGCCCGATAAGCTTGGCCGAGCAGGCTGTGGGTCATAGAGTTCGAAGGATCCATCTTTTCGGCGCGCTCCAGATACCCGGCGGCACTCGCAGCCTCTTGGCGCTTGAGCAGCACCTTCCCGAGAAGAATGTAAGGGCCCGTAGACGTTGGTTCCAGCAGAACCGCGCGCTCCAGCATCTGTTCTGCCTTGGGATAGTCGCCAGCGCGAGCGTATGCGTCCCCCAGCCTGTCGTAAGTGCTTCCGTCCAGTGGGTTTCGCTGGCGTTCGTTTTCGAACTCAGCCGTGGCTTCCTCCAAATGGCCGGCTGCGAGATCAATCTCACCAAGAAGACGGTGTGCGAGTGGAAGATTTGGATCGAGAGCGATCGACTTGCGGGTCTCTTCGAGCGCATTCGGGACATACTCCCTGCGTAGAAGCATCCGGGCCGCAAGGAGGTGTGCTGCTGCGCTATCCGGCGGAAACTTGTACTGCTCAGCGAACGCGTGTCGTGCATCGTCAAATCGATGCATGTCGATATAGCAAAGAGCGAGAACGTATGCCGGATCAGTGCGCGTCTCTGCTGTCCAGGTGTGCGCCAGCTCCAGAAGTGGTATCGCATCTCCCGGGCGGCCCAGACGAAACAAAACCAGCCCGCGCAGCTGCAGCGCGGCAAGATCTTTGGGGTCCTCCTCTATCGCTTTCGCCAACTCCGTATCAGCCTCGCGCATGCGTCCGAGCGCGTACAGAGCCGATCCCCGAAGTCGGCTTCGCCCCGCTTGCGGAGTCAGCGCGTCAACCGCGCGTAAGGCTGCGTCAGGGTGTCCCGTATCCAACTCGTGTTGTATCTGCGACAACGTCGGAGTTGTTGCAGGAGTTGGCGTTGCCTGCGGTGTCTCTTGCGAGCGCAGTGCTCCGGCTGGCCACAGCAACGTGCTCAGTAGCAGCATTGCCGGCAAGCAGTTGCGGCGCAGATGAGATGGTCTGAACATCAGGTTACGGTTGAACGATGCTTTTCAGCTCAGCAATGGTGTGTCGAATCTCTTCATCCGAGGTATAGAAATGTGGCGCGATGCGCACTCCGGCGCCGGGACGAAAGTCGACCAGGATCTGTCTCCGGCCAAGTTCGGCCGTGATTTCGCGACCATTTGGAATGTCAAGGATAACGGTGCCTCCCCGAGTCTCGGGGTCTCGAGGGCTGCGAACGCCCAATCCTGCTTCGTCCGCCAAGGCGATCAGCGCTTGCGTCTGCCGTTTAGATTTTGAGCGAATCGCTTCCACACCGATCTCATTGACAATCTCGTAGCCCGATCGAGCGGAGTACATGGATGGCACGTTGGGTGTTCCATTGAGAAACCTCCGTATGTCTGGAGCGTAAGCGATGGGTCCGGATGCGAACTCGAAGGGGTGAGCATGCGCGGCCCACCCGGTTGCCGCAGGTGTTAGCGCCGCATCCAGATCGTTTCGCACATAAAGATAGCCTGCACCTGGGCCACCAAGAAGCCATTTCACCGATCCGCCCGTGGCGAAATCGAGGTTAAGAGCAGCGACATCCAGTGGCACGATTCCAGCTGACTGGTATAGATCCGCTACAACATAGGCGCCAACCTCGTGCGCCCGTTCTGTGATCGCGGCCAGATCTTGCAAGGCTGAGGTACGAAAGGCTACGTGAGAGACGCTCACAAGCTGTGTGCTTTCGTCGATCGCACGAAGCATCGCGTCCAGCGGGACGGTGATGCCATCCTCCGAGTCGACCGTGACGATCTTCGCACCCTGTCGTTCAAGGCCATGGTAGATGTAGTCGTTCGAAGGAAAGTTCAGGCCGTCCGAGACCAGCTTGTTGCGCGATCCATTCCAATCGAAGCACGAGGTCACGATCGATTGACAGATCGAGACGTTCTGATGCATCACAATGCGGCCCTTTGGGGCACCGATGATCGATCCGATCAGATCACCGCAGCTCACCGGCATCTCCCACCAGCCTTCTTCCCAAGCGCGAATGCCGCGTGAGGCCCACACCTGAGTGAATTCTTTGAGCGCCACCTCCGCACGACGTGGCATCGGTCCAAGAGAGTGGCTGATCATGTAGGTGGTGTGTGCCAGAATCGGGAACTCGCCCCGCCACGCTAACAGCCCATCATCGACAGGAGCTGGCGACTGGATTTGATTTGAGAGGCTGTTCATGAAGGAAAGATCTCCTCCGTCGCAGATGCCGTCGCGGGGCTCACCTGCGTATTCCGGGCTGCGTAAACAAGGCTTCCCAGCAACAGGAGAGGCAGGCCATACAGAAGAGTGGGACGAAACGCCGGGATGAAAAGGGTTGTGCCCAGTGCCGCCAGCATCAGCAGAGCGCCAAGCAGGCTCGTATACGGAAAGCCCCACATGCGAAAGACCAGCTCTTTGCCTGCGTATCGGTTACGGAATCTAAGGTGGGTGACAAAGATCATGAACCACGTAAACATGGGACCGAACATCGAGATAGCCAACATCATTAAGAAGGAACGATCGTGATAGCGAAGGTTCAGGATCGCAGCGAGCCCGATCCCGAGGGAAGAGACCAGCAATGCGGCGACTGGAACACCCTGACGCGTTAGAACCCCAAGCCGACGCGGCGCAAACCCGGCTCTGGAGAGAGAAAAGAGCATGCGCGAGGTGATATAGAGTTGGCTGTTCATCGCTGAGAGTGCAGCGACGAGAATGACAAAGTTTACAGCTCCAGCAGCGCCGGCAAGGTGCGAACGAGCCATCACCAGCACGAAGGGAGACTGTGCTGTTCCGGAGGCCAAGTCCGGCCAGGGTACGATCGCGAGCACCAAGGCAAGCGTCAGGAGGTAGAAGAGCACGAGACGCAGCATGGTTGCCCGAAACGCGTGCGTGATGGCCCGTTGCGGATCTTTGGCTTCCCCTGCCGCGACGGCAATCATCTCGATGGAAAAGTAACTGAAGAGCGAAACAAGCACGGCAGTCCACATTCCTGTGACTCCCTTGGCGAAGAAACCACCGAAGGCCGTGTAGTTTCTGAACCCGACCGACGTTTGGGCATTCGCAACGGCAGTGTGGGATGCGGAGAGAACCATCCAGGATCCCAGCAGAAGGAACGCGATGATCGCGGTGATCTTCAACGTAGAAAAGCCGTACTCAATGGCGCCGAACAGCTTTACATGGAAGGTATTGACCAACACGAGCGTCGCGGCAAAGGCGAGGATCCAGATCCAACCCGGGACCGATGGAAACCAGAAACGCATATAGACCGCCACCGCGGTAATTTCAGTACCGATCGCGAAGACGACTCCGGCCCAGTAGGCAAAGCGGATGAGAAAGCCGGCCATTGGGGAAAGATAAAACTCTGCCCAGGCACCGAACGATCCCGAAGTCGGATGCGCTACGGTCATCTCTGCCATGCAGCCCATGAGAAGAAGAGTGATCACGGCTCCGATGAGATAGCTCAGAAGAACCGACGGGCCGGCAAAGCCTATAGCGAAGCCCGATCCAAGGAACAGCCCAGTGCCAATAGCTCCCCCGATCGCGATCATGGAAAGCTGACGAGCTGACAGGCCGCGGTGCAGACCTCGCTCGCGGCTTTCAATTGCTTCGAAGCGCATCGGCGCCGACGTTCCCATCAAGTCACTCTACATCGCGAGCGACGATAAGGGTCAGATGACCTCGCAATCGCGCTGCCCATGCAGATGTGAGTCGTTGCTGACAAAGGTAGCCGACGGTACGCTTGAGATTGCATGAGTACCGACCTCCTCTCGCTTCCAGTCCTTCCTGCCGACCATCGCATTCCCTACGGATCGGAGCCCTCGCAGTTCGGAGATCTTTGGCTGCCCAGGGTGGAAGGTCAGGTACGCGTTCCTGTTGTCGTTTTCTTCCACGGGGGATGGTGGAAGTCGGAGTACGATCTGGGCTACGCAGGTCGACTATGTGCCGCGCTGAAGAGCGCTGGAATCGCTTGCTGGTCGGTCGAGTACAGGCGCGTTGGGGAGACGGGCGGTGGTTGGCCGGGGACCTTCCACGACGCCGCTGCTGGTGTTGACTTTGTTGCGACGCTAGCCACCCGCTTTCCGCTCGACCTTATGCGAGTGGTGGCGATGGGTCATTCAGCAGGCGGTCACCTTGCCTTCTGGGCAGCGGGACGACACCATATCCCGCCGAACAGTGAATTTCATCTACCCCGTACGCAGGTCTCCCTGCGCGGAGCCCTTTCTCTCGCCGGAGCAGTGGACCTGCGGCTCACCATTGACCTCTCGGGATGCGGTGCCTTCGCTCACGATAAGTACGAGGTCTACAACCTGATGGGTGGAACACCGGAGGAGCGGCCGGAACGCTACCAGACGGGTAATCCGGGTGATCTGCTCCATTTGCGATCCCGCAGGTGCTCATCCAGGGAAGTTCGGACGATCAGATTCCAGCAAATCTTCCATACCGCTGGGCGCAGATGGCAAATCGATCGGGCTCTCAAGCTGAGGTCTTTCTCCTCGATGGCCTCGACCACTTCGATGTGGTTGATCCAGGCAGCCGCGCATGGCCGCTGGTTCTGAAGCAAACACTCAGCTTGCTGCGAACTTCCCTGTGATTTTCGTTGGCGTCGGTTAGACCGGGCTCTGTGCGTTCGCTCGACTCATTGCATGGATTGGAGGTCCGTCTATCTGCCGAACTTGATCTAGGACCAACTGTGTCGTATATCTGAACAGGTGAGGTTTACGTGAAGAAGTTGCACATACTGCTGAGCGCCATGTTCGCCTGCAGCCTTTCCTGTCTGTTTGTTCCCAGTTGTTCAGCATCAACCAACCCGCCGTCCGGTGCGCTTGAATCCAACTGCGACGTTGACCGTTCCGGGCGGCCGCCCGTACCGGTAACCGGTACCGTATCCGACGCGACCGGCGCCATCGTCTCTGGAGCTACGGTCAAATTGACTTGCGGCAGCTTCTATCGGCAGACCGTCTCGGGCCTCGATGGACATTTCCAATTCGCTGTGCCAAGAGGCTCGTATTCGCTGCGAAGCGAGGCCGTCGGTTTCACCACGCTGACACAACAGGTAACCGCTCAGGAAGGTTCCCTCCTCGATCTCCACCTCAATGTTGCGGGTACTGGAGAGAAGATCGATGTCAATGCCGGTCCGGATTACGTCACGTCGAGCACGGAATCAGGCACAAAGACAAACACGCCGTTGATCGACACACCACAATCCATCACGGCGGTTACCCTCGCGCAGATGCAGGCCCGCAACACGCAGACGATCGCAGACACTCTCCGCTACTCTGCGGGCGTGGACGCCGAGCCTTATGGAACGGACACGCGGGTGGACTGGTTCTTTATTCGTGGATTTGGCCTCACCTTCGATGGTCTCTTTCTGGATGGCTTGGCTGTACCTAAGATCACCGGTGCCGACGCAGCCTACACCTCGAATCCGTATTCCTTGCAGGAGGTGGATATTCTGAAGGGACCTTCGAGCGTTCTCTACGGGCAGAATGAGCCCGGAGGCCTGGTAAATCTCACCTCCAAAAAGCCAACTGCTGGACCGCAGGGATCCGTCCGCTTCGAAGCGGGCACCTTCCACCGTTTTCAGGGAATGGCGGACCTGTCCGGGCCGGTATTTGGCTCCAAGACGCTGTTCTACCGCGTGAACGGACTCGCACGGCAATCACAGACACAGGTCGACTTTGCTCGAGATGACCAGGACTATATCGCGCCGTCACTGTTGTGGAAACCGTCAGATCGGACCTCCCTCGTCGTGCTGGGAAATTACCTGGACCTGCGAACTGGCTCGACTGGAGCCTTTCTTCCGGCTCAGGGAATGACGTTGGCTGGTGGAAAGATTGCGCCAAACCCAAATGGGCACATCCCTACGAGCTTCTTTGACTCGGAGCCGGGCTACGACAATTTCCATAAAGTTGAGTACTTCGGTGCAACGCAGCTGCAGCATCAGCTCTCGGCTAATTGGACTGTGAGGAACAACTTTCGGTACCTAAGACTCGGTCTTCCTCAGTACATTGGCCTCTACGGAACCGGCTTCTCGCTCACAGCCCCGGGGTGTTTTGCTGCGATCAATTCGAACTCTGCTGCCTGCACAAGCACTCTAACGCGGTCTGCGATTCTAAGCGATCAGAACAACGGTCAATATGCGGTCGATCAACAGTTTCAAGGGAGCTATCGATTCAACGGGTGGTCGCATACCTTCCTGGCAGGCTACAACTACCAGCACCAGGGATCTAACGTGAAGCTCGGCTACGGCCCTTCCGAGACGTATCCCCTTGCTGGACAACCAAATGGTCCGGACATCAACGTCTTTCGTCCGATGTACGGAGCAGCTGTGCCCAGTCCCGGCTACGGCACGACCAACACGGTGGGAACACTGCAGCAACACGGCGTCTACGTTCAGGATCAGGTGAGTTACGGCAACCTGAACATTGTGCTAAGCGGACGCGAGGATTGGGCGCCAGAGCACATTCTTGATCGTCTTCAGGATCAGCAGACTAACGCAAATCCTTCGAAGTTCACTGGACGAGCAGGCATTCTTTACCACTTCCAATCCGGGTTGGCACCCTACTTCTCGTACTCGACTTCCTTCAATCCCATCTTCGGCATCAATCCTTCCACCAGTAAGGCATACCTTTCCGATACTGGCGCACAGTATGAGGCTGGTTTGAAGTACCAGCCGAACGGCGTGAATGCCTTCCTCACTGCTTCTCTCTTCCAGATCACACAGAACAACCTAACGACCTCGGCGCCGGGAAATGCGCTTGTCACCGACCAATCTGCGCAGCAGCGATCACGCGGCATTGAACTCGAAGCGCATGCGTCCCTGACGCACGATCTCAATACAATCGCCACCTTCAACCATCAACAGGTTATCTACTCAAAGCCGTATTACGGCTTAGTCGGAATGCGACCAGTGACTGTTCCTGCAAATCAAGGCTCACTCTGGCTGGACTACGATCCACGTCACGGCCCGGGTGTCGGCGCAGGTGCTCGATTCACGGGCAAGACGCCGGGGGTGCTCTTCGATGCGGCCACGCCGGCAAGCAACTTCTATGTGGACTCACATACGCTGTTCGACGCAGAGCTCCACTATGGAATGGGTCCGGTGCGCTTTGGCTTCAACGCACAGAATCTGCTGGACAAAGTCTATGTCTCCTACTGCTACGGCGCTTCGTCCTGTAACTACGGCTTCCGTCGAACGATGACTGGCAATCTGACTTACCAATTCGCTTCTCTTCTCCATCCAAGGCGAGAGGAGTGACGGAAATCGAGTGCGGGCGCGGTCGTCTCGTTCTCACGGCGCGACCACTCGCATTGACTCCGTATCAGGCATGCTGAACCTTTTCGGACAGCTTCTTCACACCCCAAGACGGACGCTGCTGCGACGGGCCGTCTTGCAAATCCATCTTTGGTGCGGTCTTGCGCTCGGCTTGTATACGGCCCTGATAGGTTTGACCGGGTCAGTTCTTGTCCTGCGTCCGCAGCTCGAGCATCTCCTTCGACCGCAGTTCTACACCTTGTCGAGAACTCCTTCTTCATTCGGATCGACGACATTGGATGACATGGTCACGAAGGCCGAAGCCAAGCACACGAGCTATGCACCCGTTGGCTTCGAGGACCTGCCGCGTCAACCGACTTCTCCACCAGAGCGGCCAATCGTCCTTTACATGTCGCCGCGCTCTGCCTCGCCTCAGTTTGCGCCGGCGTCCCGTACACCGGACGAGCTTCTCGTCTACTTCGACCCGCGAGATGGAAGTCTTCTTGGCTCGCGATCTCGCTACGCAGGTCCGTTGGGATTTGCGGCGAACCTGCATTACTATCTGCTCGCAGGACCCTCCGGCTATGTCGTCAACGGCGTGTTCGCCCTCATTTTTCTGGTTCTTTGCCTTAGTGGCTGGTTTATCTGGTGGCCTGGCTTGCGTCGCATGCGTGCGGCTCTCCACATTCACGCCTTGTCGCGAGCGCGCCGCAGCCGGATCAGTTTCAGACGTTTGAACTGGGATATTCACACGGTCGGCGGTTTCTGGGCCAATCCTCTGCTGATCACGCTTGTCATTACGGGAATCTACTTTGTGTTTCCTCGCCCAGTACTCTCCGTCGTCGTTCTCGGTTCCCACGAGGGGATGGAGAAGATTTCAGAGTGGTTCTCTTCTCCTCCAATCTCAGCGGCACGCAACCAGGCTTCTGCTATCAGCATGCAACGAGCCTGGTCTGCGGCCTCCATGGCCTCTCCGCCCGATACGCCGGTCCAGTATCTAGCATTGCCCTCCGCGGATGGAGAGGACTACGAGGCAATCGCCTATCATCCTCACACCGCGCCCTATGCTCAGCCATTGCGGATCTTCATTGATCAATATACGGGTGAAGTCTCGAGGACTTTAGACTCGAGGTCTCTACCCATTCTCTTGCGAGGAAGTCTGTACGTGTATGCGATCCACTTCGGAAGCTTTGCCGGAGCGGGATCTCGCGTAGTGTGGTTTCTTGTGGGACTTACCCCGACGGCACTCTTTGTGAGTGGCGTCATCCTGTGGTGGAAGCACCAACGTCCTTAGAGCCTCGGACGAACGAGGAAGGCCCGAACCGTGACTCATCTTCGCCGACTCTCTGCAGGTGAAACTCAGCCACTCGCTTCGTAGGGCAGCCCAACGGAACGGGTCTTCCGCACCTAGCTGTTGCGTCCTGTGCCGGCGTCCTGCGTCGCCTATTTGGTGGTCAGTTGCTTATGAACTGGTTGACGTACGCAGGATGTTGTCTCGCTAACAGCGATGTGACGCCACGTAACCGAATACAGACGTGACACCTGGATAGACGAGAAGAAGGAACATCGAAACTGAAATGAAAATGTTTCCTTTCCGCGTTGCGGTTCTGCTCCTCGTGCCTCTGGTCAGCTTTGCCCAGGAAGCGGCGACTGATCAAACCGTGGGGACTCTTGAGACGGTAGCTACTTTCAATGATGCTATGCCCACAGGGGTGACTGTTTCGCGAACAAACAGGATCTTCGTAAACTTCCCTCGTTGGGGTGACGATGTACCCTTCACGGTTGCGGAGGTCGTACATGGCAAAGCTGTGGCATATCCAAATGCTGCCATCAATGACTGGCCAGGGCGCAATCTGGCAAATCCGAATGCGTTCACGGATGTACAGGCAGACCAAACACACTTCGTCAGTGTCCAATCAGTCGTTGTAGACCCAGCCGACCGGCTCTGGGTCCTCGACACGGGTGCACCCCTACTGAAGAATGTCGTACCAGGGGGACCAAAGCTCGTCTGCATCGATCTGATGACAAATAGAGTGGTGAAAACGATCCTGCTTCCGCCAGAGATTGCTGGTGAAAACAGCTACATGAACGATGTGCGATTTGATCTTCGTGTCGGCGATGGTGGTAATCAGGATCCAACAACGACTATTGGAAGCATGGAGTCAGTCAATCCGCAGAGGGCTGCGCCCGATCCAAAGTTTCCGCTCGCTGAACGATCAGCGGGCAAGGTGGAATCAAGTGCGAGTGGTATTCACGGAACCGCTTACATCACAGATTCGTCCAGTCAGGGTCCTAATGCGATCATTGTCGTTGATCTAGGTACTGGAAAGAGCATGCGTCGCCTCAACCAACACTTCAGTACGTTAAGTGAACCGGGATTTCTGATGTTTGCAGAAGGTCAACCCGTGTACCAGACGCTTTCAGGGCATCCTGCGGAACCAGTTCTCTTTGCCGCCGACGGGATAGCAATCTCTGCAGACGGAAGTGAGCTTTTCTACTGTCCAATCAATTCAACCAAGCTGTACGCAGTCTCAACAGCGGCGCTCCGCGACAGAGCAAAATCCGACGCTGACGTAGCTGGAACCGTCCGGATTGCCACAGGAAAGATGCCATCCGACGGCCTGGAGTCAGACGCATCCGGAGGTGTGTACATGACCGATCCGGTTACGGACTCAATTCACCGTTTTAACACCTCTACTGGACTGACTGAGACACTGGTCCATGATCCGCGGCTGCTGTGGCCTGACACGATGAGCCTTTCAGATGATGGTTATCTTTACGTGACGGCAAACCAGTTACATCGTCAGCCAACAATGCATCGTGGACAGGACCTACGCAAGAAACCGTATCAGCTTTTCCGCATCAAGGTTACGGCGAAGCCTGTTCGATTGAGATAGCGCATCGTCAAGGACGTATGAGGAAAGACGGGAGGATAGAATTGGCGGTTCCATGCGAATCCGCCAAATTGTTGCGATCCTCACTCTTATCCTCAGTTCTTTCTTGCTCTTCGCCGTGGAGCCTCTCAGCTCGAAAGAACTTCTGCCGAAGATGGGTGGATCGTCGGCTGTCTGGCTTACGTGTTTATGCTTTTTTCAAGTCTCCTTACTACTTGGATATATGTACACGGTGGTACTCACGGCTGGAGTCCGCCAGCGGCAGGCACAAAGGGCTCACCTTGTCTTCCTTGCTCTTGCGGTCTGCTGGGTCATTTACCGTCTCCACGTTACGGCCGACGTTTCCTCTAATGCAGAGGGAAGTCCCACATGGACTATCTTCAGAAGTCTCACGCTGGAGCTGGGGCTGCCGTTCTTTCTTCTCAGTGCAACCTCGCCCATGCTTCAGGTCTGGCTCGCACGTTGGAGCGGGCGTGGAGTGTCGTTTCGGCTCTTTGCTTTGTCCAATGTGGGTTCGTTGCTCGCGCTGCTGATGTATCCAACGGTCATAGAACCTTACCTCTCCTTGCACCTGCAAAGGAACGTCTGGGCTTTCGGCTTCGTTGTCTACTCGCTCTGCTTTGGAGGGCTGATCTTGGGTGCGCCACGCACTGGGGGTCGGTCCTCGCGTGAAGTAGAGGAACGTCCTCGGAGGCTTGCGGTGAGAAGTGGCTCCTGGCGGATGTGCTTCCTGCTTGGGGCAACCGGAACAGTCCAACTCTGTACAGTCACTAGCCACCTCACAGAGAACGTAGCCGCGCTGCCGCTCCTTTGGATCGTTCCTCTCGGCGTTTATCTTCTAAGCTTTATCGTGGCGTTTGAACTCCCAAATCTTTACCGCAGGAATGTGGTTCTTCGATTCCTCGTAGTGATGCTCGCAAGTCTGGGCTATCTGCTTTCGAAGACCGATGTCAGCCTGCCCCTCAGCCTCGGGGTCGGAGTGTTCCTCATCGAGCTGTTCCTTGCGTGCTGGTTCTGTCATGGAGAGCTCTATCGAATCAGGCCTGGGCGTTCCACCGAAACGGCATGGTTTTACCTTGTGGTTGCGGCCGGTGGAGCAGCGGGGACGATACTCTCAGTGGTCGTGTCTCCCATGATCTTCAGCGCCAACTACGATCTGCCACTAGGCTTTGCGCTGACAGCTTTTCTGGCGCTCTGGGTGACATGGGACCAAGGATGGAGCCCGCGCTTGCTCTGGGCGACGTCCGCCGTTCTATGTATCGCATTGGCAGTCCGCCTGCATACCGCGTACGAGCGGAATGCAATTTTCCTGGAGAGAAATTTCTACGGAAGTGTGCGAGTAAAGGAGAGCTATCTCCCCGTCCAAGCCGAGGTTTCAAGATTACTGCTGCACGGAACAATCGAGCACGGGATGCAGTGGTTCTCACCAACATTCCATGCCGAACCACTAACCTATTACGGCAGGAACTCCGGAGTTGGACTGGCACTCGCGTTGTGCTGCCAACAGACGCCCCGGATGATTGGTGTTGTCGGTCTCGGCTCGGGCACCATAGCGGCATACGGAATGGCCGGCGACAGTGTTCGATTTTACGAGATCAACCGAGCAGTGGAGCAGGTCGCCAAAGAGTTGTTCACTTACGTTCGTCAGTCGAAGGCTGCAGTGACGATAGTTGACGGGGACGCGCGGCGCTCCCTGGAGCGAGATCGGGGTGTCGCTTTCGATGTGCTCGTGGTGGATGCTTTCTCGGGCGATGCTATCCCGCTTCATCTGCTTACGCTCGAGGCGATGCGGGTTTATCAGCGTCATCTAAAGCCTGGCGGGGTCCTGGCGTTCCACATCTCCAACCAGTACGTCGATCTTCTGCCGGTAGTCGATTCACTCGCAGTCCACGAAGGTTGGACAGCTCGTGTCGTTGACTCAGAGGCAGATCCTGAACGTGGGCTCCTGGCCGCTCGATGGATTGTTATGGCTGACCCGAGAGCGCCGATCTTCCGCGGGAGCGGCAGCGGGCCTGGGGCACCCATACCCAAGACATCTTTCGCACCATGGACAGATGATTACTCCAGCCTCTTGCCTGTGGTGCATTGGGGCGGGAATGGTCGATGACACACGTTCTGCAGCACGTCTGAGAGATAATGAACGCGCGTACTACGGCCGCCTGACTGTGAGCACGCTGCCGAAACTGCTTCTCACTTCACCTGATTGAACGAACGGAGCCTCCCTGCAATGACTCAAGCTTCCACCTCTCCCACAATCGCCGATACAGCATGGACTGCCCTCACGAAGCACTTCGAAACGATCAAGGGACGTACTCTGCAGGAGTTGTTTCAAGAAGATCCGGCTCGCGCGGATCGATATCGGATTGAGACGGCTGGCCTACTGGCTGATTACTCCAAGAACCGGATCACCGACGAAACTTTACGTCTGCTGCTAGACCTTGTGAATGAATCTGGACTGAGACTCAAGATCGATGCGATGTTTCGAGGCGAGAAGATTAATGTTACCGAGGACCGCGCAGTGCTGCACGTTGCATTGCGGGCGCCGGACGACGAGTCCATCCTGGTGGACGGTGTGGATGTGGTGCCAGAGGTTCATGGCGTTCTCGATAAGATGGGCAGCTTTGCAGATCGCGTGCGATCGGGAGAATGGAAAGGGTTTACAGGAAAGCCGATTAAGACGGTGGTCAACATCGGTATCGGTGGATCTGACCTTGGGCCGGTGATGGCTTACGAAGCATTACGGCACTACAGTTTGCGCTCGCTCGAATTTCGCTTTGTATCGAACGTGGATGGAACAGATATCGTCGAAGCGACTCGGGATCTTGAGCCGGAGACAACGTTATTCCTGGTCGCGTCAAAGACGTTCACAACGCTTGAAACGATGACGAATGCGCATTCCGCACGCAAGTGGCTGCTTGATAGCGAGAACGGTCTGACAAGTGAAAAGGCGGTAGCGAATCACTTTGTTGCGATCTCCACAAACGGGAAGGAAGTGGAGAAGTTCGGCATCGACACGCAAAACATGTTTGGCTTCTGGGACTGGGTTGGCGGCCGATATTCAATGGACTCCGCTATTGGCCTTTCAACGATGATCTCGATCGGACCGGAGAACTTCAGCAGGATGCTGACCGGCTTTCATAGGATGGACGAGCATTTTCAAACGACATCATTTGAGAAGAACCTTCCCGTCATCATGGCTCTGCTGAGCATCTGGTACAACGATTTCTTTGGTGCGCAAACGGTCGCAATTTTACCCTACGAGCAATACCTAAAGCGTTTCCCCGCGTATCTCCAACAGTTGACGATGGAGTCGAACGGCAAGCACGTGACGCTCTCCGGGGCACCCGTGACGCACGAAACTGGGGCCATTTACTGGGGCGAGCCCGGAACCAACGGACAACATAGTTTCTATCAGTTGATTCACCAGGGGACACGGCTTATCCCTTGTGACTTCATCGGATTTGCGCGTTCCTTGAATCCGATCGGCAGGCACCATGACATCCTGCTCGCAAATGTGTTTGCACAGGCAGAGGCCCTTGCATTCGGCAAGACTGCTGCGCAGGTCAAAGCGGAAGGTACTCCAGACTGGCTGGTACCTCATCGGGTCTTTGAGGGAAACCGTCCATCAAACGTGATTCTTGCGCAGGAGTTGACGCCGGAGATCCTTGGTACCTTGATCTCGCTGTATGAACACATTGTGTTTGTACAGGGCGTCGTCTGGCAGATCGACTCCTTTGATCAATGGGGCGTGGAACTTGGCAAAGTGCTGGCAAACAGGATCGTTCCTGAACTGGAGGGCAAGGGTGATCTACAGCACGACTCCTCTACGAATGCTCTGATTGAGTGGTATCGGAAAGAGCGCCAAGGCAGTTGATTGTCGAGCGAAAAGGAGCGTTATAAGGCATCACTGCCGTTCATGGCCTGGCCATCGCGGTCTGAAGATTGCGGGAGGGGTGCCGCACAGAGCTCGTAACGAGCGCAGCATCAGCGTTGCTCCACAATTGCTGAAACTGCCGGTTCGCGACGGCCGCGCCCCCCCGCTCCTGATGGGCTTAGCAAGGTTGCAAGTCTATGTGTGGCTAGAGGAGAGACCGTGCTGTGCGACAGAAAAGCATATCCACGGCGCTGTGCCGCTTGTTCAAAGTCGGTCGTGGCGAGATTACTCTGTGCGCCGAGATCATGGGCTAAACCGCGCAGATAAGCAGCAGTGGGAAATTGATCGCGTTCGCTCTCAACCTTGGATAAGGCAGCGAGCGCCTGCATGGGTTGATTCGCGGAGATTGCTTGGGCGGCATGAATGAGCGGTAAGAAGAGTTCTGAAGTGGTTGAGTGAAGAGGAGCATTCTTCACTAAGCTTTCTTCCGCCGCCGGCGCCATTCGCTGCATCGACGAGGAGCAGAGGCGTTCCGCGAGCGCAATGTGGAATGCGGCAACCCTGCCAAACGCGAGCAACTGCGCTTCTTGAAGGAAGGGCAAGGCCTCGGAACATCGATCCGCAAGCGCCCGGTCCACAGCAGCTTGCGCTAACATCCCGGCTGCAGCGCTGGAGGTCTCCGCATGGCCCTTCGCCTGATTTGCCCCCGCTCGCCATGCAACAGCGGCCGCGCTGAACTGACCACTGTTATCGAGTGAGAAAGCACGATTGAAATTGGCCTGCAGATCGGTAGGTGATGCTGTAGCAGGAGAATGTCCATCGAGATACGTGGCTATGTCTTCGCCGCACTCGCAATGCACGCCAAGCGCCTGAGCTTTTCTGCTTACAGCCAAAGATTCTTTGAAGCGATCGAGACCGATCAACGCTAGCGCAGCCTCGGCGTACGCATCGGCATTGAACGGATAAAGTCTGTACGCCTGCTCGGCTGTCAACAGTGCCTCTGTCATATGGCCCTGAGCCCTCATGACGCGTGCCATCGCGATGAGAGCCATTTCGTCTTGTGACCTTCTGGCAAGAAGTTGACGAGCAAGAGCGGTAGCCCGGCCAGGGTCCTGGTCACTGAGGAGAGCAGCGGAAACCTGTGCCAAAGGAGCAATCCGATCTCCGGTGCGACTGGAAGAAGCGAGAGCGCGGGCGGCACTGCTAGCTGCGGCAATCTCCGCGCCTTCACGGGCGTAGATCTCTGCAAGTTTTATTTCGGCGAGCGTGAAGTCTGGTGCTTGAACGAGGGAACGCTCGAGGAACTGGATCGCACGCGAGGTTTCACCGTTCGCTGATGCGGCTTGAGCTTGCGCAAACGAATTCAAGGCCGATAAGTTTGACGTGGCTTGGAGAGCGAGCGCGGTCGGCGCCTCGGATCTGGCATCCTGCGTGGTTTCGCCTAACCTGGCCCGAAGGGCAACGCTGAGTCGCGTTATGGCAGCCAGTAATTCTTCCTTCTTTGAGGCGGACTCAGAGACGCTTCCAAGCCGATCATTTGAGGCCACGTCGACGACGTCCAGCCGGATGGCGTACTGAGATTCCTTTCGAGTAAGCTCACCATACAAATAGACGCGGGCGCCGAGATGCTGGGCTGCAGTACGCGGGCTGACTGTTTCTGCAGACACATGATCCGCAACAGCCGCCTGCGTCTTTCCAGCATTGAGAGCGGCGAGACCCAGCCAGTGAAGCCGCGAGCGTTGAGCGAGTTCGATCTCAAGCCCCTGCGCAATGACATGATCCAAGGTGTCGTCCGCAGTACGATTCACAACCGGAGCCAGCAGAATCGTATCCCCAGGGAGCAGCACGATCTGCCCCAGGCTACCGGATCGCATCAAGAAAACCGCCAAAGCCAGAAGAATGCCCGCGAGGACGCCAGCACTGATGAGCCATGTGCGGAGCTTTGTTGTTGTCTTCCGGGGCGGGTCCTGCCCTGCTTCGCCTAAGCCCTCGAGCGATGACAAACCTGCTTGTACTGCGGAGACTCTTCGGCGGGGGGCCGACGAACCACTCCCAATGTCTGGAGGTACAGGCGGCCCCGATTTCTCGCCTTCTGACACGCTCTTTGGAACCGCTGAAAAGGTCGGTTCGGTCGATCCACCGCCGTCAGCTGACGTTACAGCGACTGTGGGAGCGATGATTGTCTCCGCCGATTCAAGCGACACGTCCTTACCGCTCGCAGCGAGATCACTCTGCTGAGCAGATGCCTCGTCGATGGAAGAAGGAGAGCTGCGTGTCTCCTTCAAGGTCGATATCTGCTGCAAAACGGCCGCCGGTTGGGGAGACATCTCTACAGACGGAACGGCTCTTTCTGATTGCGAGGGGATGATCTCGTCCTCTCTTCCAGCAGCCGAGAGGGCCCCGCCCGTCTTTTTGGGAACCGAAACATTGCGCGATCGGTTCTCCGGCGTTGGCATTCGTCTTGGCCGGATGAAATCCGGTTTCTCCGTCGCACTGAAAGGGTCCTGCACGGGTTTGAGGGGAACCCTCCCTTCGCCGCTATCGGACCCACTTTTGTTCCTGATGTGCCTTTGATTCCGAGCCACGGGATCTACTGATGGCACCAAAGGCACATCAGGTCGAGGCAATTTACGAAGCCAATCTCCGTGATCGCGGGTAGCCAGCTTTCGAAGCGCATCTTCAGCTTCCTGTGCCGTCTGATACCGCTCCGACCGGTCCTTCAGTAAAAGGCGCATGATGATGCGTTCCAGCTCGCGCGGAATTGCAATATTCCACGTCCTGATTGGATCTGGAGTTTCGGTAAGAAGAGATTGAAATGCCAGGGCTGACGTGGAGCCGCGGAACGGCGTTCGCCGAGTGGCCATCTCGTAGAGGACTATCCCAAGGGAGAAGAGGTCAGATCGCTTGTCCAGGTGCTCTCCCCGGGCCTGTTCAGGAGACATGTAGGCGAGGGTACCGACTGTAGATCCTGCGGACGTTAGTTCGAGAGCACGCGAATCCCGCCCACTTCGCAAGGTCATGGAGACCTTTGCGAGGCCGAAGTCGAGCACTTTCACCTGTTGAACGCCTCCCTGCCCTCCCTGCAAAAAGATGTTCGCTGGCTTTACATCACGGTGGACTATTCCTTTTCCGTGCGCTGCGGAGAGAGCGTCGGCGATCTCTGCCCCAAAACGAACAATCTCTTCCGAAGAACAGGCTCCCTGCGCAATCCGTTCTTTTAAAGTAATCCCTTCCAGAATTTCCATAACGAGGAAGGGTTCACCGTCCTGCTCCCCCATATCGAAGATCGTGCAGATGTGTGGGTGGTTAAGAGCAGAGGCTGCGCGTGCCTCAAGCAGAAATCGCTGCCGCATTCCAGGGGCCTGAAGTTCGTCGTGCAGCAGTTTGATGGCGACTTCCCGATGCAGCCGATCATCCCAGGCACGAAATACGATGCCCATACCCCCGCCACCCAGTTTGCCCAGGATCTCGTATGGCCCGAACCTGTGCCCTACCTCGGGAAGCATGGCAGCTCGTCAATCTTCAGCGCCGTCGCTCAATCACGACTCGCATCTCCGTCAGATTCTGCAGACTAGAGCATACGACGGAGCTGCAAAAACAATCGTTGATCAATCGGCTAAGACCCTTGCACGAAAGTACTGCTCACCAAGAAAACGCAATCCGCCGCTCAGCATCTTTGCGTCCTCGCCGAGTAACAACGAAGAGGATTATAGAGTACGGTCTCGAGGCTAAACACGAGATCAAGGTAGTGCGCGGCGGTCAGACTCAGAAGAGAAACCCTTGACTTACAACTTGAGTGCAGTAGAGCGAAGCTTTCTGCTCTCCTTGCTCGGGTTTTGGCACATAGAAGATTCGCAACCCTGAGGCCATTTGCTTGGTCGGAAGCAAGAAGATCGCCCGCAGTGACAAACGGCAGTCCGAGCGCGAATGCGAACCGAACAAAGATTTCTCTCCGGCATCATTCGAGCGCACATGGCTGGTAGCGGACCACGGGTTAGGAGGAGGCTACCAGTGTCCCTGCCGCGACGGAGTCTTGAATGCGATGTTTAGAGCCTTCTTGCGGGACCTCGAACCATTCATCATTAGAGCCTCAGAATGCTATACTCCCCGTAGGTCAGCCGGTATGCCTTTGGTGCTCCGTGCCAAAGTGCGAGCGGAGGTGGCGAAATTGGCAGACGCACTAGCTTGAGGTGCTAGCGCCGCAAGGCATAGGGGTTCAAGTCCCCTCCTCCGCACCAACTTATGGAACGCAGATTGGGCCAGTTGCCGAGCGACTGGCCCAATCTGCGTCATCACAGCGAGATCGTGCTGAGCTTTTCACTGTGTGAGGGACGTGCGCGAGCGATGCTACGGTTTGAGCGTTCCCCTTAAGTCTAAGCAGGTGATCCTTGTAAAGAAGAAAGCGAGCCATTGCTTCGAAGACTCGCCGCCAGGGTTCATCGTTCCTGTAATGCGAAACGCAATGGTAAACTTTGGTCCAGGGAAGCGGTTGAGGTGCGTCCTTGGAGAGTTTCCGTCGCATACTTTATTCCCCGAAGATGCTCCCGTGTACGTAATCGGGAGCGGAGTTTAGTCCCATGATTACGCTTCTTGTCGTAGTGCACATTATTGTTTGCCTTTTCCTCATCGGCGTTGTTCTGCTGCAACAGGGTAAGTCGGCGGATCTGGCCGCAGCGTTCGGAGGTCAGGGTTCTCAGACTGCCTTTGGGCCGCGTGGTGCCGCCAACCTACTAACAAAGCTGACGACGTGGTCGGCGATCCTCTTCATGCTTGTCTCGATCGCCCTCACCATTTTGCTTGCGCGTAACTCTGGCAACGACCACTCCGTTCTTTCTGGAACGAGCACGAGACAGACTGGCCCGGCAAAGAAGTAGCATCGCCAAAACATGCCCTATCTCGGCAGAGGCTTCTTGGGTCCACTATGAGCACTATCCGTGCTGCTCGGCGATTCTCTCCACCGCCTTCTTTAGGGTCTCCGCGGGAGTAATCAAGCTCACCACCACGCGCTTCGAATCCTGCAAACCATAGAAATATGTCGGGTGCGTCAAGACTGCCAAGTGATTAAGCATTTGAAAGGTAGTCTCGTGGCGGAAGATCTGGGGCAACCTGATGATTGCACTCCAGCCTGCCGACAAGTCGTGCATCTCTATCTTTGCTGCAGCAAGCTGACTACGGTTGATCGAGATCCTATCCAGAATCTCTCTCTGAGTTTCCGGAGCTCGTGTAAGCCATTGCGGAAGGGCCAATTGTGACGGCGTGTTTACCGAAAGAAAAGTATCGGCAATCAACTCAAGCCGCGCCAGTGCTTCTAATCTTTCTAGGGCGGGTCCGAGTACAAGCATCCAGCCAACCTTGACCTGCGGCAGTGCGGCCATCTTACTCAAACCACTCAAGACGAACATCAGAGGTGGAGTATTGCTTGAAGCGAAGCTTTCTAGTCTCGGGAAGCCGCGGTGTGCATAGTCCAGAAACACCTCGTCAACGATAAGTGTCAGATGATGCTGGCGGCATAGTTCACAGAGGTATTCCCGTTCGCTGGAAGAGGTTGGATGACCGGTCGGATTGTTCGGGTGGACTACCACGATCGCGCGCGTCCGTGGTGAGATTGCGCGTTCGAGTTCTGCCGTATCGATCCACCAACCGTGGTCATAGAAGAGTGGATAGTAGCCGAGTTTCACATCCGAGAGATCTGCCAGGTAACTGAAAAGTGGATAGCTTGGCTGCGCAATCAGGATCTCATCTCCTGGCTCACAGAGGAGCCGGAGAAGATGGCTATAGCTCTCGCTGGTGCTAGCCGTTAGAACAATCTGCTCGGCTGATATTGTCGCGCCATAACCTGCGTAGTACCTCGCGATCGATTCTCGCGCGGACTGGAGTCCCTTGGGATCCGGTGTGTACAGAACTGACTTTACATTCTGAAGAGGCTCCAACAGATTGGAAGGAGATAGAGCAAAGCCGCATGCAGTTGGATTGGACGATGTGAGATCCAGCAACGGCAGGCTCCCACTCGGCTCACGCAGGGGATCTTGCAATTCACTCGGTGAGCGATTCCATGAGGTACGACTGGAGAATCGTCCATGTTCAGGATGGGAGCTCACAGCGTTATCGTACCGGGATCGTGGCTGATGGCGTTTTCTGAAAGTACAATCCGGTGTGATGAATGATTCTTTTGAGACGCCCGAGCTTAGTGTTGTACGTTCCGACGCAAAGAGCGTCGATGTTGACGCTGTCCTCTTTGATTATGGCCAAGTCCTGTCGCTTGGTCCAAACGCCGCGGCGTGGAAGCGCATGCATGGGATCATCGGAGGGAACCCGGACACTTTTCATACGGCGTACTGGCAATCGCGGCATGACTACGATCGGGGGGGACTGAACGGCACGGCATACTGGAGACGTGTCGCCGAAACAGCGGGATGTGCCGCCCTGAACGATACGGATCTGGACGAGCTTTACATGGCGGACGTGGACTTGTGGACGGACCTAAACGAACCGATGGTTGCATATGCGAGGAAGCTACAGCAAAGAGGCATCCGCACGGGCATTCTGTCCAACATCGGTGATCGCATGGAGACCGGCATTCGAGATCGACTCAGCTGGATCGCCGACTTTCACCACTGCACATGGTCACATCGTCTGAACATGGCGAAACCTGAAATCGAAATTTACAATCATGCCGCCGATGCCCTGGGAAGCGTTCCAGAACGCATTTTGTTTATCGATGATCGGAAAGAGAACATCGATGGAGCACGCGCGGCCGGCATGCTTGCCATTCAATATACGACCCACGAGGCATTCGTCTATGACATGCAGGCGCTAGGTCTCGGCAACCTGCTCTAACGGGACTGCCTAGATTACTGCCGCACGCTGTGCAAGAGGGATCGGAATTTGTTCGACGATTTCAATGCCGAATCCTTGAAGCGCTGGAACATGTGTCGGTGTATTTGTCAGCAGACTGATCTTGCGGATACCCAGATCGGATAAGATCTGTCCGCCAAGACCGACCTGTCTCAGAGTTCGTTCCCGCCGGTCGTCCCGCTCTCGTGTCTCACGATGGAGAACAATACGATTGGGCTGCACAGACTGATCGATGCCGAATCCTTTTGCGCCGGCATGCAGATATACAAGAGCGCCTCGGCCGGCTTCTGCAATGATACGAAGTGACGCGTCCAGAACCGTTCGACACTCGCAGAGGGTAGTGCCAAAAACATCACCAGCAAGGCAGTGCGTGTGTACGCGCACAGGAACGACAGCGCTGCCTGTTGCGGCGTCAACGCCGGTGACGTCGCCATACACTAGCGCGACGTGCGACTCTCCTCCTTCAACGTCGCTCTCATAAGCGATCATCCGAAAGTCGCCGTACCTCGTAGGCATGAGAGTTTCCGCCATTCGGCGAATGTATCGCTCATGTTGAAGGCGATATCGAATGAGATCAGCTACGGTCACCATCTTCAGGTCATGTACGGCACAGAACTTCACCAGGTCGGGCACGCGGGCCATGGTCCCATCTTCGTTCATGATCTCGCAGATCACGCCAGCAGGAATCAGGCCGCCCATACGGGCGAGATCGACCGAAGCTTCTGTCTGGCCTGCTCGGACCAGCACACCACCGCGACGTGCTCGCAAGGGAAAGATGTGCCCTGGCCGAGCGAGATCAAAGGAGGTTGATGTGGGCGCGATCGCAACCTGAATCGTTCGAGCTCGATCCCCCGCGGAGATTCCCGTGGTGACTCCCTCCCGCGCTTCGATCGTCTCAGTAAAGGCAGTTCCGAAACGTGATGTGTTGTCCTGGGTCATAGGCCCAAGATGAAGGTAATCCGCACGCTCTTCGGTCAACGTGAGGCAGATCAGCCCGCGCCCATACTTCGCCATGAAGTTAATTGCTTCCGGAGTAACAAACTCTGCCGCTAAGGTGAGGTCTCCTTCGTTCTCCCGATCTTCGTCATCAACCACGATGACCATGCGGCCAACCGCCATATCCGCAATTGCGTCCTT
>CAXTCB010000006.1:38950-57426 GCA_964242875.1 uncultured Acidobacteriaceae bacterium
AAAAATGCCACCGCAGTGAAGCGGTGGCATTTTTCGAACTATTCCTGAAGCCGTTCCTCTCGTTACAGGGTTGATTCGATCTCAAAGCCCCAGGCCTCAAGTAACGCTTCGGGGATGTACTTTGAGTTCTTATTGCGACGCGCCCATTCCCGCAGGCGAGTCGAACGAACGTACTGATCGGGAGTCAACTTGTACTCCTTTACAACCTGCTCGAAGGAGGTGATTGTCGGAACTACAGGACCAATCGGCTCCGGCTTTCCCCAATTTGGATTTCCGCGGCGCTTTGCCATTCGATTTGCATTCCTTGCTTGCAACGTAGCTACTGCCGTACCTGGAAACGTGGCGCGATCCGGCTATATGTATTCTATGGCCCCGCCGCGGCCGTCGCAAGCTTTCGACCTGAGTTCAATGGCGAAGAAAAGACGATATGGGCGCCCTACTTCCAAGGCGTAAAAGCAGACTGTCTCTATGCGAAGATTGGGTTAGATCCGCGATGAGCCTCACTTCCCTGCTTTATGACAAATTCGGCTTCAAGGCATTCCGGCCCAACCAGGAGGCAGTTTGCCGGGCCGCTACTGATGGCCGAGACGTGCTTCTGGTCATGCCGACGGGCGCAGGAAAAAGTCTCTGCTATCAGTTGCCCGCACTGGCACGAAGTGGTACTGCTCTCGTCATTAGCCCCTTGATCGCATTGATGGATGACCAAGCGGCCAAGCTGTCCGCAGGCGGCCATGCAGTGGCTCGGATCCATTCGGGGCTGTCCCGCGACGACTCCCGCCGGGCCTGCCGCGATTACCTCGAAGGTAAGCTCAACTTTCTGTTCATCGCTCCTGAGCGGCTCCGCGTTCCAGGATTTCCCGAGATGCTGGCACGACGCAAACCCTCTCTCATTGCGATCGACGAGGCGCACTGCATCTCAGCCTGGGGGCACGACTTTCGTCCTGACTACCGAACGCTTGGGGAACACCTGCCCGCGCTACGGCCTGCCCCCATCGTGGCACTCACGGCAACTGCCACACCGACCGTTCAACGAGACATCGTGACACAGCTCGGATTAGCAGATCCGGCTCTCTTCATCCATGGATTTCGTCGTCATAACCTCGCGATTGAGGTCATCGAGATGTCGAGGCCGAAGCGAAACGTGTTCATCAAGAACTTCCTGACCCCCGCCCACACAAAGCCGGCCATCGTATACTCCCCCTCGCGTAAAGCTGCCGAGGAGATCGCCGGCCTGCTCGGCGGTCGAGCGGCGGCGTATCATGCCGGGCTGGACGGAGCCACACGAGAGCGCGTACAGCGTCACTTCCTTGCGGGCGAGCTGGATGTCGTCGTCGCCACAATCGCATTTGGGATGGGCATCGATAAGGCCGACGTTCGTACAGTGATTCACGCGGCTCTGCCCGGATCGGTCGAGGCCTTCTATCAGGAGATCGGGCGGGCGGGCAGGGATGGCTTGCCGGCTCGCACCGTTCTCCTGCACTCGTTCGCCGACCGGAAAATGCACGACTTCTTCCTGGACCGTGACTATCCTGCGTCTGCCGAGTTGGCGCGCCTGAGTGCGTCGCTCACCCAAGACTTCCAGGACCTTCCGAACTTGACAAGGCGGCTTAGAAGCGATCCTGAGACCATAGCCCGATCGGTGGAAAAGCTGGTCGGCCAGGGTGCGGCCGTGACGGATCTGGACGGTCGTGTTCGAGCGACGGGCGTGACGGAGTGGCGATCCGGCTACGACGCGCAGCTTGCCTTCCGTCGATCGCAGATCGATCGCATGGGCGCCTTCGCCGAAGGCCAGGAGTGCCGAATGACGGCTTTGATACGTCATTTCGGTGACACGGAAGATGGTCTGAAACCTTGCGGTCGATGTGATTTCTGTTCACCAGAAAGCGCAACGGCCCAGAGCTTTCGTGCGGCGACTGGCGACGAACAACGCCAGCTTCGAGTCATTCTGCAGGCCCTAGAAGGAAAGGGTCGATCTTCAGGCAAACTTTTCTCAGAGTTGGCTCTTGTAAAAGACCGCAAGGCGTTTGACGCCTTGTTGGACGGACTGGCGCGTGCTGGCTTTATCGCTCTTGTTGCCGACACCTTCACCACTGAGGACGGGCGCCAGGTCAACTACAAGAAGGCACTTCTGACACATGAAGGTCGTTTCCCGGGCGACGATTCTCTCCCTGTCACGCTACGTTCCGATATGGACGGCACGCCGGGAGGAGGTGACCGATCTTCGAAATCGCAAAGGATCACCAAAGAGAAGAGTGCCACGGAGGAAGCACTCTCGGAAGAACAAAAGAAGCTTGAGGGTCGCTTGAGAAGCTGGCGAACTGACGAAGCAGCGAAGACGGGAAAGCCGGCTTTCCTCATCTTCGGGGATAAAGTGCTTCGAGAGATCGCGATCGTCGCTCCTGCACGATTGGCAGAGATGAACAAGATCACGGGGGTCGGACCGGACAAGCTGAAGCGTTATGGGGCTCAGGTTTTAGCGCTGATACGTGAGGGCACAGTGACTGCACAGCCTGACCTTGCGCCGGCGACCCGATCAGAGCTCAAGCAGGATGTAGCGGTAGCCGATCACCCTCCGGTCCCTCCGTCTCAGGCGCTTCAGATCCCCACAAAATCGATCCTTCTGACGGACGAGCAACAGGGGATCGAAGAACGTCTTCGAGAATGGCGACGAGAGACATCAGAACGGATGGGCATGCCTCAGTTCTTCGTTCTTGGCTCCGCGACCTTACGAGATCTTGCGCTGACGCAACCACGGTCGATTCCGGAGTTGAAGGGTGTGAGCGGTCTGACTCAGGAGAAGATTGATCGCTTCGGGGTTGAGCTTCTTCAGGTATGCACGGCTTTGGGATCCGGCTTGCAGGATGGGTAGTACAGATCCATTTCGCGTAGTCTGACCACATGGAGCGATCGATCGATGAGATTTCCGGCTACTGTTTTGGTTGTGGTCCAAGGAATCCGGAGGGCTTGCACCTTGCGTTTGAGACGGACCAGGAGGCCCATACAGCCAGCGCCTTCGTCACGCTAGATGAGCGATACCAGGGTGCGCCTGGATATGTTCACGGCGGCATCATCGCGACCCTGCTCGACGAGGCGATGAGCAAACTGAACCGTCCCCTAGGGGTCCTCGCCATGACGCGGCAGATGGATGTGTCCTACCTACGTCCTGCCCAGATTGGTGTGGAGATGCTCCTGCGGAGCCGTTTCTTGAAGCGGGAAGGCAGAAAGCTTTTCCACGAAGCGGAGCTTCTGAGCAGGGATGGCCAGCTCTTGTCCCGCTGTTCGGGTTTATGGATCGTCATCGATCCAAGCGTGCTTCAGTTCCGGGTCTCCGAAGATACGGAGCTAGCCTAAAAGGTAAGCAGCTCAATCCGGCAACGCCGCATGCTCCGAACCCCGATCCTGCGACAAGCGGTCACCGTCCGGCTCAGCCACCTATTGCTGAAGAACATCTGCAGCATCATGCATGCGTGTTCAGCCTCCGAAACGACGGTAGGTCTGACAGGTTGCCGCCTCGGAGAGCGCGAACACGCTTCGATTTCGAGTGGTTCCCGTTCAGCAGAGTATGCCTTCTTCTGTTGTTGACGGGTAGCGCAACTCTGCGCAGAAGGAGCGGCTTGCTTTGCTGCGGTATCAAGGTGGCTGGCGGCAGAACTGCTAAACTTCTATCAGTGATTACCCGCACAGCGCACCTGTAGCAGCGCGTGACCGGCTTCTAGGCAATACGCACCAGGAGACTCCATCATGGCAGAGCACACGAGCAACGGCACCCTAAATTCCACTGGTCTCCGACTGAAAACCGGCCTTGCTGAGATGCTCAAGGGTGGCGTGATTATGGACGTCGTTGATGTCTCACAGGCACGGATCGCCGAGCGCGCCGGCGCGACTGCCGTGATGGCACTGGAGCGCGTGCCGGCGCAGATCCGCGCTCAGGGTGGCGTAGCCCGCATGTCGCATCCCAGAATGATCCGCGAGATCATCGATGCAGTGTCCATCCCTGTCATGGCAAAGGCTCGGATCGGTCACTTTGCGGAAGCACAGATCCTACAAGAACTCGGTGTTGACTTCATCGATGAGAGTGAAGTACTGACACCGGCAGACGAGGTCTACCACATCGATAAGCACGCCTTCCGCACGCCATTTGTTTGTGGCGCTCGGGACCTCGGAGAGGCACTTCGCCGCATTGCCGAAGGTGCAGCAATGATTCGCACTAAAGGCGAGGCTGGAACCGGAGACGTTGTGCATGCTGTCCGACATATGCGACAGATCGTAAGAGAGATGCGAAGTCTGACAGTCTTGGGCGACGAAGAGCTCTATAACGCCGCCAAGGAATTCCGGGCGCCTTATGAATTGATCCGGATCGTCGCTAAGTCGGGCAAGCTGCCCGTTCCGAACTTCTCTGCGGGTGGTATCGCCACCCCGGCCGATGCAGCCTTGGTTCGACAACTAGGGGCCGAAGCGGTGTTCGTGGGATCGGGTATTTTCATGAGTGACAGCTACACCTTCGCGGAGCCGGATGAGGCGGAAATTCGTGCGCGCGCAATCGTTCGTGCCAGCACGCACTTCGATAACCCGAAGATTCTCGCAGAGTGCAGCGAGGAATGTCAGGGTGCCATGAAAGGTCTAGCGTCCGCTGCGATCGACGAGAAAGAGCTCCTGCAGACCCGAGGCTGGTAGCTCGTTTGTCCTAACCTGAGTACTGCTTGAGACAAGGAACGGCAGGATGGCGACACAACCTCTCACCATCGGAGTTCTTGCTTTGCAGGGCGCGTATGACGTTCATGCGACTATGCTGCAACAACTCGGGGCGAATCCACTCTTAGTCAGGCGACCGGATCAATTGAAGGGCTTGGACGGTCTAATCCTGCCCGGAGGAGAGTCCACAACCTTTCTAAACCATCTTGAGCGAGATGGATTTTTCGACGCTCTTGAAAGCTTCGTGCAAACTCAACCCACTTTTGGCACATGTGCGGGTTGCATTCTGCTCGCTAAAGATGTAGAGAGTCCGGTTCAGCGGTCCTTCGGTGTACTTGATATCACAGTCGAACGAAATGCTTACGGGCGTCAGATCGATTCCACCATCTTAGTCGCACCTACATCCATCGTAAGTAAGCCCATCGAGATGGTTTTCATACGTGCGCCACGTATCACCAGGGCGGGCGTGAACGTGCAGGTACTTGCCACAAGGGATTCAGCACCGGTGCTGGTTGAGCAAGACCATCTACTGGCGGCTACCTTCCATCCAGAACTTTCCACTGACACCTGCATCCATGAACACTTCCTGGAGCTTGTGCGAAGGTACAAAGCAGCGTAGCGGTCTATTTACGAGGACATACTTCCGCCAAGGGTCTCGAGTACCAAGGCCATTCAAGACCGAGGGCGCTTCTATCTAGCCTCGACGTACTCTGGGGAGCCATGAGTCACTCTTTCGCAGCAGGTGTCTTTCAGCTCAATGCCTTCGGAAAGCTGTGGCATCTACCCGCGAATGGGAGTCTGCACGGCGTATATCTTGACCGCCACCTCTTACTGAATCTCTGGATCATCTTGGCTTTGGTTGGAGCAGCCCATCTGGTAGCTCTTACAGGGCTCATCTTTTCCCGCGACGTGCGATCCGCGCAAGAGAGTGCATTACGGACAATCCGACTGGAATACCTTCCCTTAGCCGCCTTGACCGTGCTACTGGGATGGCTGGCACTCAGGGCTGAACGACTCTGGGCTGAAAGCCGCTACACGGGCGCCGCACCAACCGCCTTGCAGGTGGAGGTTACAGGCATGCAGTTCGCTTGGTACTTCCGCTACACCGGTCCAGACGGCACGTTTGGTCGTGTCGAGCCCGGGATGGTCGATCCCGGCGCCGGAAATCCGGTTGGTATTGACGCTGCAGATCGGCACGGGAGGGACGATCTTGTGACCTCGGAACTTGTGCTGCCGGCAGGACGCGAGGTCGACATTAGGCTGCGTGCACTCGATGTGATCCACGGCTTCGCGATCCCGGAGATGCGCTTGAAGCAAAATGCGGTGCCGGGTCAAACGACGCATCTACACTTCACCCCGGTCGTGCCAGGAACCTACGCAATTCTTTGTACACAGCTCTGTGGTCTCGGTCACTACCGAATGAATGCAAACCTCCGCATACTATCGGCCCCCGATTTCGAGCGATGGTTACGTTTCCGCGAAAAGGGAGGGATGTCATGAGTCGCCCACCAGAGCAGCAAGCCCTCTCCGAGACCAAAACCTATACGGAGACCAGCAGGCCGGAAGCTCGGAGCTGGGTTCGTCGTCATCTGTTAACGACAGATCATCAAGCAATCGGCCGACTTTACCTCTGCCTTGCGCTTCTGAGTGTTGCGCTCGGCACCATCTTGTCTCTGCTCATGCGAATGCACCTGACGTGGCCGGACCGAGTGCTTCCGTTTCACGGGCCTGTTCTACCAGAGGACTATCTTGCGCTGGTCACGATTCACGGAACGCTCATGCTGTTCTTCGTGCTGACCACAGCCCCTCAATCTGGATTCGGAAATCTCATCTTACCGGCGCAGATCGGTGCGCAACGCATGGCCTTCCCTTTCGTGAATGCTCTTGGCTTCTGGATCATCTCGATTGCGCTCGCAGTCCTGCTGGGCTCGACCTTCGTTCCTGGTGGCAGTGCAATTTCGGGCTGGACGGCTTACCCTCCGTTATCCGCGGTAGCCAGTGCAGGGCCTGGGCAGGGTCTGGGCATGGACCTTTGGCTGACGAGCATCGCCCTCTTCGCGGTCGGATCCACAATGAGTTCGGTCAACACTCTGGTCACGGTCATACGCCTGCGCTGCAAGGGCATGACCTGGATCAGGCTTCCACTTACGGTGTGGGGCTGGATGACCGCTGCCTTGCTCTCGATTCTCGCCTTCTCAGTCCTGCTTGCAGCTTTGCTTCTGCTCTTTTGTGATCGTCATCTCGGCTCAGGGTTTTACCTTCCTACGGGCGATCTCGTGAATGGAACAGTAAGCTCCATCAGGGCGCATAACGGTTCTCCTCTTCTCTGGTTACACCTCTTCTGGTTCTTCGGCCATCCAGAGGTCTATATCGCGATACTCCCCGGCATGGGCCTCACTTCCATGATCCTGGCCAACTTTAGCCATCGCCGTGTGTTCGCTTACAGAACCATGATCACAACGACGCTTCTGATCGGGATTCTGGGCATTCTGGTGTGGGGCCACCATATGTTTGTCGCCGGATTAAGTCCTTTCGCGGGCACCGCCTTTTCAATCTCTACCATCGCGATCGCGATCCCTGCTGCAGCAAAGGTCTTTTCTTGGCTCGCCACGATCTGGCGCTCCCGGCCACAATACACAACGGCGTTCCTGTTTGCGCTAGGCTTCGTGTCGCTGTTCATCACGGGCGGACTCACCGGGCCCATTCTTGCGCAGCCCATTCTCGATGAGTATCTACACAACACCTTCTTCGTTGTGGCGCATTTTCATCTGATCATGGCCATGGCCGGCGTGTTTGGGCTTTTCGCCGCCACGTATTACTGGTTTCCATTGCTCGCCAACCGCACGTTGCACGAAGGACTCGGACGAGTTCACTTCTGGGGATCCCTCGCGGGAGCGTACGCCACGTTCCTACCCATGCACCTTACCGGACTCATGGGAGAGCCCCGGCATTACGCACAGCTTAGCGGCATTCCAAATGCAGCGGGCGTGCTGCTTGCGCACACCCTGCCGATTAATCGAGAGATCACCTGGGCAGCCGTCTTCCTGACCCTCGTCCAGCTTATCTTCCTGTTGAATGTCCTGCTAACACTCAGCTATGGACGAAAAAGCGAGATCAATCCCTGGAACGCTACAACCATGGAATGGTGCCCTGCCCTCAACGAAGGGAGCACCCGGCCTCCACCGGTTGTCTATCGTGGACCATCAGAATACCGTTATCAACAAGGGAAGGCCGTCGCGTTGCCGCAATGGATCTGTACGGATCGGCAAACAGTTGAAGTCATTCAACAGACAGCTTCCGTAGAGTAAGCTAAAGAGACACGCTGACGCGCGAGGCTCCTACCAATGCCAGCCACCTTTACCCCTTCAAAGCCTGATCTTGATAAGAGCCGGATCCATGATCATGACAATGGGGCAGGGCGACGACCGCCTACAGATAAGCGAACAGGCGGTGGCGGCGAAGGAGACAATTGGCAGAGCCGGCCTCAAGGCCGTCGCGGGCCGCGTGAGCGCCTGGGCCGATATCGCATGGGTCTCTTCTTCGCCTTGGCTGGCGATCTCATGTTCTTTATCGCGATCGTAAGTGTGTTCTTTGTCGCGCGAACCACCGGTCACTTTGACGCCTACAATCGCTACATCAATGAATGGCTTCCGACGGCTATTCCGCCTATTCTCTGGTTGAATACAGCAGTGCTTCTCCTTTCCTCCATCAGTATGGAGGTCGCGCGACGCCGGATGTTTCATGAACCTGATGTTATGGAAGAGTGGTTTGGGTTAGGGCGGCCCACATCTCGTCGTACCGCTCCTTGGGTTGGCATAACCCTTGTGCTTGGGCTGCTGTTCCTGGCCGGGCAGGCGCTTGCATGGAAGCAACTGGCGATGCAACATGTCTTCTTCGTCTCAAATCCGAGCAGCCACTTCTTCTACTTAATTACCTATACCCATGCCATTCACCTCTTTCTCGGCATTGGCGGCTTGATGCTGGCCCTGTGGAGCTTATACGCCTCGCGGCATCTTGAAACGCGACAAATTCTGGTTGACTGCTCGGCATGGTACTGGCACTCCATGGGCATTTTTTGGATCTTCCTTTTCACATTGCTAGCGTATTTTCAATGAGCTTCGCATGGAAGAAGAAACACCCCTATTTCGTTGCGATTGTTTTTCTCTGCTTTCTATGCGGCCATCTCAGAGCGCAGGGTTGCGCTCAGTGCCGTGATAACGCTGCGTCCATGCCAGCGGGAACACAGTCCGCCTATCGAGACGCAATCCTCTTACTGGCTGGGACAGCAATAAGCATCAGCGCTGCCGTGATCTTCCTCGGCCGCCGATTCCCATAACACCAAAGGTCGACGAATGAGTTTACCTGCGCTTTGCAGGGGCCTTCTTCGGAACAGATTTGGCCGGTACGGCTTTCTTCTTGACTGGATGCTTGACCGGAAGTTGCTTCGCGGCTGTCGACTTACGAACGGCAGCCTTCGTCGACTTGGACGGAGCCGATTTCTTTGCCGATACAACGATGGCCTTCGACTTCGCTTTACTGGTCTTCTTCGGCGCTGTTGGATGAGGTGATCTCCGATTTGCAGGAGCGGGCGACGGCTTCGCGGTCTTTGCCTTCTCTTTAGTGTGAGAGACGGCCTTAGTGGGCTTCTTCGCTGCACTCCTCACAGCCGGGGTAGTTGCCGCTACTTTCTTGACCGGCACGGTCCTGCTGGTCGCGGTCTTCTTCTGCACGACCGGAATCTTCGCAGACGAGTTGGCTTGCGTCGCAGGCGCAGCTTTTTTCACCTTCTTCTCCGTCGACTGCTCACTTAGCGGCAGCGAACTCGTCGGACCTGGCCTCTCCTGCATTGCTGCCTCAGTCGCCTCCGGAGCATCCTGAGCTGGTGGCTCCGCAGGAGCTTTCTTTCGAGACTTCGCAGCCTTTGCTTCTTTCCGCGGAGCCCTGGGCCGCCTAAGGGAGACAGGGGGGGGCGGAGCAGGCGGCGAGTAGGGTTCCAGAAATGCCTTCATCTCTTCTGGTGTTGTCAGCCGCCCATCCATCAACGCGTAAAACAACGTTTCCTGCAATGCAGCGTAGCTGGGCAGATCGGGCGTAATTCGCATCTCCGCCATCAGCAAAACGGGTAGTTTTTGCTGCGCCTGTGGCCAGTCGTTCAGGAAACTCTTGAATCTAGCTTGTAGTGCAGCACTCTTGGAAGAGTGCATCGTCCACAGGAGCGCGACCGGGTCCGCCCCCATGATCAGCTTGTAGGCTTCAGACGGAAGCGCCATCGCCTTTGACAAAAGCTGTGCGGCAAGCTCCTTTGCAGAGGCCTCCAGACCGTTGATTTCCTCTACAAATGCGACGCGCGGGAAACTCTTCTTTAGGAGATCGAGCTCTGTGGCAGCAATCTTCCCCACCAGCAATGGAAAGTTCGCCGCGGCTGCATCCGCTCGGATTCCGCGCGTTTCTAGCTGCATCTGAGCATCACGGAGCCTCGCAAGTTCAGGAGCGTTAGCCTTCGCGACACTGATCACAGGTGAAAGATGCTTCAGCCATCCTTCTTCCTCAAGCCGACGCATCACCCGCAGCGGTTCTTCTTCATGGAACAATTCTTCGACTTCGTAGCCCCGATCTGCTGAACCCAGGGCCGCGATGTAGTTCTCCTCCTTCGCGGTCTCGTACCTGGATCTGGTTCGGTCGTCCATCTGCCAGCCAAGACGCGCCATGAATCGTGCCGCCCGGATCAACCTGGCTGGATCTTCAATAAAGCCGTAGTTGCTGACCAGTCTCAACTCGCGATTTTCAATATCGGCTACGCCGTTCAGAGGATCCATTAAGAGACCGTAGGAGCCCTCATTCAGAGAAAGTGCCATGGCGTTGGCAGTGAAGTCTCGACGTCGCAGATCTTCGAGGATGGTTGTGGGTTCATACACCGGCTTTCCAGGCTTCGGGTACGTGGCGGACAAGGTGCTCCCGACCTCGACGCGAACACCATTCGGGAAGCGAACGTAAAGGGATTGCAGCGGCGCTGATTCCCCGGAGTACGTCGCACCCACACGTTCGAGCTCGGCTCTAAGCTTCAGAGCGTTTCCTTGAACTGCGACGTCAAGGTCCCGGACGGGTGAACCACTCATGAGATCACGAACCGCGCCTCCCACCAGAAACACGGTTAGTCCTTGCTGCCTTGCTACGGCTCGGATTGCTTCGAGAGCTGATTGCTGCCCTGGGGAAAGTCGGGTCTCAAGCAGGTAGACGTTATCAGCCATAATGCGTGCGATCTCCTAACCACCCTGCTGCATGTAAGCTAAGCCTTATCAGATGAATCACTTAGCGCAGTAAATCAAGGCGGAACAAAAGCATATCGTACCATATCATCTGACAAGGCGACCACCGCAGCAACGCTTTTCAGAACTGTCACACGCCCATGTCAGATGTTCCATTCCTCTCTATGTCTTCTTTGCAGAAAAAGACGATACTTCGACGGTTTGTCGGTGATGTGCTCCACGCCTATCTCCCCGCGTCCGGATTTGTTCAAGAAAATCACATTCACTACCTTAATCTTGAGGGGCGCGTGACGACTGTTGCGCTGCGTGAGGTGAAGACCGTCTGCTTCGTTCGGGATTTCAACCTTTCCGATGCAGTGAACCCGGAACGTCTGCTCAGGCGCACTTTCGTTGCGCGACCACGCGGTGAGGGTCTTTGGATCCGGATTACGTTCCGCGATGATCCTGACGTCCTGGAAGGACTTGCGGCAACCGATGACGCGCTGCTCGATGGGTTGACTACGGACGCTGGGCTGTACCTCTCACCTCCAGATACACGGGCTAACACGCAGCGAATCTACGTTCCTCGTCTGGCAATAGCCAGCCTGCAAATCCTGTCCGTCATAAACTCGTCGTCAAAAAGACAGATCGTCAATCAAACGCCAGCGAAAGACATCCACCGCGAAGTCGGGTCGTCGGTCATTCAGGATGCGCTGTTTGAGGGTGCACCGGATGTGACACCCTCCCGGGGGAAGCATGGAAGGTCTTGAACAGCGGAAATTCAGCCTTTTGGAGCTTGGGGTTCTTCTTGAAGGGGAGGTGGAAGGTTCGAACGACGTTGTTATTACTGGAGTAAGCGGCCTCGAATCAGCAACATCGGAGCACCTCACGTTCCTCGCCAACCCTCGCTACAGTGCTGCGGCGGCAAGGACGGGAGCGGGGGCGGTGCTGGTTGGCATGGAGGCGGGCCGGCTCGGGGTGCCGACGATCCGGGTGAAAGACCCCTATCTTGCCTGGGCTCAAGCAGTTGCGCTGTTCCATGAGGCACCGGTGTACCCGCCTGGAGTTCATCCGACGGCGGTTGTAGCGGAGTCGGCGAAGCTCGGGAAGGGGGTTCACCTTGGTCCATATGTTGTTGTTATGGATCGAGTTACGCTCGGCGACGGCGTTGTGGTCCTGGCTCACTGCGTGGTGTACTCCGACGTGCAAATAGGGCGAAATTCGCTGATGCATGCCCACGTTGTGGTGAGGGAAAGCTGTGTTTTGGGCGAGGATGTGACGGTCCAGAGCGGGGCGGTGATCGGGGGTGACGGGTTCGGTTTCGCCAAGAAGGCGGACGGCGGCTGGCTGAAGATTCCGCAGTCGGGGCGGGTCGTCCTCGAGGACCGAGTCGAAGTGCAGGCGAATGCCTGCATCGACCGGGCGTCTGTGGGAGAGACGCGGATCGGCGCCGGCACGAAGATCGATAACCTTGTGCAGGTGGGGCATGGCTCTGCGGTGGGCAGCAATACCCTGCTTTGCGCACAGGTTGGCCTGGCTGGATCGACCAAAGTGGGTGATCGCGTCATTCTGGCGGGACAGGTCGGGGTGGCTGGTCACTGTTCGATCGGCGACGACGTCGTCGCCACCGCACAGAGCGGGATTCCGGGCGATGTTCCAGCGGGGCAGATCGTAAGTGGATATCCGGCTGTGGAAAACAGGAGATGGTTAAAAAGTGTGGCCGCCGCAAACCGATTGCCAGAGTTGTTACGTAACCTAAAAAAGGAACGTAAGTAACCTCCAAGTTGTATAACTTGCGTGGAGGGGAGGCAACGGATGACAGAGGGTGTTCGGGAGGACAGTCTAACGACATCACTGTTCCAGCCGGGAGCCAATGTTCGGGTCCTGCTGCTGGACGACGATCCGGCCAATCTGCACCTTCGCTGCGCGATTCTGCGACAGCATGGCTACGATTGTCTGCCATCGACTTCGATTGAGGAGGCGATGCAGTACCTCGACACGACTGACATCGCAGTGCTGGACTACCATCTTGGCGGTGGCCAGTTCGGGACAGAGGTCGGGTCGCTTTTACGAAGACGCCGACCGCACATTCCCATCATTATCCTGTCGGCCACGCTGGAGCGGTATTTCGGTGGTGTGGAGGACATGCACCTGCTGAAGGGACACAGCTCGGTAGAGGACCTGCTGCAGGCTTTAAGCTCTCTCGAGGCGAAGCGGCGCGGAAGTCCCGTGGTGGTGGATGCGCGAGATTTCTTTTACTCTCGCATCGCCCGCGCCATTGGCTCCGACGTCCTGGTGCAGATCTTCGATGATCGCGGGGTCTGGCACTATTGCAACGATCGAGCCGCGGATTACCTTGAGCACCCGCGTGACTGGTTTCCGGGCCGGTGTGTCTTCGACGAGATGCCGGACTTACGCGACTGGCGCGATGTGCTGCTGAATGTACCGCGCAGCCGGGAGACATATCTGGATCGCACGCACCGGGGTCTGTTGACGTCGCCACGGGAGCAGGAGCGCGATCTTGCCTGGAGCATTCTTGCCTTTCCGCTGACGCTGCACGATGACCGCTCCGGAGTCGTGCTGACCGCCCGCGTCATCGGGAGCGCCGCTCCCAAGTAGAGCGAGGCTTGCTGGTACCCTCGCAAGTATGCGACGAGCGTCCATTCCGATTCTGGGACTCCTTCTGTGGCTGACGGGCTGCCACTCCGCGATGATCCAGGCAACCGTGCGTAACAGCACGAGGAGACCGCTGCAGCTGATCGAAGTGGACTATCCAAGCGCCAGCTTTGGGACGCAGGGTCTGGCCCCCGGAGCAGAGTATAAGTACCGTTTTAAGGTTCTCGGCTCGGGGAACCTGAAGATCCTCTACACGGACCAGGGCGGGAAAGAGCGGACGCAGGGTGGCCCTGAGCTCCATGAAGGATTGGAAGGTCAGCTTCTGATCGATGTTGCTGAGAGCGGAGTGCGATGGACTCCGAGGCTGACCGCTGCCCGCTAAGAGCCGGTGCACCGGCCGGGTGATCCTCTCGCTTAACAAGGACGGATCTTCGGATAAACGTGTCTTTTAGACTGAGACCATGGGACGTGGCTTTTTCATCACCTTTGAGGGTCTGGATGGTTCTGGCAAGACCACGCAGCTGAAGCGACTGGCCGGGCGACTACGCGCGAAGGGGATGGAGGTGCTGACGCTCAGACAGCCTGGCGGAACGGCGCTGGGCGACCGAATCCGCTCAGTGCTGGTGGACTCCACGAGCGATATGACACTCGGACCTATTGCCCCGCGTGCAGAACTGGCCCTGATGTTTGCCGACCGGGCGCAGGCGATTGCGGAGGTGATTGAGCCGGGGCTCGCGGCGGGCAAAATCGTCCTGTGTGACCGATTTACCGACTCTTCCGAGGCGTACCAGGGAGCCGGGCGGGGGCTAGGCAGCGAGACGGTGCTGGCGATGCATCGCGTGGTGTGTGGCGATCTGCGGGCGGATCTGACGATTCTGCTGCTGCCGCCGTTTGAGGCCTCCTTGCGACGTGCGCGCCGAAGAAACCTGCGGCACCTTGCGCAACAGGGAACGGACGAAAATCGTTTCGAGCGCGAGCCGGATGCTTTCTATGAGCGCATCCACCAGGCGTATGAAGAGATTGCACGACGCGAGCCGGAACGTGTTGTGATGATCGCGAACGACTCCTCCATTGACGCGATCGAAATGTGCGTTGCTGCCGTAGTGGACGAGCGTCTGCCGAAGGACGTCCTACTGGCATGACGACACCGCCGCTCACGCCGCCCCAGGAATCCTCCGCTGATGTTGAGACCAGGGATTCCCAAGTAGCGCAGGTTGAACGGAAGGCGACGACGGCTGGATACAGGCTGCCACCGGGGCTGAAGCATTCCCTTCCCTTCTATGCGTTGAAGCGCTGGGTAAAGCTGGGCGAACCGATCCGGCTGTTTGAGTACCTGACCAAGACCTACGGGGCTATCTCGAAGTATCGCTTCATGGGCACGTACATCGTCTTCGTTAATGATCCGCAGTATGTGCGCGAGATCCTGATCAACCAGGGCGGATCGTTTGTGAAGGAGCGCACGCTGCAGCGGATGAAGATTCTGCTGGGCGAGGGTCTGATTACGTCGGATGATCCGATCCACATGCGGCAGCGAAAGATGATGGCGCCGGCGTTTCACCGGCAGCGCATCATGGGCTATGCCGATGCGATCGTGAGGATCGCGGCTGACAACATCGCGGGGTGGCGTGCGGGCGAGATGGTCGACGCGAATGCGAGCATGATGGTGCTTTCGCTCGAGATCATCGCGCGAACCCTCTTTGACACCGAGGTCACGGAGAAGATCCGCGGCATTAATGAAGATACGAACGCGATCATGCGGCTCTATAACTTCCTGGTTGCGTTTCCGCGCTTAGAGGATTTTCTGCACCTACCGATTCCCGGGGTGGTGCAGTTCAAGCGATCGCTGGCGCGGCTGGACGCGGTGGTCGATCAGATGATCCAGACGCGACGCGCCGAGATGGTGGGCGGTCGCGGGCAGGAGCGTGGTGATCTGCTGAGTCTGCTGGTGGCGAGCCGGTATGAGGCAGAGGCGGATGACGAGCCGGGGGCTCCGGCGCTGGGGATGACCGACCGGCAGATCCGCGACGAGGTGCTCACAATCTTTCTCGCGGGATACGAGACGGTCGCGAATGCGCTGACGTGGACGTGGTACCTGCTGAGCCAGAATCCGGAGGCAGAGGCGCGAATGCACGCTGAACTGGATGCCGTGCTGGGAACAGGCGCGGAGCGAAGGCTGCCGACGCTCGAGAGCTATGGGGCGCTGCGGTATACGGAGCAGGTGTTCGCGGAGGCGATGCGGTTGTATCCACCGGCATGGGCGATGGGCCGAAAATCAACCGAGGTAGTGACGCTGGGTGAGTATTCGATTCCGCCGGGGGCCCATTTCTTCTTCAGCCAATACGTGATGCACAGGAGCCCGGAGTATTTTCCGGACCCGCTACGCTTTGATCCGGATCGATTTACACCGGAGAAGAAGGCTGCCCGTGACCGGTTCACGTACTTCCCTTTTGGCGGCGGGGGCCGGCAATGCATCGGTGAAAGCTTCGCCTGGATGGAGGGTGTGCTGGTGCTTGCGACGATCGGCCAGAAGTGGCGGCTACGGTTTGCGGGTGAGGGGGCTCCGGTTCCGCAGGCGAGAATCACGCTGCGGCCGCGGGGAGTAGTTCGAATGCGACTGGAAGCGCGCGAGGCGTGATGCCACCGAGGCTGATGGACGCCACAGTTTGCGCTAGGCTAAAGAGATGCCGCTTCCAGCAAGTTTCGATGAGTTTCTAGGGAACTCCGCAGCAGTCGAGCTCCTGCGGATGGCCGTAGCGGCCGGGCGGCTGCCCCACTCCATGATTCTGGCCGGAGCGGCAGGATCGGGGAAATATACGCTGGCGTTGATGCTGACGATGGCGGTGGAGTGCGAACGGCAGCCGCGGGATTTGTGGTCGAATGGCCAGTCGCTGGCCACATTTTGCGGGCATTGCCGAAACTGCACACGGATCGTGCAAGCGGCTGATCTGGACGGCGCAATTGCCGCAGCGGTGGCGGCGCGGGACGAGCTGCGGGAGACGGACAAGAAAGAGACGCGCGTGCTGGTGCAGCCACATCCGGATGTGCTGATCGTGCCGCCGGACCCGCCGCAGCTGCTGATTAAGCTGGGCCAGGTGCGGACGTTGATTCAGCGATCGCAGTACCTGCCGGCAGAGGCGCCGAAGAAGATCTTTATTCTGACTTCGGCGAGCCTGATGAAGGAGGCGGCGAACTCGCTGCTGAAGGTGCTCGAAGAGCCGCCGCCGTCAGTGCATATTATGCTGCTGGCGGAGAACCCAAGTGAGCTGCTGCCGACGATTCGCAGCCGATGCGCGCTGGTACGGCTGGGAGCGCTGCCAATCGGCGAGGTGGAGATGCTGGTGAGTGCGCGGCGGCCGGAGCTGGCCCCAAGCCAACGCGAGCTGGTGGCGCGGCTCTCGCAGGGAGCGGCTGGGCAGGCACTGTCGTTTGACCTGCCGGCGTATACGGCGGCTCGGGCGGATGCGATGTTTCTGCTGCGCCATGCGGCGCAGGAGCCGGATCACACGGCGTTGTTCAAGATGACGGAGAGCTATCGGGCAGGGGCGGAAGGACAGCAAAAGACGACGGGGCTGCTGCGGGCGCTGTCGCTGCTGCTGGAGGATCTGCTGCTGCTGGACGCGGGGACGCCGGAGCTGGTGCGGAATATTGATATGCGGGCGGAGCTGGAGCGGCTGTCAGCCGTGCTGAACTTTGCGTGGATCGAAGCGGCGGTGCGCGGGATGGATCAGGTATACACGGGGATGCGGCGCAATCTGCTGCGATCGCTGGCGCTGGACTCGTATGCGGGACAGCTGACGGCAGCGGCACGCGTCGGCTAGCGCGGTCGAGCGGCTTTCAGCAGGCGGTCGCGCAGGGCGGCGGTGAGGCCGCCGGTTTCGGGTGGAAGCGGACAGAGGATGGTGGCTGCCTTGTGTGTATCGAGCTCGCGCAGACCCGCGAAGAGCCGCTGCGCGAGGATGGCAGGGTCGTGCCACGGTCCCCAAGGGAAGCAGAGGGGTGCGGTGCCGGGATCCCAGCCGTCCGGGAGCATGATGCCGACAGGGCCGTCAGAGGCGAGTTCAGCAGATCGAGCTACGAGGTCTGCGTTGGTGTCGACGAGGATCAGGCGCGCGTTGGGGGCGTAGTGGCGGAGGTCGAGGCCGGGGGACGGAAGGCTGGCGGAGGTGACGCCAGCCAGTTCGGGATCGGGGCGGAAGAGCTCGACGGCGCCTACGACAGCGGCAAGCTGCTCGAGGGTGACGGCGCCGGGGCGGTAGAGGCGCGGCGGCGTTTCGACGAGATCGAGCACGGTGGATTCCACGCCGACGCTGGTGGCGCCGCCGTCGAGCACGGCGTCAATGCGGCCGTCCAGGTCATCGAGAACATGCTCCGCAGTGGTCGGGCTGGTGTGGCCGAAGCGGTTCGCGCTGGGCGCGGCGATCGGGAGGCCGGCCTGGGCGATCAAAGAGAGGGCGACCGGGTGCGATGGCATCCGCACCCCCACTCGGGGACGGCCGGCAGTGACCGCATCGGGAATGGATTCGCTGCGGGGCAGAAGCAGGGTAAGTGGGCCGGGCCAGAAGGCCTTTGCGAGACGCTCGGCTGCTCTGCGAAGAGGTTCGGAGAGCTGAGTGACGCGATTAAGCATCGGTCGGTCGCTGATATGAACGATCAGAGGGTCCCAGGACGGCCGCTGCTTCGCGAGAAAGATCTCACGCACGGCATCGGTGTCGAACGCATTGGCACCGAGGCCGTAGACGGTCTCGGTGGGAAAGGCGACGGTGCCCCCTTGCCGAAGGATCCGGGAGGCCCGTGTGATGTCGTCAGGCTGATCTGCTCGGAGCCTCAGCGTCTTTTTTGAAGCCGGCATGGTCGAGAAATCCTCAGGCTCCATAGTAGGAGACGCTTATACTCGCGGCTATGCAGAGCGCCGAGATTGAACTC
>CAXTCB010000007.1:0-55258 GCA_964242875.1 uncultured Acidobacteriaceae bacterium
CCCAGGCAGACATCCGGCCAGTCAGAAGCGCACGCCCAGGCGAAGCAGAAGGCGGCAGACCGTGAGAAGCATCGAGTGGATGCCCTCAACAGCGACACCGTAGCCGTTGACTTTCAAACGCACGAGGCGACACCGGCAGGCCAAATACCGACAAGCCAGACACCGACTTCCACCGCGCCCACCGTTGTAGCCAATCAGAGCGTGGGCAACGGCGAGTCGCCGGCTGCGCTGGTAAGTTCCAGGCCGAGCGAAAAGAAGGAAACGAACGCGATGGCGGCGTACAACTTCGATGAGTACGGCGGCAAGCTCTACCGCGTCTTCGAAGGCACCGTTCTTGAAGGTGTCGTCACCAACCACGTAGACGGCGGCATGGCAGGCCCGGTCCTGCTCATGCTCACCACGGATTACTATTCGCACGACCGGCAAAACCTTCTTTTGCCCCAGGGAACCCGGCTTATTGGCTCCGTCACGGCAGTTGGCAACCAGCAGCAGCACAAACTTGCGGTAGTGTTTCACCGTGCTGTCTGCCCAGACGGGTTCTCCATCGACATCGACAAGTACGCTGGCCTCGATCAGATCGGGACCACCGGCCTTGCCACCAAGGTTGACCACGGCTATCTGCAAGCGTTCGCCGCCGCCGCCGCTATCGGGGGCCTGGGAGGACTCGCGCAAATCGGCAACAACGGGAGCGTTCTAACAACCGATAGCCAGATCCGCAACGGCATCTCCTCGCAAACCAGCCAGGAGGCCACCCAGGTACTAAACCACTTCCTCAATCGACTGCCGATCATCGCGCTCAAGGAAGGTTCGAGAGCGCGGGTCTACATTGGCAAAGACATACTCATTCCCTCCTACGCAGACCATCGCGTCAACCCGACGCTTTAGGAGTTTCCAATCATGAAGAAGCTCACCGCAGCTCGCAGTCTGACTCTCGTCAGCGGAATCGCCGCGATTGCAATAGCGGTCCCAGCTCACGCGCAGTTTGGCGGCATAACCTTTGACCCAACCCAATCGGCTCACGCCATTCAGCAGATCGTCAACGAAGAGAAGGGACTTGCGGCTCAGGCCACGCAAATCTCGCAAGGTTCCCAGCAGAATCTAACCCTCATTCAGACACTCAGCCAGGACATCCAAATGGCCGAGACATCGCTGAATATCTACAAGCAGACCGTCACGACGTACAACACCATCGTCAACAATCTGAAGTATTTCAATTCCAAGCAGATTTGGAATACGGCAGAGAACGCGCTACTGCACAGCACCGTGCAGAACACGTACGGCGAAACGGCTGGTCTGCAATCTCAGTTGAATGGCCAGTCCCAGAATGCAAGTCTTGTCTGGAAGATCATGAACCTTGCGATCTCCGGTACATCATCGGGTTTCTGGAGCCAAGAGATCGTTGGACAAAGCCAGCGGCTTTCTACCCTCGCTCACATCGAGGCAATGGATGCCGCATCCAGTCAGTGCCTCGCCGCAAGCGGAGCTTACCAAGCCAGCAGAACGGCGAATCTTGCGGCCAACACCGCCCTCAACACGTCGATCTACGACACGAGCGACGCCACCAACAGCGAAGTAGAACAGCTGAATTTGCTGAACGTCTCCAATGCGCAACGCATGGCAGAAGAGCACGCGCAAGGGCAGATCCACGCGTGCATGGCGGCACAAGCAGCAGTCGCCAACATGGAGAAGCGCAACATCGCCTCCATGACGATCAACGATGCGGATTACAAGTACACCCAGCAGGCGAGCAATCCCACGTACCTCGGGAATGGATCGTCCACCTGGACCACCTACTACTGAGCCAAATGCGGTACTGGGGCTGGCGCTGGACCTCTCAGCGCCTAGCCTTTCAACCCGCGACACGTTCCACATTCCAAGCCTGAGAGTGAACCTATGAACACCACACCCGGAGCAGTCGATTGGCTCGCTCAATTCACCCAAGATCTGACAAACCTCACGACGCAAAATGGTGGAGCCTTATCGAACTTCGGGATGATTCTTCTCACCTTCATTGCGACCATGATCCTGATTGGTATAGCCGTCCGCATGTCGTCGTGGTCTGTGCATCTTGGAGGGCACCACACGGTCAGTTTGGATGAGCTGCGAACCTTCCTGTTCAGGTTCCTTTTCTGCCTCGTGTTGGAGCACTACTGGGTCAGCAATCTCCCGGGTGCGAGTTTTGGCTTCAATCGCATGTTCTCCTACATTGCCGCCGCCATCTCGCACATCCTCGACCAGACACAGTTGAATCAGATGACGGCGCTTATCGCTGATGCGGGCCACAACACCCCCATGCCGACCGTCCTAGCGCCCTTGCAGACAATTTGCTACTACTTTGTCGAAGGTCTACTCGGCATCGCTTCCGGGATCATCTTTCTAATCAATTGCAGCGCGTTCATCTTCTATGGGGTCGCCGCATTGTTCGGCCCATTGATGATTCCGCTGTATCTAACCGAGACGTTCCGGGGAAAGTTCCTGCACTTCGTAGAGGTGCTTCTGTCTCTTGCGATGATTCGGGCGGTTGCCGCTGCCTTCATCTTCGTGTGGTCTCAGTTCCTTACCGGCTTCATGACCCAGACGTTTCACGGTGATTACAGCATCGCCATGTGGCTTGCAAATCTAATTCCGTTCACCACGATCTTCGTAGCCTTCATCCTCAATATGTTTCTCATCCCGAGCGTCACGCAAATGATCTTTGGCGGTGGGGCTGGTCTGGCCGGAAAGCTTGGCGAAACCGCAGAGAAGATCGGAGCACTCGTTGCAGCAGCCTAAAGGACACCAATGTTCACTTTGAGATTGCTTTACAGGAAAGCCGGGCCGCTGGGTAAGGTTTTCATGCTTGCCCTCATTCTCTTCGTCTTCTTCTCCATGATCGCCCGCATATACAAAGCCGTTCATGCAACTCAGGAAAGGAACTCGCATGTCCACACACGTCGCAGTCCCCGGTAGCACCCTCACAGCGCGGCAGCACGTCGAGGCCGACAAGATTGGAAATCAGGTGTACTCCGCGCAGTACAGCGAGCGCAGCATGGCGAAGATTGCCATCGGCGCACTCGCAGGTATCGCACTTTTGTTATGCGGAGGCCTGGTCGCGGTTGCGCATCGTCCAGTTGTCAATCGCTACATCCGCATTGATGAGGCGGGCAGGGCGCAGGCGATCCAGTACACGGACCTGAATTACAGCCCACGCGAAGGTGAAATCCGCACCTATCTTACCGATTGGACCGGCTACCGGCACACGATTAATCGCGAGACGATGGCGAAGAAATACCCCATGAACTACTACTTTCTTTCCTCAGCTCTCGCCACCCAGCTCATAGGCCAGGACAATGCAAACCACCTCATAACCCAAGTGACGAGCGGGCAGACGGAACAAAGCGAGGTCCAGGTCAATAACGTGACGATTACCTCGATGTCCCAGGAGAAGGTCGAGAACACCATCCTCTCCCGAGGAACGGCCCTTGAAACCTTCGATCTTATCTACCCGATGCGGACCTCCAGCAAGCCGCGCACGGAGCACTGGATGGCTTCGTTCACCTACTATTTGAATCCCGCCCAGGTGAGCGAGCAGGCGAAGACAAACCCACAGTACGAGACGATCAATCCTCTCGGTTTGACTATCACCGAATTTCACGAGAATCGCGTCTCCGTCGATCCTCTTGTAGGCCAGGGCTCCACGTTCCGCCCGGAGGTGACCCGGTGAGCGTGGAAAGCGGATGGGAGAAGGTTCTACCGTTCTTTTCGGACGACCTTCAGGCGCTAATTCTTGACCCCACTATCAGCGACTTGATGGTGAACGGGACGACAGGGGTATATGCCGACCGAAGCGGCGTTATCGAGCATATTCCGCTCCAGGATGAGTACAGCAGTGAACGCCTTGAAGCAGCGATCCAGCGAGTAGCCCGCATGATGGGCCAGGACCTCACGCACCAGAACCCCATCCTCAATACCCGGATGCCGGATGGCTCGCGTGTGGCCGTGGTTGGAGCGCCGTCCGCAATCGGCGGTCCTTCACTTACCATCCGCAAATTCAATCAGTGGTTTACGACCGACCAACTCATTGAAAAGGGCAGTTTGCCCAGGGAGGCACGTGACAGGGTTGTCCAGTTCCTTTTGCAGAAGAAGAACGGCATCATCGCAGGCGGTACAGGCTCAGGGAAAACAACGCTAATGAAAGCCATTCTCGACCACGTTCCTGTGACTGACCGACTGATCGTGATCGAGCAGGTTGCAGAGCTTAGAGTGCTCCAGCCCAACGCGCTCCGCTGGGAAGCAGTCGATGCAATTCCCGGTCAGGTTGCGATCCTGCCGAGTGCATTGCTGGCGGCTGCACTGCGGCACCGGCCCGACCGCATCATCTTCGGCGAAATACGCGATGAGTGTGCCAATGATTTGTTGCAGGCGATGAACACCGGCCACGGCGGAACGCTCACCACATTGCACGCGAAATCGGCCTGGGATGCGCTCAGCAGACTATCGAACCTTGCCCTAAGCGCCCGCCCGAATATCAACCACAGCTTTATTCGCTCGGAAACAGCCGATGCAATCGACTTCGTTCTGTACTGCGAACGCCTTCCGAGTGGCAGGCGACAGGTGCGGGAGCTTATCTCCGTCACCGGCTACGACTTTGCCACCCAGAGCTTCGAGACGGAAGACCTTTACCGTGCCGACGACTACACCGACGAGCCCGTACTCCCCAATCACGCAGCTTAACCAGCCACCCTGGAGGAACACCGAATGCCCCTGCTCGACATCAAGCAAGTTCGCAAAGTCACCGTCACCTGCTCCCTTGAAGAGTCAACCGCCATCCAGGTTGACCAGTATGCCGCCTTCGTCAAATGCCTTCCCGATGAGGTAGTGAACAAGGCTTTGGAATACACCTTTGGCAAGGATTCGGACTTCCAGAAGTTTCGCTCCACAGAGCCCAAGGTTGCCTCTCAGCTTCGCATCAAGAGGCCCGCCACGGTGCCCACGGGTGCGCGGCGTGGGCCGAAGCCAGCCAACCACGTAGCGGCAGGCTGAAGTGCTTTCATGCGAGGGGCTGACGCCCTTCGCATGAAGTGACGCGCTGCGCCACGGAACAGCAACAGCAAGATCAGCGGCAACAACAACAGCAAATGCAGCAGCAACCGCAAAGCAAAAGCAACGGCATGCGCTTCGCACATGGAGAAGTTGACACTCCATCCCTTCCGGGGTTGAGTGAGAGGCCAAAACGTTGACCATCGTCAACGCGCTGACCGGTATGGACTTAGAGCTTATCCGTTTCCATACGTAAACGGCGCGTTGACGTATGGGAACACCAAATTGGAGGCAGTATGGAAACGCAAAACGAAGTAGTCGGCCTCAGTTTTGAGGCCCGTTTAGATCGTCCGAAAGGTCGGCGTGTAAGGGGCAGGAGCGCAGGCGCGCGCTTTACAGAGGACGAAAAGCGGGAGCTGGATATGGCCGCCGCGAGCACCGGGCAATTGTTCGCGGAATGGGCGCGGGAGGTGCTTTTACGTGAGGCAAGAAAGTCTCGCGGCGATGCCCTATTTACAGAGGTCGTCGCCACGCGAATGCTGCTGAATCTCGTTCTGAAACCTCTCGCCTGCGGTCACGTAATGACTGCCGAAGACTTCAGCGGCGTACTGGCAAATGTGCGGACAACCAAACACAAAGCAGCAACGGATGTAATGGAACAATACGCAGCCGCCGAACCGAAGGAGCGTTAGAAATGCCTAGTCAATGGGGACGAAAAGAGACGGTTATCTGGCCTCCGCAGGTGCCGATCTACACCATCGGCACGATGATTCTTTCCGTGCCGATTGTCATGAGTTTGCTTTTAGGGATGTACTTCATGAAGCCGTTCCTGGCTCGCGAGTACACCGGCGACTACCTCAAAAGCGCAGCCGGAGCACAGTTCAAAATGCACAATTCGTTCCGGCTGATTTTCCTCCAGGGAGGAAAGCGAGCACCCCGTGTGGCCCAGCACGAGGACTTTGTTCCCGGTACAACGATTCTCCCAAACGGAAAGGAGCTGAGCGTCCAGTTGTCGCCAGAAGCGCTCGCCCAGGGCTACACAACATTCGTGCGCGCCCCGGAGCGCAAGATTGCGGACGACGCCCTTTATGGATGGTTCAAGACAGCAATTTTCGGAGGCGACGACGTTCTGAGCGCCTACGGTCCAGCGTTGGCCGAGACAGCAATCGTGATGATCTTTCTCCTCTGCTTCGCGGTGCCGTTTGACTTCAAACGGGGCAAAAAGATGAAGTATGGGCGGCTGCTACGCGGGCCGGTGATGTCGGACCCAAAGCAGTTCAACGAGATCGTGAAAGGTGAGGGTTTAGGGATTCCGACGGACGAGAAGGGCGTCATTATCCGTCTTCCATTACACGAAGAAGCGAAGCACGTTCAGGTGATGGGAGACACCGGAGTGGGTAAATCGACCCTGCTGCGCCAGATGCTTGGACAGATCGAGGACCGTAAAGAATCGGCCATCGTTTATGACCCCGCCGGTGAGTTCATCCAACGTTTTTACCGCGAAGACCGAAACGATGTCATCCTTAATCCCCTCGATGATCGATCCTGTTATTGGTCGCCAGCTTCCGAGCTGCGTAACCCTGCCGAGGCACGGACAATAGCTGCATCCCTCTACCAGCCAGCAGATGGCAAGCCCAATGAGTTCTTCACCGAGACGCCTCAGAAGATCTTCGCTCACCTCATGAAGTACCGTCCCTCGGTCCAAGATCTGATCGCTTGGATGTCCAATCCAGACGAGATCGACCGCCGTGTCGCAGGTACGGAGCTTGAGCAGTTTATCGGCAAGGACTCACCAGATCAGCGGAATGGCGTCCTCGGTTCGTTGGGCTTGATCGCCGATAGTTTCCGTCTTCTGCCGACCAAGGAACAGACCAAAGGTAAGGAGTGGAGCGCCACGGCATGGGCCGAAAAACGCGAGGGATGGATCTTCCTCACCGGTACGGAAGCCGAGCAGGAAGCGTTGCGCCCGCTCCACTCCCTTTGGATCGACTTGCTCATTCTTCGCTTGCTCACCCTGCCCAAGCCAGGACAAAAGCGGGCGTGGTTCGTCCTAGACGAGTTGGCAACTCTGCAGAGGCTGCCGCAGTTCCATAGTGCCTTGACCAAGGGTCGCAAGAGCGACAACCCGATCATCTTCGGCTACCAGGGCAAGGCACAGCTAGAGGTGATCTACGGCCATCTCGCCGAAGTGATGTTGTCCCAACCGGCCACCAAGTTCGTGCTCAAGACGGCCGAGCCGAAGGCCGCAAAGTGGGCTTCCGAGTTAATCGGCGAGATTGAGATTGAGCGTGTCCGGGAGACCGTGGCGGACGGTAAAAGGGCAGGGAAGAGCTACACCATGGACCGGCAAATCGAACCGTTGGTGATGAGTTCAGAGATCCAAGGACTTGAAGACCTCCATTCCTTCATGAAGCTGGGAAACAACGTCACCCGGTTCAGCTTTCCTCACATGGATCGGGATATCATTGCCCCTTCTTTCGTTCCGCGCGACATTCCAGAGGGCGATATGTGGCTGAATCCTCTTGCCCCCGCGAAGCTAAAATCACCAACACCGTCAACGCCGGCTGCCGCCGCGCAAGCAATCACCGCGCCCGCCGCTTCACAAGCAGCGATCGCGCCAACCGCTGCACAAGTGCCTGTTATCGACCAGCCAGTTGTGAAGGAGGAGGCCCCGGTGGTGACGCCTGTGCCGACCGTCGCATCAGCACCACCGCCAGCAAATGTGCCAGCGTTCGGACCGGCAATTCTGGCCCCCACTCCCCATCCCAGCAGCGATCTGTAGACCAAGAAGGAGGACTCCATGCTCACGATTTCAAAAGCCCTCAATTCAGGCCAGGCACAGACCTACCACCAGATGGAGTTCACCTCCAATACCCAGAGCTACTACAAACAAGACGGCACAGTTGCAGGCGAGTGGCAAGGCCAGCTCGCATCCAAGATGGGACTGTCTGGTGCCGTTAGCCCAGAGCAGTTCACACGTCTGACTGACGGCCAACATCCCGAGACTGGCGAGCAGATGGTGAAGCACCGGACCGCCCAGGAGTACAAGAATCCTGACGGAACGACGACCAAAGCAGTAGAGCATCGGGCTGGTTGGGATGCTACCTTTTCAGCGCCCAAGTCTGTTTCGCTCACAGCTTTGGTGGGAGGGGATGAGCGGGTCCGCGAGGCCCACAGCGCCGCCGTAACCGCCGCCGTGGCCGAGCTGGAACGCTACACCCAAGCCAGAATTGGCGGCAACAATCCAGCCGAGACGACCGGCAAATTTATCGCGACCAAATTTGAGCACGACACAGCCCGCCCGGTCGAGGGCTACGCCGCTCCCCAGCTCCACACCCACGTCTTCATCATGAACGTGACCGAACGGGCAGACGGCACGACCCGCGCTCTTCAGGAACGGGGCATGTTCGACACCCAAAACTATGCGACGGCCGTGTATCAATCAGTGCTCACATACAAGTTGCGGGATCTCGGGTATGAGATCGAAGCAGGCAAGAGCGGAGCCCCCGAAATCAAGGGCTACTCGCAGGAGTATTTGGACGCTTCCAGCCCCCGGTCACAGCAGATCAAAGAGCATCTGGCAAAGACCGGCTATACCGGCGCGGAAGCATCTCAGATTGCCGCCCATGCGACCCGCGACAAAAAAGTAATCCTCTCCCCCGAGCAGGTTTTGGAGGCCCATCGGACCATGGCCGCGTCGTTCGGCAACCAGCCTGAGACAGTAGTGGCCCAGGCCCGTCAGCGAGCGCAGACGCAGGACCGAACACCCGGGCAGACGGCCAGGGCCAAGGAAGCCATCACCTACGCCCGAAGCAGCAACTTCGAGCGCGAAGCCGTGATTGATGAGCGCACCTTGATGCGAGATGCGCTTCGTCGGGGGATGGGTGAGACCACCTTTGCCCACATCAGAGCCGAGTTCGACGCCCGCCACTCCCAGGGGGATTTCCGGCAGCTCAAGAGCGAGAAGCACGCCACGGGCCGAAGCTTCACAACCCCGGAAACCATTGCCAGCGAACGTGCGAACGTGCGGCATGTGATAGCTGGCCAGAACAGCGTGGAGCCGATCATGAGCCATGAGCAGGCTGCAGTACAGGCCGCGACTCGGAAGTTTCTAAACGATGCACAGAAAGGCGTTATCTCCGATGTCCTCACGTCCCGCGACCGAATCCACGGCATTCAGGGTCTCGCAGGAACCGGCAAAACGACGGTCCTTGCCAGCATCCGTGAAGGGGCGGAAGCGAACGGCTATAAAGTTGAAGGGTTCGCCCCAACGTCACGCGCAGCCGGTCAGCTTCGAGAGGAGGGAATCGAAGCCACAACCCTGCAAAGTTTCCTCGCACGAGGGGAGAATCATCCGAACGGCAAGATTGCCAGCCCACATCTCTACATGCTGGACGAGTCCAGCCTTGCTAGCACCAAGCAGATGCGGGCCTTCCTCGACAAGATCAAACCGAAAGACCGGGTATTGGTGATTGGAGATACCGCCCAGCATCAGGGAGTTGATGCCGGCCGACCGTTCGAGCAGATGCAGGATGCCGGGATGCGGACCTCGCAGCTCGACCAGATTGTGCGCCAAAGGAAGAACCCGGAGCTGCTGGAAGCAGTCCAGCATCTCGCCAAAGGTGAGACTGCCAAGGGTGTAGAAATGCTGGCCAAGCAGGGCCGCATCACCGAGGTCGCAGACCTCAACGAACGCATCGCGGCCATCGCCAGGGACTACGCGGCCAAGCCGGAACGGACGATTATTGTCTCTCCCGACAACCGTAGCCGCCAGCTCATCAATCAGGCTGTACGGGTCGAATTACAGGAGGCGGGGAAGCTGGGAACGGAGCAAAAGACGTTCTCAGTTCTGGCGCATCGTTCCGATATGACCGGCGCGGATCGAGAGTGGGCGACACGGTATAAATCGGGTGACATCCTGAAATACGAGAAGGGCAGCAAGGCACACGGCATAGCCAGGAACGCCACCGCCGTTGTGCTTTCAGCCGACGCGAGAAACAACACCGTCACCGTCCAGCAGGAAGACGGAAAGACCATCACCTACGACCCGAAGCGGCTAAAAGGTGTGAACGCCTACCGCGAAATCGCGAAGGAGTTTGCGACCGGCGATCGGATTCAGTTCACCGCCAAGGACAAAGATTTGGGTGTCAACAACCGGGATCTAGGCACCATCACGAAGCTCGAGACGGGACAGATTACGGTGCAGATGGACGGCAAGAAAGAGCGCACCATCCAGTTCGACCCGGCCAGGATGAGGCACTTCGACCACGGGTATGCCGTCACGTCTCACGTCTCGCAAGGACTCACTGAGGGACGCGTTATTGCGAATATCGACACGGATTCGGCCCGTTCTCTCATCAATACCCGGCTCGCCTACGTTGCGGTCTCGCGCGCGGAGCACGACGCGAGGATCTACACCAACGACGCGGACGGACTAGGGGCGCGGCTGGCGACCGACGTAAGCAAAACCTCCGCAGTAGACTTCCGCAAGCTACCCGACCCTGCTCCTCAGAAAAACGCTGTCGTCCAGGTGCATGAGTATGCCGACCCGAACCATCGCATCGCAGCCATTGCCCTTGCTTATGCGGAGCACCCTTCCAACACCGTCATCATCGCCAAAGACCCAACCGAGCGGCGCCAGTTGAATCAGCTCATCCGAGCCGATTTGCAAGCGTCGGGCACTGTCTCGCCGGACAGCAAATCGCTTCCCATCTACATCGAAAGAGAGTTGGCGAACCCCAAGCTGGCGGCTCAGTACGTACCTGGAGACATCATCCAGTACCGGCAAGGAAGCCCAAGCAGCCAGGGAATTCCAAGCGGCAGTGCCGCCGTCGTCGTCGCCACTGACACCAGGAACAACCAACTTACCGTCAGGACCTCCCACGGAGACGAGGTGATCTACAGTCCTCATCTCACTACTGCCATGACATCCCAGAGCAAGGTCTACCGTGAGGAGCATCGAGAGTTCGCCCAGGGAGATCGAGTCCGAATGACCGATGCGAGCGTCGCCCAAGGCATCAGGAAAGGCGACTTCGGCACAATTGCCATCATCAGAGATAACCTAGAAGTGCGTCTCGACAAGGGCGAGAATGTGCAACTGACCAAAGAACAGGCCAGGCACATCGAGCACGGCTATGCCGTCGAGAGCCTTAAGACAGGCGCTCCAGACAAAGTTCTTTTCAGTCAGGACGGTTCATCCCAAGCCACATCCGAGGCCGTTTCCCTCTCCTGTACGGGGCGGGAGGTAAGCGTCTACACATCGGATAGTTCGGCCCGGACAAACGCTGTAGCTCCCACCATTGCACTCCCGGAACAACTGAAGCCTGCCATTGCCCTTCCAGTTCAGCAGCAAAGCGAAGCTGCTTCCAATGCCATTGCGCCGGAACAAGCTCCCGTCATCCAGCATCGCCAAAGTCGTGGGCGCTAACCTCCAAAGCATTCAACCATGCGTTACTTCTCCCCCGCCCGCACCCTCATCACCGTGTCTCTGGTCTGTGCTCTGGCTCCTGTCCCGGCTTTTTGCGCTCCCAACAGCAAAGCGATGAGGGAGAGCCTAATAGCCGCCTATCCTCTCACCAAGGTAGGCATGACCGGCATGGCAGACTTCGATTACACCCGGATCACCCAGCCGGGAGCGATCCTTGCCGTTCGCGTTCCCGGCATCTACGCGGACGTTGCCAATACGAAGAACGCCATCGTTAACACAAATCTCACGAACGGCCAGCTCACCCAGGCAACCGGGTTTGTCGCCGCCTTCGGCGGCAGCACTGGCCGCTCACGCACCTTGAATCAAAATGAAAAGGTGTACGTCACCATGATTACGGTGAGGAAGGACTCGGTTCTGATGGAACTACTCACCACCGATGTGACGACGCTAGGCGACGGCCAGGGTACCCGCTACAGAGCCGAACTCAACATCAAGCTCCCCGGCCTGGACACCATGACGCCCGAAGACGTGAAGAAAACCATCGGCACTGTAATCACCGACCCAGCCACTGCCTCAGCCGTTGAGAGCAAAACCATCAAACTCGGCATGAGCCCCGACGAGGTGAAGAAGTCGCTCGGCAAGCCGGACAAAATTGTCGATCTTGAAGCAAAAGAATTCTATGTCTACAAAGACATGAAGGTGGTTTTTCTCAACGCCAAGTTTCAGAGGTTCAGTAGCATTTGTTCTTTGAAGGAGGAACTATGCCAGTAGGAAAGCGTTGGTGTGGCGCTATGCTCATCGGAGCAGGTCTCATGCTTTTTGGGGCCTCTCATCAACATTGGCAAGAATGGGCAGGCTTCGCAGTGTTTGCCGCTGGTATCGTCATGGTCCTGCCCAAGTCGATTACAGGAAGTCCCTCACCGTAAACGCGTCTTTTTATCTTGTTGTCCTTACATAAATACAAGACCGTCGTCGGGGACGGGGGAATGTGGGAGGGGGCCGGTTTCTTAGGCCCTTCTAAGCGGCGGTGGGAAGAGTGGGACAGACTCACCGCTCCACGCTTTCCATGGACGCGGCATTTCCATGGTCCGTGTGTTGCTGGAACGAAAGAGAAATTACCAACGCGAGTACGGCTTAGGCGAGATCATCTTTGCGGTTGCTACCGCCTACAACGTGGCTCAAAATGTGGCCGCGAAAGATGGTCCTGTCAAAGTGGACCGCCTTGGGAGGAGCGGTCTAGGTGGTCTGGCGTGGAATCGGGAACATGATGGGATCACGGCGTACAGCCTCGAAGCAGCAAGAAGTTCTCGCCACCAAAGAACAGCCCTCGCCTCAGAAGAACCCAACCTCCTCTCGAACAACGTCTCTTCAACCGGATGCCCGCTAGCCTAAGCCGGTATTAGGGTGCAGCTACCAACACAGGTTCTATCCACTGCGAGCGTCTCAGGCCTCGACCCTCACCGTAAGCCTGTTGCCGCACGTGACCGCGTCGCCAATGCATCCTGGGTGAGATACCTGCCGCAGCCTCACCGCTTTTTGATCGCAATCTATAAGTCTTGCCGAGAACATTGGGTGTCCAGAACTCTAGACCGCTGCGAGCCCTCTTGCCCGTAAAGCGGCCCTTTTCCCATAAACTCTCACGAGCGTTCATTGCAAAAGCAAGCTAAAGAGCAACGCTGATGCTGTAGCGATCATGGTGTGATCGTTGGCGTGCAGGTCTTTGACAGAGGAAGCATTGAGGTCAAGGCCTTCGTTTAGATCCACAAGGTTGAGTGTTGGGGCAGAAGTGCCAGTGAAGGTGATTGAATACAGCATCCGGCCGGCCGACTCCATGCATGACGCAGCAATGACGATTGCGTCCTCATCAGAGATTCCGAGTGGCACCGTAGCCGGAAAACGGGATATGCTTCGCCTTTGCGTATGCGGGTATACCAGATATAGCTAACCTCGCCCCGAGAATCGTGCTTTAGGCTTCCCCGAGGCAGCGCAAAAGCGGCGCTCGTGAAGGGGAGAGGAAGCATTCTCCAGTCCAAGTCGACAGGCGGGATCGACAAACGGACGGCAGTTAAGAGATCCGGAGCTACAAAAAAGAGGGGTACTTGAAGGTTTACAAGCCCTGCGGCAGCCCACATTATAAGCATGTGTTGGGATTGCTGAGCCTTGCTGTGCCTATGGCTTAGCTGCACCTGCATTCGCAATTCCAAGAGCTTCAAGGCTAACTGCTTTGGTGATGCGTACTGCTGGCCGACCTCATAGTGACGTGGATAGCACCATCTCCAGAGCTCTGGCGCCTTTTCTTCCCATTTGCGAATGGCGTGAGCCAGTGGAGCAGTTGCCTCACCGCGGTCACGTTTGTCTTCTTGATTGATCAAATCCATCACTCAATGGATGCTACCGACAGGACGCTTGTTCCTCGCCGCGAATACTTTCGCTGCACTCTTGGCCGAACGGTGTAGCAAGCAGGTTCGGGAAGCGCGATTCTTTATGGCGCACGAAGACGGGAATCCGAAGATCCCCGTTTCGTCGTTCGTAGCCCCGATCATGTACCTTGCGGCGGGTGATCGGCCTCGGTATTTCTGAGCCAAAGCAAGAGTTAGAGCTGATTAGCTATTGATGTAGAGGGTAGAAGGGGAGTCTGAACCAGGCTGCTGCGTCCTGCGGGCGTAGGGTGGGGAGCAGTTCTGCGATGTTTTGTTCGAGTGCGGTTGCGGTTCTTGCTTTTGCCGCGCGGAGTTGCTGCTTGAGCTTGGCCCATGGTTTTTCGATTGGGTTTAGGTCCGGCGAGTAGGGCGGTAAATAGAGCAACGATGCCCCTGTGGCGTCGATCCGCTCCCGTACGCCTGCAACCTTGTGCGAGCTGAGGTTGTCCATGATCACGACCTGGCCCGGCTGGAGTTGAGGGCAGAGCACGTGATCAAGGTAGGCGAGGAAGATTACGGCGTCGGTAGCGGCTTCGATGGTCATGGTGGCGATCATGCCGCGTACGCTCATCGCACCCAGGATGGTGAGGATCTTCCAGTTGCCTTCGGGCGTAGCTTCGGCGATACGATGCCCGCGCCGAGCTCGTCCGTAACGCTTCGTCATTTGGGTGGAGACGCCGCTCTCATCTAGGAAAATCAGACGCTCCGGCGGGATGGAGCGAAGATGTTCTACGAAGTCCTGGCGGCGCTGCCGGTTCGCTTCGGTGTCGCGCTCGGTGGCGTGGAGCGACTTTTTTTGAGCCGGAAGCCAAGCTCGCCCACGATCTTCCAAAGATGCGGCGTGCTCACCGACATCCCGGTAGAAGCCTTCAACTCAGCCTGCAGTTCGCGCAGGTAGAGGTCCGGCTTGGCCTCCAGGAGACGTCGAACTGCCTCGCGATCCACTCGCACCTTCGGCCCAGCCTGATACGGCTTCCGTTCGACTGAGCCGGTCCGCTTCCGTGCGCTTGAAATCTTCCACGCCCAAGCAAGGCTTACGCCGAATCGATCCGCCAGTTCCGCCAGCGTTCCCTTACCTTGATCGTGAGCCTCCAACAGCTTCCGACGAAGATCATTGCTATAAGGTCGAGCCATCCATCCAGCTTCAAGCACGCAAAAGCCGTTGCAAAGAATCAAGCTATATACCTTCAGCTAATCAGCTCTAGCCTTTTGTCCAAAGCCTCTCTATCCAAATCACATTTGGCCGACGATCAACATTTCACCTGGTACAAGAATAACCAGGCGGATCATTGTCGAACTCACGACCAATCTCACGCAACGACTCGCCCAACTTCCAACAACGCCAGATGTCCACCTCTGCTCAGCAGAAAGCCCAAACCGCCTTGCTTATCTCATCAACACCCCCTCGAAACGAAATCATTTCGAGCCGATGGAATACCTGCTTATTTTCAACCTTCCTGAAGGACCTCAATGTACTTACGAGATCAAGCTTGATGCCAACCTACTCGATCGATTCGAGCGTCCTTCCGCGCGTCTCTGGAAAATAACGTAAGACCACGATTGCCTGCATTGTGGTCACGACGCCGAAGAAGAGGAATGCCAAGCCGCCAGAGGCCTCGGCTACCTTCGGGAAGACACCGGTGACAACGGCTGTGAGCGTCCACAGCCATAAACTGGCAAGGCTTTGGCCCTTGTCCCGTACGCTGTTCGGGAAGATTTCGCTCAAGTAGACCCAGATGACCGCGCCCTGCGAGGCGGCAAAGAAAGCGATAAAGAGGATCAGCAGGGGCAACAGCAAGTTGCGATGAGTGTCGCGAAAAAATATGATCGTCACGCCGAAGAGAGCCGCCGACATGCCCACGGAACCGACCAGCAAAAGTGGTTTGCGCCCTACTCGGTCGATCAATGCCATTCCAACCAAAGTGAAGAGCAAATTCGTTGCACCCAAAGCAATTGTTTGCTCTCCGGACGAGATTGAAGCGAAGCCTGCTTGGGTGAAGATGTCGTTTGCATAATAGAGGATCGCGTTGATGCCCGAGAACTGATTGAAGAGCCCAATCGCCAGTGCGATAAGCAATGGACGACGGTAGGCTGGAGCTAGAACACTCTCGGAGTGACTGCCTGAATCCTGATGCAGACTTGTTCTAATCCTGAGAACTTCCTCAGCAGCATCCGGGAAACCAATCCATGCAAGCGATGCACGCGCCTCATCCAAGCGCCCCTGCCGAACGAGCCAGCGCGGACTGCGTGGGATGAAAGCGAGCGCAAGGAAGAAGAACAGGGACGGCAGCGCTGCCACCCCGAGTTCCATCCTCCACTCGAGATTGCCGAGATGCAGCCTCATGATGAGATCGTTGGAGGCATAGGCGACAAGGATTCCGGTGACGATCGAGACCTGAAAGCAGCCGACGAGTTTGCCACGGATCGCCGCAGGTGAAATCTCGGCGATGTACATGGGGGCGAAGATGGAACATCCGCCAATGGCAATGCCGCTGAGAAAGCGAAACGCGAGGAAGCTGTACCAATGCTCGCCGACCGCGCAGCCAAGCGCCGAAACCAGGTAGAGCCCGCCCACGATGCGGAGACTTTCGCGTCCGCCCAGGCGCTCGGCGGGATACGAGGCCAGAATACACCCGGCAACCGTCCCCCAGAGCGCGCAGGAGACTGTCACACCTAGGGTAATCGGCGTCAGATTGAAGTAGTGGGAGAGCGCACGGGTGGTGCCGGCGATGACGGCAGTATCGAACCCGAAGAGCAGCCCTCCAAGTGCGGCAACAGCAGTCGATATTCCGAGCGCGAAGCTGAACGATTGCCTGCTGGATGATCTGGACACGAGGCACGCTCCCCTCCAACGATTGCTATCAGCTAAAAGTACCACCGTTCATGATTTTTGAGCGCGTTCTTGATCATTGCATTTGACTTTATTGTGCTTTACTGTTCAAGATGACGTGGGATGCTGATTCGCCGACCAGCTTCGATGCTAGGTCGAATAGTGTCATGAAAAAGGAATTGGTGGCCCGGTTGGCGACTCTCTCTCTCGATCTCGGCGGTTCACATGGTGCGGTGGCCGTTGTACGCGGCACGGAAGTCCTGGCGGAAGCATCCGTCGAGACAGGCGCCGGAGCGCTCGCGGAGGAACTCGGCGGATTGTCCCGGCTGGCGCATGAGTGTATCGCGACTAGCGGTCTTGCTTTGTACAGGTTGCGCGGGGTTGCGCTTGGGTTCTGCGGCATTGTTGACGGTGAATCCAATGAGATCCTCTCCACCTTGGACAAGTACTCCGATGCTGGCGGTGTCGATCTACAGCTTTGGACGGAGCAGGAGTTTGGCCTCCCGCTTCGAATCGAGAACGATGCCTGCATGGCACTTCTCGGCGAGCACCTGGCCGGCGCGGCTGTGGGCGCACGGGACGTCGTCATGATTACGTTGGGAACCGGCATCGGAGGCGCAGCTATGCTTGGAGGACGACTACTCCGGAGCCATGCAGGGCAGGCAGGCTGCCTAGGTGGACACCTTCCGGTAAATTTCCGTGGACGCCGCTGCAGTTGCGGGGCGATTGGATGCGCGGAGTCTGAGGCCTCCACGGCAGTTCTGCCGATCCTGTGCCGTGAAACTCCTGGATTTTCGACCAGCCTCCTGGCGTCAGAATCCAGGCTCGATTTCAAGGCTCTGTTCCGGGCAGTCGATGCGGGGGACTCCGTCGCGTTCGGTGTCCTGCAGCATTGCCTCACAGTGTGGTCAGCTTTGACCGTTGGCCTGATCCACGCCTACGGACCGGAGCTTGTCGTCTTCGGCGGAGGCGTAATGCAACGTGGTGAGGCGCTGCTAGAACCCATCCGGGCGTACGTGGCGGAACATACCTGGAAAACGAAACGCGGGCTGCCTCGGATCGTTGCAGCGCAGCTTGGAGCACGCGCCGCCTTGCTGGGTGGAGGGACTCTCTTTGAGGACGCCCGTCCTATTCTGGGGTCGAGAGGGCGCGAGGTAGAAGTGCATGGGTAGCTACGACCAGCGGCCGGTCACCCGGATCTCCACCGACGCAGCGCTCTGCCATCAGGGCTGGCCCGAGATCTTCGACCATTTGAAGGAGAAGGCAGGTCATGTCAAAAGGTGTGTCATTGCCGTGGAGATCTATCCAGGGATCGATGGAAAGGCAGTCGCCGACCAGCTGTCCCACGGACTAAAACCAAAGCTTCTCCTTGTTGCGGAAGAAAGTTACCTCCCGGAAGCGACGCTTCGCACTATCTTTGCTGACACACTCAGCGACGACCCTGTCTTTGACTTTATGCGACCGTGGACGATCGATGCCTACTTCGATGCGGAGAAGGTTCAGCTTGCGCGGAAGCGGCTCGCGGAAGCACGAGGACTGCTACTTGTGCTCGGTGCAGGCGCGGGCTGGCTTGCGGGAACGCCCGATGTGCTGGTTTCAATGAATCTGGGGCGATGGGAGATTCAACAGCGGCAACGACGGCATCTCACCGGCAATCTTGGCTTCGACAATGCGGACGCTTCACCAGGTGAGCTCTACAAGACGGCCTTCTTCCTCGACTGGCGGGTTGCGGATCGATGCCGGCATGAGATCTACAAACAAACCGACTTCTTCATCGACATGACCGATGTCCTCTCACCGGCGATGCTTACCGGGCCGACCTTGCGCGGAGCCGTGTGCAAGGTGGTCCGTCAGCCGTTTCGAGTCGTTCCTTTTTTCGACCCCGGACCCTGGGGCGGCCAGTGGATGCGACGTCAGTTTGATCTTCCGGATGGCCCGCGAAACTACGCCTGGGGCTTCGATTGCGTGCCGGAAGAGAACAGCGTTCTGCTCGGGTTTGGCGACCGCTGCTTCCAGCTTCCGGCCATTATCCTGGTGCATGAGGAGCCCGATGCGCTGTTGGGTGAGACGATCGTGACGCGCTTCGGCGCTGAGTTTCCCATTCGATTCGATTTCCTCGACACCGTAGAGGGCGGCAATCTCTCTCTGCAGGTTCATCCCAGCGAGACGTATATCCGTCACCACTTCGGCATGCCGTACACCCAGGACGAAAGCTACTACATGCTCCACAGCGAGCCCGGCGCCTCGATGTTTCTCGGCGTGCGTGAGGATGTCGACCGGCAGGCGATGGCGGAGGCACTCTCTGACGCAAATCGCGGCGGCAAGCCATTCCCCGTGGATGCTTATGTGGCAAGCTGGCCGACGGCGAAGCACGACCACTTCTCCATCCCGGCCGGGACGGTGCATTGCTCGGGCGCAGGAAATGTCGTCCTCGAGATCAGCGCCACTCCTTATATCTTCACCTTTAAACTCTGGGATTGGGGACGTACCGGACTGGACGGTCGCCCGCGGCCCATCCATCTGCGGCATGGCCTGGCGAACATCCGGTGGGATCGTACGACGGACTGGGTGCGCGATGAGCTGGTCGATCAGACCGCGCAGCTACAGCAGGGAGAAGGCTGGCGGGAGGAACGGACCGGGCTCCATCATAGCCAGTTTCTGGAGACGCGCCGCCACTGGTTCGTCCAGACGGTGCCGCACGATACCCAGGGCAATCTCAACGTGCTGAATCTCGTCGAAGGTTCCGCTGCGATCGTCTCCAGTCCATCCGGGGCCTTCGAGGCCCTGACGATCCACTATGCGGAGACGTTCATCGTACCGGCGGCCGCCGGTGCGTACCAGATCGCCCCCGCCGGTGGACTTGGCGAGCCGTTGGCTACCCTCAAGGCCTTCGTTCGCAGCTAGCCGGCCGGGAGCTCAGACGCGGAGGACCTCGATCCCCATCTGCTCAAAGGGCGCGATGCTTTCATCACTTGCGCCAATGTCCGTGATGACAGTACAGATCTCCCTCGTTGGACACAGCATCCACTTGCTCTGCACACCAATCTTGCTGTGATCGGTGACGACGATCTTGCGCTTCGCGTGCTGTGCCATCAGCCGCAGGTACTCGGCTTCCTGGGGATTTTGGCAGGAGAGACCAAAGTCGGCGCGAATTCCGTCTACTCCCAGGAACATGACATCCGCATACACCATGTTTGCCGCCATGTTCGCAATCGGTCCGACCATCGTGAACCAGTTCCCCCGCAGCATGCCTCCGGTGACGATCACCTCAATGTCCTTGCAAGTGCTCAGTTCCATCGCGACGTTCACCGTATTCGTGATGACGGTGATCCTGCGCATCGACATGAAACCACGCACGACCTCCGTGGTCGTCGTGCCTCCGCTCAGCGCAACGGTGTCCCCTTCGTTTACGAATCCGGCTGCCGCCCGGGCAATGCGCCGCTTCTCGTCCGCAAAGCTGCCGACCTTGTCCTGGAACGAGGAGTCGTGGCGGAAGGGTTCGTAGAAAAGAGGCCCCATCGTAACCGCGCCGCCGCGCGTTCGCCGCAGTAAGGCACGCTCCTCGAGATCCTGCAGGTCACGCCGCACGGTAGCCACGGACGCCTCGAGAGTCGAGCAGAGACCCTCGATGGTGACCGAGCCAGCCGAGTGCAGCATCTGCAGGATCAGTTCCTGCCGACTTGCCAGGTTGCTAGACTTTTCCTTCATAACAAGAGCATATCTGAAGCCCTCACCGCAAAAAGTACTACCGCAAGAGTCTCCTCGCGTCAGATAAATGAGTAATTAAACGTAATACAATCACCAATAATGATTTTATCGTTGACATTGCATCACCCGACTGCGTAGTGTTCCGCTTCGTAAGGCTTTCCGGAAGAGTGGGCGGGGCGGATGAAACAGATGGATCGACGCACAATTCTCAAGGCTGCAGCGATCGGCGGGATCGTCGCCAGTGCGCCTGCCGAAGTGCGTTCCTTGCTTTACGCCCAGGACTCCCCGGCCCCGGCGATCCACACCGTTCTCCTGGTCACGAAGTGTCATCTCGATGTCGGCTTCACCCGGACGCAGGCACAGGTCATGCGGCAGTACTTCGGCCTGTATTTCCCGCAAGCCATGAAGATCGCCTCCGTTCTACGCCAAGCCGATGGGGATCGCTACACCTGGACGACGGGTTCGTGGCTGCTCTACGAGTACCTCGAGCAGGCTGCGCCCCAGGAACGCCGAGCCATGGAAGCCGCAATCGCAGCAGGCGACATTGCCTGGCACGCCCTGCCCTTCAGTTGGCAGACCGAGATGCTCGATCGTTCCATGATTGCGGGTTCGCTGGGCTTTTCAGCGGATCTGGATCGACGCTTCGGCAAGAAGACCTTCGGCGCCAAGATGACGGATGTTCCAGGTCACACCCGCGGAATCATCGCCCCCTTGAGCGCTGCGGGAATCCGCATGCTGGACGTTGGGGTCAACGCCGCGAGCACACCTCCGGATGTTCCGGACGTCTTCCTTTGGAAGGACTCCTCCGGGAACTCGCTCGCCATGCTCTACCACCGCCACGACTACGGCAGCGTCATCGAAATCCCGGGTTCCGGCGTGGCTGTCGATGTCGAAGTGCGAGGCGATAACAGCGGGCCCCATACGCTGGCGGAGATTGCATCCATCTACGGTAAGTTGCGCGCCCTGTATCCCGGAGCCGTGATCAAGGCTTCGAACCTGAGCGAAGTTGCAACCGCCGTGGATCGGGTGCGAACGCACCTCCCGGTCGTCACCGGCGAGATCGGTGATACCTGGATCTACGGCTGCACAAGTGATCCGGTCAAGGTGGCGCGATTCCGTGCTTCCGCGCGGCTGCGCCGTACCTGGATCGGAGCGGGCCGATTCGCTGCGGGCGATGAGACCGATCGCAACCTGCTGCGCCGGCTCGCCCTCGCGGCAGAGCATACCTGGGGCACGGACACGAAGACCTATCTGGATAACCAGCACTACCGTCCGGCTGACCTCGAAAAGGCTCTCGGAGAACCGAACTATATCCTCGTGGAGACCAGTTGGAAGGAGAAGCGTAACGACATCGATCTCGGTCTGCGTTGCCTTCACACGGACCTTCAGGCAGAGGCTGCGACAGAGTTTGCCCTGCTGGGGGCGGCCGCACCCCTCACCGTGGGGCTGAAGAAAGCCATGTTGGAGCAGCCGATCGAAACCAGGCATTTCACAGTCCGCTTCGATGCATCCACCGGTGCGATTCAGGGCCTGCTTGCGCGAGGCACGGGCCGCGAGTGGGCATCGCCCGCGCATCCGTTAGCCCTCTTCAGCTACCAGACGCTCGATGAAGCCGAGTACACGGCATTCATGCGGCGCTACCTGAAGACTGACGCTGACTGGGCACCGCGCGACTTCGGCAAACCGGGCATGGACGCGTTCGGCGTGAAGGCGCGTACCTGGCACCCCCAACTCAACGCGCTCTGGGCTGGGCGGGACGAAGCTGGACCCGCAGCCGGGCACCGCATCGTTGCGGAGTTCAGCATAGACGATCAGGCCGCGGCGGCAGGCGGCAATGTCGCATGGCCTCGGCGGTTGGCTCTCGAGATCTCCCTCCCCGATGCGGAGGTACGGCTCGACCTGCGCTTGCTCTCCCTGGGCAAGCCTGAGAACCGGCTGCCCGAGGCGATGTGGCTGACCTTTGCTCCCAGCGGGGCGGCCCCGGACGGGTGGAGCCTCGAGAAGGCCGGTGAGACTATGTCGCCGCTCGATGTGGTGCGCGGAGGGGGTCGTGCGATGCATGCAGTCTCCGGCCCGGTCCGATGCCGCGGCTCGGCCGGATCAGGGCTGTCCATCGAGTCCATCGATGCACCGGTGGTGGCTCTTGGCTTGCGTTCCCCACTCAACTTCAGCCTCGAGCAGCCGGACTTGTCCGGGGGGGTCCATTTTAGTCTGTTCAACAACGCCTGGGGCACAAATTACCCGCAATGGTGTGGGGGAGATTGGTCGTATCGGTTCACGATTCGGGTGTAAGCACGCTCGGCCCCGATGCAAGCCGGCCATCGCAGTTCATGTTCAACAATTGTTGCATTATGGAGAGCCACATGAAGTCGCTGACAAAGTCTTTATACATCCTCCGCTCCAGCCTGCTGTGCGTGCTGCTGGTCTTTGCGCTCACACCCGCTCTCCAGGCCCAGATCGATACCGGACGCGTGGAGGGCACGGTCAAAGATCCTACCGGGGCCGTGGTGCCGGGCTCGAAGATCACCCTCACCAACGTGGATACGGGAGTCATCCAGACCGCGACGACCTCTGCCTCCGGGACCTACATCTTCGAGGCCGTCAAGCCAGGAACCTACAGCCTCGCTGCGGAGACAAAGGGCTTCCAGCGCGCGATCATCAGCGGAGTCATCGCGCACGTGCAGCAGAACCTGACCGAAGACGTCACGCTGACTCCCGGAGCCGTGACAACGGAGGTGACCGTTACCTCCTCGGCGCCGCTGCTGCAGGCTGAGGATGCCTCGCTCGGCCAGACCATTACCGGCGAAGAGGTAAACGATCTGCCCCTGCAGCAGCGAAACTGGGTCTCCCTAGCGCAGCTGTCGGCAGGCGTCACGACCACCGCCGGCGGTACGACCGGGAGCGCGCTTTTCGTCACCAATGGTGTGAACTTCTGGCAGAACGATATCCGTCTGGATGGTATCGACGACAACGAAGAAGTGTATGGCGGCACGCAATTCGGCACAAACGCGGCGTTTACTCCACCCCCGGATGCGATTCAGGAGTTCAAACTGCAGACCGGCGACTTCAGTGCGGAGTTCGGTCACTCCACCGGCTCGGTGTTAAATGCTGTCATTAAGTCCGGTACAAATGCCATTCACGGCGATCTGTGGGAGTACGTGCGCAACACAGACTTTAATGCAAGCGACTACTTCGCCAAGCAGACTCCAGGATATAAGCGTCCCGCTTACCATCAAAACGTGTTTGGCGGAACCGTGGGCGGACCCGTGCGCATTCCCAAGATCTACAACGGACGCGACAAGACATTCTTCTTCTTCGACTATCAGGGCACTCGCATCGCAACTCCCAGCCCAAGTACCTCATATGTGCCGACTTTGGCCGAGCGCAACAGCGGATTCACCAATTTTCAGGACTACATTGGACTTGCGGCGGGTAATCAGCCGAACGTCGATGCTCTCGGCCGCAAGATCGCGCTTGGTACCTTTCTCGATCCAGCAACCACTCGTACGGTGGCTGCCAGGGCGGTCGATCCAGTCAGCGGCTTGACGAATTCCGCCGGGAACGCCATCACCGTGCGTGATCCGTTCTATACGCAGGGCACTGTCGCTGGCATCACGGATTTCACCAAAGTGGAGCAGTACCTGAACCAACTCCCGGCGAGCCGTCTCGATCCGAACGCAGTCAAGCTCCTCAGCCTCTTCCCCCTGCCGACGCCCGGTCTCACCGGACGCCAGAACTACCAGTCTTTCGCCGGCGCCCACCAGACCATCAATCAGTATGACGTCCGAATCGACGAGAACTTCAGCCAGAAAGACATCCTCTTCGGTGTCTTCAATCGCAGCAAAACGGTCTACACCACTCCTCCCAACCTGCCCGGCTTGGCGGAGGGCCAAAACTTCGGCGGCGGCGTCACCACGGCTCCACGGTATGCCATCGCACTCGGCTACACGCACGTGTTCACGCCTACGTTGACCAACGAAATTCACGCAGGCTGGACCCACAGCATCGAGCACATCACACCGTTTGAGGCGGACGTGTCGGGCATCCCGGCGCAGTACGGCATCAGCGGCGTACCGCAGAGCTCTGGAAACGGGGGGCTGCCGGATCTCAACATCTATGGCTACACCGGCCTGGGTGTCGCCGCGTATGAACCGACCCTTGAAACCGTGACCGATCTAGAAATCCTGGACAACGTCACCAAGGTCTATGGCTCGCATACCTTCAAAACGGGTGGCCAGATCGATAAGATCAACGCCGGCATCATCCAGCCGCCCTACGGCAAGGGGACCTTCACCTTTACCGGGCAATACTCAGACATTCCGAACGCCAACAATGGCTATAACGGCGCATCGGACTTCCTCCTGACTCCCACGGCCGCAACCGTGCCGAACGGCATCAGCAACCTGGGAGGCGCGGCTTCCTACGGCAGCTCCAACTATGCAGAGACCAAGACGCAGCGCTACTACGCCGGCCTCTTCTTCCAGGATGACTGGAAGGCCACGCCCAGGCTCACCCTGAACCTTGGCCTCCGCTGGGATCATTACACCCCCTACGCTGAGGTGAACGGACGCCAGGCGAACTTCATCGCCACCGGCGGCGATGGAAACTCGGGGACGTATTACCTTTCCCAGCAGGGATGCACGGTGCCCCGGTCGGGTTCCTTCAACGCCCTGCTCGCCGCAAGTAACATCGCTGTGAGCTGCAGCTCGTCCAATGCCACCGGGAATGCGCAATCGTTCAACTTTGCCCCTCGGGTCGGCTTTGCTCTCCGGGCTACCAACAACCTGGTCGTCCGGGGCGGGTACGGCATCGCGTACGGAGCACTCGATAACATCGGCTTCGGCGGCACGCTCGGAACCAACTACCCCTTCTCTTACACGGTCAGCTTCAGTGCGCCAAACTCGCAGATTCCGCTCAAGACGCCGACCGGAGCGACCGCAACCATTGAGAACGCCCTCAGCGGGACCGACCTCCAGAATCCGGCAAACGTGGCCGGCAACGGAGTCGGGCTCTCCGGACGTCAGTTCGACTTCCAGACGCCGTATACGCAAACCTTCAACCTCACGGTTCAGGATCAGTTCACCAAGCACGATTCCATCCAGGTCGCGTACGTGGGCACCGTGGGCCGTCATCTGGATAACACCGGGTACACCAACTCGCCCACTGCACTCGCACCTCCGGGTACGAATGACCTCGATCCCGCCGTGCTGGGTCACGTCCCTTTCCCCAACTTCTCCACCTACTCCTCGTTTCAATCGACGAACGGGATAAGCAGCTACAACTCGATGCAGGCAACCTACCAGCATCAGTTGAGCCTCGGTCTTACGGTGCTGGCGAACTACACCTACGCCAAGTGCCTCACGGATCAGAGAACCATCTCCGGAGCGTCCCCAGGCTATCGGGCGGAATGGCTGCCGGGTTTCGGTGTGCGGGGTGAATATGGTCTGTGCGACAGCGATACCGCGCATGTCACTCACATCTCCGGTACCTACAACCTCCCGGTAGGACGGGGCGCCATGTTCCTTTCTAGCGACGGTCGCCTGGTCGATGAACTCATTGGAGGGTGGAAGACGAACTTCATCATCACGCATCAGTCCGGACAGCCGTTCAATGTTGGCTGCCTCACCTCCACCTCGAACCTCGGTTGCGACGCCAACCTGGTTCCCGGAGTCAATCCGTACGCTGCCAACAAGGGGCCGAAGGGCTGGCTAAATGCGGCGGCCTTTGCGGAACCGCCCACCGCCACGACCATCGGGCAGACAGACTACGCTCCTCTCGGCGGTCAGCCGGAACAGGTGCGCGGACCGGGGTTCTCTAACATCGATCTCTCCCTCTTCAAACAGTTCATCTTGCACGAGGCGATCAAACTGCAGTTCCGTGCTGAGGCATTCAACGTCTTCAACAATCACAGTTTTGGCCAGCCGGGCAATCTCAATTTCAATACAACGTCCGGCTTCAGCACCATTACCTACGAACGCAACAATGCAAGAATAGGACAGTTTGCACTGAAGCTGACCTACTGATCCGAACCTGTCGTGTTCCAGGCGAAGCTGCCGGCGAGGCAGCTTCGCGAGGGTTACAACCGCTTGGGTGTCCTGGCGCCCGGTTGAATGGAGTTGAAGTGAAGACGAATCGGATTCTTGCTGCAGCTATGGCGTTTTTCACCGCGGGCTGGTGCGTCGGGCAGGCTCCCGCAGCGCCAGCCTCCGCCACGCACGCCCTCTCCGCCGGAACCAACGGGCAGTTCGTGCTCGACGGCAAGCCTTTCCAGATTCGTGCAGGCGAGATGCATTATCCGAGGGTTCCGCGTGCCTACTGGCGCGATCGCATGCGCAAGATGAAGGCCATGGGGTTGAACACCCTCACCACCTATGTCTTCTGGAACCTGCATGAGCCTTCGCCCAGACAGTTTGACTTCACCGGCCAGAACGATTTGTCCGAGTATCTCCGTGAGGCCCAGCAGGAGGGACTTTATGTGATCCTGCGTCCGGGTCCCTATGTTTGTGCGGAGTGGGAGTTTGGTGGCTATCCCGCATGGTTGCTCAAAGACCGCGAGATGAAGATCCGCAGCAGCGATCCGCGGTACATGGCTGCGGTGCGTGCCTGGTTCGCACGCCTAGGGTCCGTGGTTCACCCCATGATGGGATCCCAGGGCGGCCCCATCATCGCGGTGCAGGTCGAGAACGAATACGGCGCCTTCGGCGACGAGCGCTCCTACATGGAAGCCATCAAGAACACGCTGATCGCCGACGGCATGGGCGACGGCTATCTCTACACCGCGGATGGCGCAAGCTACTTCCAGGGCGGCTCGCTGCCTGAGCTGTCCATCGCGGTGAACGGTGGAGCCGGCGATCTGGAGAAGTCTTTTGCCGCCCTGAAGGCCGCGCGCCCCAATGGACCGATGATGACCGGCGAGTACTGGGATGGATGGTTCGATCACTGGGGTGACTCGCACCAGAAGCGGCCCGCAGCCGTGCAGATTCAGGAGATCCAGTGGATGATGGATCGCGGCTACAGCTTCAACCTCTACATGGAAGAGGGCGGTACCACGTTCGGCTGGATGAACGGCGCGAACAGCGATGGTAAGGACTACGCACCCGATACGACAAGCTACGACTATGATGTGCCGATCGGCGAGCGTGGTGAGCTGAGGCCGAAGTTCTTCGCCCTTCGCGACATCATTTCCAAGGCAACGGGCACGGTCCTGCCTCCACCCCCGCCCCCTTCCGCCGCGACCTCCTATGCCGTTCTTCCCCGCCTTGAGAGTGCTTCGCTCTGGCAGAACCTGCCGCAGCCGAAGCGCTCGAAGGCACTGCTCAGCATGGAAGATCTTGACCAGGCCTTTGGCTACATCCTTTATTCGACGAGGATCCCGGCAGATTCCGGAACAGCGCTCGAGGTCGATACCGTACACGATTACGCATCGGTGTATGTCGAGCACGCACTGGTGGGGACGCTGGATCGGCGTCTCGGGCAAAGCACAATGACTCTGCCTTCGTCGGCTTCGGGCAAAGAACTACAAATCCTGGTCGAAAATACCGGCCGTGTGAACTACACCGCTGCCATTCGAGGTGAACGTCAGGGCATCACGTCGAAGGTCACTCTGGGCGGAAAAACCCTGGAAGACTGGCAGATTTACTCCCTCCCCATGAACCATGTCGGATCGCTGTCCTTTCGCGCCGCCGCCTGTTCGGGCCCCTGTTTCTTCCGCACCACGTTTATGGCGACCGCGACGGGCAGCGAACGCCTGGACACGTATCTGAACGTTACCGGGATCGACAAGGGCTTTGTGTGGATAGGCGAGCGTCCGCTCGGAAGAGCGTGGAAGATCGGGCCACAAGGCGCGCTATATCTCCCCGGCCCCTGGCTCAAGGATGGTGCGAATGAGATCGAGTTCTTTGACCTTGCCGGTGGAGTCTCCGAGGCCATCGGTTCCATCGATCATCCGCTCTTCCTCGAGCCTCGGGTCGAGTCGCCGAGAGAGAAGTAAAGTCCGCTCGTCTGGAGCCATGATGCGAAACGTTCGTACCATCAGGGTCGCCACCCTTCTGTTTACGCTCCTTCTGGCAGCCGCCGCAGCTCATGCGGAACTCAAGGTTGCGAGCGTCTTCAGTGACCACATGGTTCTCCAGCGGGACCAACCCGTGCATGTCTGGGGCTGGGCCGCCCCAGGCGAGGAAGGAACAGTCGCTTTCCGCGGGGCAAGCGGCTCGTTTATCGAGGATTCGTTGGGGCGTTGGAACGCTTCTCTTCCCGGCGGTGCGGCCGGCGGTCCGTTCACTCTTCAGATCATCGGCAAAAACAAGCAGACGACAGATCACATCCTCCTCGGCGATGTTCTCGTTGGCGAGCTTTGGTTGGCATCCGGACAATCCAACATGGAGTTCACCATGGGTGATCGTCTCAACAACGATCCGGCCGAGATCGCCGCGGCCGATCAGCCCCTCATCAGGCTGCTGGCCGTACGTAAGATCTTCTCAGATCACCCCTTGGAGGATGCGCCAGCCGGCGCGTGGCAGGTCTCAACCCCGGCCTCGGTGCGCACCTTCTCCGCTGTTGCCTATCTGTTCGGGCGTGAGTTGAATAGCACGAAGAAGATACCGATCGGGATCATCGATGCGAGCTGGGGTGGAACACCGGCCGAATCCTGGACCAGCCTCGATGCGCTGAGCGCCGATCCTGCATTGCTGCCTGTGTTTACTGCACGCGCCACGATGATGGATCAATTCAGCACGACGCAGCGCAAGCAGGCAGCCGAACAGACGATAAACAGCGAACGCATCGCGACCGGCGCCGCTCCGTTGGATGTTCCGTGGCGGCCCAATCCTGACACCTGGGCTCCTGCGGCGCTTTTCAACGCGATGATTGCGCCACTCACATCGCTGCCTATCCGGGGCGTCATCTGGTACCAGGGCGAAAGCAACACCGATCCGCTTCGCTCCCACGTTTATGAACGTCTTTTTCGTGCAATGATCTCGGACTGGCGTTCACGCTGGCACGATGAGCAGATGCCCTTCCTCTTCACACAATTGGCCAACTTCGACAATCACGACGATTGGCCTGACATCCGCGAGGCCCAGCGCCGTACCCTTGCCCTGCGCAACACTGGAATGGTAGTCACAATCGATATTGGGGAATCGAACAATATCCACCCCGCAGACAAGCAGGATGTAGCTCACCGGTTAGCGCTATGGGCGCGCAGCATGGTCTACGGGGAAGCAATCGAGGACTCCGGACCGCTCTTCAGTCGGGCCGCACCAATGGGCTCCCAGATGGTGGTCACGTTCACGCACGCGGAGGGCCTGCACTCGAGCACCGGGAAGATCGACGGATTCGAACTGGCGGGCGAAGACGAACATTGGCAGCCTGCCATCGCGCAGGTGAGAGACGGTCAAGCTGATGTAAGCTCCCCTCAGGTGGAGCATCCCGCGTATGTCCGGTATGGATGGTCGAATGTTCCCAGGTGCTCACTCTTCAACGCAGCCGGTCTTCCAGCTTCGCCCTTCACGTCACACTAGCATGATGACCTTTGCCGTCCATTACGTCGTGCTGACGACTCTGTTGATAGCACCCCTCATCGGTATAGGACAAGCTTGCAAGGGCCGTTCCGTGCCCCGGTTTGAAGACGTGACCGCCACCGCAGGTATTCACTTTCAACACACCTCCAGCGCCACAAAGGATTTCATCCAGGAGTCCATGGGCGGTGGTGTCCTGCTGCTCGACTTCGATCGCGACGGTTGGCTGGACATCTACTTCACGAATACACCAACGGTGGCCATGCTGGCCCGCGGAGAACACGCACGCAGCGCGCTCTACCGAAACAATCACGATGGCACCTTCACCGACGTGACCGACACCGCCGGGGTCGGCTATCCATGTCCCGCCATGGGTGGAGCCGTCGGGGACTACGATAACGATGGCTGGCCCGACATGTACATAACCTGTCTCGAAGGAAATGTGCTCTACCACAACAACGGGAACGGCACGTTCACGGACGTCGCGGCAAGCTCCGGCGTCACCGATGGACGCTGGTCAACCGGCGCCGCCTTTGCGGACTACGATGGCGATGGCCTACTCGACCTGATGGTGGCAAACTATGTGACCTTTGACATTCAGCATCTGCCGCAGCCGGGCACCTCATCCACCTGTCTTTACCGCGGCGTCGCCGTTCAGTGCGGTCCACACGGCATGAAGGGAGCGGGGGATTCGCTCTTTCACAACAACGGAGACGGAACCTTCACAAACGTGGCCAAACAGACCGGCACCGACGACAAGGGGGGATACTATGGCCTCGGTGTCTTGTGGGGAGACTTCGACGGAAGCGGACGCCCAAGTCTCTTCGTGGCGAACGATTCCACGCCCAATTACCTCTACCGGAATCTCGGGCACGGACAATTTGAAGAGGACGGACTCGCAGCCGGAGTCGCTTTGAACCAGGACGGCAAAGAGGAGGCCAACATGGGTGTCACCGCCGGGGATTATCTGCATACCGGCCGTCAGTCCATCCTCACGACAACATTCTCCGACGAAGCCAAGACGCTTTACCGCAACGATGGCAACCGCGAATTCAAGGAGATCAGCGCCTCTTCCGGGATGAACTCCGCGAACCTTCCGCTCCTCGGATGGGGAATCAGCCTGTCAGACTTCGACAATGATGGCTGGCTCGATTTGCTTACGGTGTACGGCCATGTGTATCCGCAGGTCGACTCCATCGCACACTCCGCCGGGTACCGTGAGCCGAAGACGCTGTTCCTCAACGAACGCGACGGCTCGTTCTGCAATGCGAGCGGCCTCGCCGGAGAGGTGTTCGGAACGAGATCCGCAGCGCGCGGCCTGGCAGTAGGCGACCTCTTCAACGACGGCCATCTCGATGCAGTGATCGAAAATATCGAGGGCGCACCGATGATCCTGCGAAACCGTGGAGCGGCAGGCAATCATTGGATCTCATTCGAACTTGCCGGAACATCGTCGAACCGTTCCGCCATCGGCGCCGAACTGAAACTCACCGCGGCGGGAGTGACCCAGACCTTCGAGATTCGCAGCGGTGGAAGCTATCTTTCCCAGAGCGATCTTCGTGCGCACTTCGGGCTGGCTTCGGTGACCCTAGCGGAGGAGGTTGAGATCCGTTGGCCTTCGGGCCGGAAGGATGTGCTGCACAACCTCGCTGCGGACCGCTTCTACACCGTCCTTGAAGGGGTTGGCCTTGTTGAACGCAGCCGGATTCTCCAGTCAGCGCCAGCAGCAAGCCAGCTTCCGGCAAAGCGCAAGTGACCGCTACGAAGCAGGTCGCTGCGTGGCCTGTCGATGCAGATCTTCGTAGATGGCCAGCTCCCGTTTGAAGGCGTCGAGATCACCCGCCTGGCGATACGCGAACGCAAGTCGGAAGTGATATCTCTCGACTCTCGGATTGAGTTCGATGGCGCTCTTCAGCGCCGAGATCTCACCCCTGAAGTCCTTGCTCTCGTCGCAAAGAACGCCGAGTTCGAAGAACGCCTTCGAGAGGTGCGGATCAAGCTTCAACGCTGCCTTGATCTCATCCATCAAGTCCCCCAATGGAGCCGCTTGCTCACCCGACCAACGGCCAGAGCGAACCATCGCTTCGTCGAAAAGGATCAGACCATCCGCGGGGTACCTGCGACGAAGATCGGCAAATTGGCGCTCCGCCGCAGGCCGCACGGACGGCGGCACGATCCCAGTGTCTGCTAGCACCTCCATAGGATGAACGTCGCTTGGATCGAGGTCCGACGCCCTGAGCAGGAGAAGAGCCCCCTCTTCCCCGCGGTCCTGCGCGTAAAGCGCAAGTGCTAGTGCGACATGCATCTTGACGGAAGCAGGGTACATCTTCAGACCGTATTGGAGCACCGTGGTCGCCGCGATAAAGTCGAGCCTGATCAAGGTCGTCCCAAGCGCAAATAGATTGTCTTCGCTGGAGTCCATCGTGGCTGCGGTCTGGAACTGCGCGGCTGCATCCCGGGTATTTTTCTGAACTGCTGCAATCGTCCCGAGCAGGAAATGAAGCTCGGCTGTATCCCGGCGAAGCAGCAACGATCTCGCCAGGTGGTCCGCATCTTCCTGGTTGCCAGCTGTGATCTGCGCCTTGATCAAATCGACACTGTTGCCGTAATCGTCCGGGCATGACGCGTGTGCTTTCGCTAACAGCCGCACTACCTGGTCCGTCCGTCCCGCCTTTTGTTCCAGATCCGCTTTCGCCCTCATCTGCGCAAAGGCAGAGGACGCGGAACTGCAGTCTGCCTGTTTCGCTTGAGCCGCACCTGTGGCCGCCATCAGAATCGGTCCCAAAGAGCTCAAAACTAACGACATCGATCTTTGAAGCGCACCCATCACGCACAGTCTAGACTGCTGTTATCGGTTCTGTCAGCCGCTGCAGCTTACTGCTTGTGAACAGCACAGACTCGCAGGCTCTTGTCTACGTTGAGATATCCATGTTCGCCAGCAACATGGATGTCTCCAGAAAGCTCGGCATACTCTCCCGGAACGATTGCTCACGCCTCCAATGGTCGAACTCGTCAAGGCGCTCTTGGAGGCTGGTCCGAATGTGTTCGGCCAGCAGTTGCCGTGCCTTCACCGCATCGCGATTGACAACCGAATCCAGGATCGCCTGGTGGTGCCGATGGATCGTTTCGAGAAGAGCCTTTTCATGGCCTCGCCGCCGTATGGAAAAGATGCGAATCAGAAGCCTCATCTCGTTGAGGACCTTCTGTATCCGACCATTGTGCGCCATGCTCATGAGCATGGAATGAAAAGCAAAGTCGCTCGCCAGGAAACGGTTCATCTGGCTAGTGTCGAGGGCCTTTTCGCCGGATGACTCCAATTCTTGTTGCAAGACGAGTATCTCGTTGACCAACCGCTGCAGACGCTCCCGATCCGCTTCATGTATCGCCGATCCCGCAACTTTCTCAATGACGTAGGTTTCCAGCGCTTCACGCAGTTCGTACAGCTCGCTAATGTCCTCCCGTTCTAGGCGCACCACCAGCGTGGTCCCGGTCGGTGTCTGTTCCAGCAGGCCCTCTGCAACAAGTTGGCCGATCGCTTCGCGAATCGGCGTACGACTGCTCCCCAGCTCTTTCGCAAGAACAAGTTCCGAGATCGGTGCACCGGCAGGAAGCTGTCCCGTGCTGATCTGTGAATGAATATGCAAGTACGATCTTTCCCGCATTGTTAGTTGAGGCGCATACGTTGCGTCTCCAACTACTCGGACTTTTGGTCGTCCACGTGGCATAGATTGAAGATATCGCAATCTGAGTGAAGAAGTGCATCAGCCGATGAGAGCATTAGGCGTCGATTCTCACGACCTACCGGCGGCGGGGTTTCGCGTCGCCATGTAGAGGGACAGGCCGAGAGCGAGATAGATCAGAGATGTTGCGCTCAGGCATGCGCTCATGCCAAAGCGCGACGAGCCATACGCCAGCAGGATGGGTGCGAAGCCTGCGCCGAGCCAACCAATCGAATTCATCAAGCCTGCGGCGGCTGCGTGCCTCTCTGTCGGAACTGTATCGTATAGCGCTGCAAAGATATTGGAATCGTAGATCCCTTTGCAAAACCCGAATCCGACCATAGCCAGCACAAGCATCGATAGGGAAGTGACCCACCCAGTGAGGAATAAAAACGGAACTCCGGCCACAAGAGCGATTGCCTGGGTCAACATTCGTCCGCCCGCATGTCGCACCACCAGCCTATCTGCCAGATACCCTCCAAAGATCACCCCGGCGATTGAAGCTGCTTGCACATATATTGTCCCGGTCACCCCGGCCTCAGCTACACCAATAGCGAACTTCGTATGCAGAAAGGTAGGCAGCCACGTCATGAAGGCCATCGCCACAAAGTTTGCGCCCATAAAAACGAACACCAGGCGCATGGCTGCGCGATTCGCCAGCAACTGTTTGAGTGCCGGAACAAAGCGTAAAGACGGCGATGATCCGGTACTCTGCTCCGACACTCGTGCCGGATCTCGAAGAACGCTGGTCACCAGCACAGCAACCGCCAGACCAATAAAGCCAAACAGCAGGAAGCTACTTCGCCATCCATGAGCTTGGCCCACAACGCCGGCTATTCCGCCTCCCCCGATGATGCCGGCATACACTGCGGATTGATGGATCGACATCGCTCGTGAGCGGGTAGCGGGTCCATGGAAGCTGCTGATCAGCGACATGGCCGCCGGGAAGTAAAACGCCTCGCCCAGCCCGCTGATGCTGCGTAGCGCCATTAATTGGCTATAAGACCGCGCTCTGCCGGTCGCGAAGGTCAGCACGATCCAAAGAAACATTCCCCCGTAAATAAGCCAGCGCCTGGGCCAACGATCTCCAAGCCAGCCCGCGACAGGACCGAAGAGAGCATACGTCCACGAAAAGCACGACCCGACAATTCCGAGTTGCACAATGTTCAGATCCAGGTCCGTCTTGATTAGGGGGAATAGCGAGAAGATCGCTTGGCGATCGGCGTAATTGAGAAGACATACGAACCACAACGCGCCTACGACCACCCAGGGATAGAACGTTTTTGTTTTAAGCATGTCTGCCCTTAAACGCGTAAAGTGAATCGCCTGAATCGTATACGTTGAGTTTGTATAATATATGTCGACATGTCAAACGCATTTTGTGTACGATCTGACCGATGACAAGAATGAATAAGATCCAGGGCTATTTGTTCGCGCTTTTCTGTGCCTGTCTATGTCTCGGCGCGATGCGACCCGCTGCCTCGCAGACTCGAGAGTTCGTCTACGAGCAGGCGCCCTTCCCATCCGCACACGCTTCAACACTAGTCGAACTGAAAAGCGGAGGATATCTGGCGGCATGGTTCGGAGGAACGGCAGAAGGGAAACCCGACGTTGCCATCTGGATGGCTACACGGCGCGCTTCTGGCTGGTCCGCTCCGGCGGAGATAGTACGCGAGCCGAACGTTCCTACTTGGAATCCGGTCCTCTTTTACGCCAAGACCGGAAGGCTTTGGCTTTACTACAAGTTCGGTCCTAGCTATACATGGTGGAGCGCGGGACGCCGCCACAGTGACGACGATGGAGCGACATGGTCACCCATTGAACATCTACCAGCAGGCCTTCTAGGTCCCATCCGCGTCAAGCCGCTGATGCTCACGAGCGGAGTTTTGGTCAGCGGTAGTTCGGTCGAGTCCTATGGCTCTTGGGCGGTGTGGGTGGAGCGTAGTGTCGATAACGGGAACCGCTGGACCACCTCTGGCCCCGTGACCCTGGCCAGCCTGGAGGCTGCACCGCAAGCTGTGCCGCATGGAACCGGGCTTCTAAAACCAAGGGGTCTGATCCAGCCCGTCATCATTCCGCTGGAAGGTCAGCATCTTCGCCTCTACGCGCGCTCCAGCTCGGACATCGGCCGCATCTGCATTGCCGATTCACCGGACGCCGGCATCACCTGGTCGACGGCCCGGCCCCTCGATTTACCAAACCCAAACTCCGGCATCGACCTCGTCAGGATAAGCGACGGCCGCATTGTCCTGATCTACAACAACACAACTTCGGGAAGGTCTCCATTGAATCTCGCGGTTAGTACGGACGGCGAACACTTCAACGAATTCACCGCGCTGGAGAGCGAGCCCGGAGAATTCTCTTATCCGGCAATGGTGCAGGGAAGCGACGGCGATCTGCACATCACCTACACCTATAACCGCAAGCGAATCCGCTACGTTGTATATCCTCTCGCCAAAATTCCGAAGTCGAAATAATCGTTCGAGGTCGAAAATATGAGCAACTCCTTGACTCATCCGCAGATTTCCGGTGTCTATGCCGCTGTCCTTACGCCGCGAGGAAAAGCCGGAGCATTGGATCTTCCTGCATTCGAAGGCCAACTGCGCTTCCTCTCAAAGCAAAACGTTAAAGGCTTCGCCGTCAACGGTGCAACAGGGGAGTACCCAGGCACCACGATAGAGGAGCTCGCCTCGCTGCTTGCTGCAGCGCGCCGCGCCGCCCCCAATCATAAGCTGCTCTGTGGTATTGGAGCGTCTAGCTTGGAGGGCACACTCGCACGTGGCGCTGTCGCGGTAGATGCCGGCGTACAGGCTCTGCTACTGCCGATGCCTTATTTTTTCGTTTATCAGCAGGCCGATCTGATTGCTTACGCTTCGCGGGTCGTCGAACGACTCGATGCTTCGCTCCTCCTCTACAACCTGCCGCAGTTCACGAATGGTCTCGACCCTTCTTCAGTGCTTACCCTGATGCAGCGTCACGAAAACATCGTCGGTGTAAAAGACAGCAGCGGCTCACTGGACACAGTCCGCCTGCTGACGGATTCGATTCCGGGTAGGGCGCGCATGATCGGGAACGACGGCGTCTTGGCCGCTGCGCTGAAAGATCAGTTATGCGATGGTGTAGTCTCGGGGGTCGCGTGCGCGCTGCCGGAGTTGATCAATCAACTTTATAGCTCTACCGTGGGGGAAGATAAATGGTTGTCGGCCAAGGCAGATCTGGAAGAGGTTATCCGCTATCTGGATCTTCTCCCTACCCCCTGGGGGTTAAAGGTCGTTAGTGCCGAGCGTGGCATCCTCCACGATGAGTATGCGTTGCCATTGTCTCCCGAGCGCACCATCTCCATCGGCACAATGCAAAGTTGGTGGAGACGATGGGGTCCAGCCTGGGAAACGGCAAAATCTAAAGCAGGTAAAACCCAGGAGGCGGTGGCCCAATGATCTCTTCGAAACACGTTTATCTGATAACGAGCGGTGACCTTCGCCAGTCTGCGAACGAGGTGTGCTGGCCTGCGCAAGCGGCCCTTGAACAGAAGCTGACCGCAGTTTTTGCGGCTCAAGGTTACGAACTGGTGCGCGCCTTTCCCGTCGACTCGCGACGGAAGCATGGATTCATCGAAAGCCAGCGCAAGGGCATGGAGATCTTCCGTTCGCTCGATCCCGACGCTCCACTAGTGTTTGCCACGGCTGCCTGGCAGTACACGCACCACGTTCTTCCCGGTTTGCGCTTTCATCGAGGCCCCATCCTCACGGTCGCAAACTGGTCAGGACGCTGGCCCGGGCTCGTGGGGCTGCTCAATCTGAACGGATCGCTAGTCAAGGCAGGCGTGCCGTTCTCCACTCTCTGGAGCGAGCACTTCGACGACGCCTTCGCTCTGAACGGCCTCAAGGAATGGCTGAACACCGGAAGCCTCCAACATGACATGGCTCACGTCAGCGACTATAACCCGGCTTTGATCGGTCCAGGCCAGAAGGATGTAGGCCGTGTCCTGGCGGAAGAGTTACTCGACCGGAAGATCATTCTCGGAGTCTTTGACGAGGGCTGCATGGGCATGTACAACGCCATCATCGATGACGAAATACTTAATCGGAGCGGATTCTTCAAAGAGCGGCTAAGCCAGTCCGCGCTCTTCGCTAGGATGAACGCCGTCTCTGAGGCCGACGCGGACGGCGTGAGAAGGTGGCTGGATGATCGCCAAATGCGCTTTGTAACCGGCTCTGCCGAAGCGACGGAACTGACCGATGCTCAGATCATCGCGCAATGCCGCATGTATATCGCCGCGTTGCGCATTGCGCACGAGTACGGCTGTGACGCAGTCGGCATCCAGTATCAACAGGGACTGAAGGACCTTACGCCGGCATCGGATCTTGTCGAAGGTCTGCTCAACAATCCGGATCGACCGCCGGTCTTCAGCGAAGATGGAGCTCAGGTCCTTTTCGAAGGGCTGGCTCTACCACACTTCAACGAAGTCGACGAGTGCGCCGGCGTAGATGCAATCCTCACGAATCGTTGCTGGACGGCATTAGGTATGGAGCCGTCCACCACGCTCCATGACGTGCGCTGGGGCGAAAAGTTCAGCTACGGAGCGGACGAGAAGTTCGTTTGGCTACTTCAGATCTCCGGGGCCGCGCCAGCCAGTCACCTCATCGGCGGCTACGCGGGCTCAAGTAGTGAACGTCAGCCACCCATGTATTTCCCACTTGGTGGCGGCACGCTGAAGGGCATCGGGCGACCTGGCCACATCGTCTGGAGCCGTGTCTTCGTGGAGGACGGCGCAATGCACCTCGATATGGGGCTCGGTGAGGTTGTGTTACTTCCGGAAGATGAAACAGAGCGACGCTGGCGTGAGGTCACCTACGAGTGGCCCATGGTGAGCGTGATCCTCGAGGGGGTTTCCCGGAATCAATTCATGGCGCGCCATCGCGCGAACCACGTGAACATCGCCTACGCTGCCGACCGCGAGCAGGCGCTGCTCGCGCTGTCCACCAAGGCCGCCATGGCAGCCTCGCTCTCGGTTACCGTTCATCTCTGCGGAGTTCGGCTCGGCTGACGGTGCAGCCTGCGACAGGCCCAAACTGCCGCATAGTAAGTTCATCCGCCATTTATGCAAGCCCGGGGCTGAACACATCTCCCCGGCTTCGCGCACCTCTCGCGTTATTCAGCCCTCCATCGCCGCGCCCGACGAAGAGTGTCTTCGACATGCTCTGGACACAAACTCTATTCAGCAATGTCGTCAACCAGCACGCCAAATGACTTCAGCACGCCAAATTTTTATGTCGACATAATGTATTTTGCAAGTGTATAGTCACCCGCGTTGACGAATTATGCTAGTTTCGCTCACGAATGATGATTGATTCTAAGGATGGCCGCTCCCTATGAAAAACATAAGAACAAAGCACGCAGCGCAAGCGCTCATCCAGATCATATGTGCAGGCTCGGTCGCTCTAGTCGCTTCCGCGCAGGATGTCACAGGTACGATCATGGGTACAGCTCAAGACATCACGGGAGGAGCTGTTCCCACAGTCAGCATCTCTGCAACCAATACAGGGACGCACGCCACCACCCCGGCGACGGTACTGCCAGGCGGCAGCTTTACCCTAAGGGTTCCACCCGGAACTTATGATTTGACCATCGACGCCAGCGGCTTCAAAACGCAGCATATTCTCGGTGTCAAGGTAGAAGTCAATTCCCAGAGCCGCGCAGATGTCGTGCTCGCAGTGGGCAGTCAGGGCGAAGTCGTCAACGTTTCCGCCGAGAACAATAACGTGGATACAACAACCTCCACGCTGAAGGAGGTCATCGGTGAGCAGACCATCGAAGACGCCCCTCTGAACGGCCGCAACGCACTGACCCTCATGCTGCTTGTACCCGGAGTTACTCGCGATCCGAACGCCAACGTTACCTCTGGAGCCACCTATCCCGGTGCGTTTGGTGTCTCCGTGAATGGAAATCGTTCGGACACGACGAACTACATTCTCGATGGATCAAATAACAATGACAACTACACGAACGCTCCCAACCCATTCCCGAACCCGGATGGACTGCGTGAATTCAGTGTTCAGACAAACAACTTCGGCGCAGAGTTTGGCCGCCTTCCCGGGGGGGTAGTCAATGTGGTCACCAAGTCGGGCGAAAACCACATCCACGGAAGCGCCTTCGAGTACCTCAGGAACAACTATTTCAACTCAGCCAATCACTTCGCCACTGTAGTAAATGGCCACAAGACAGACGATGGGCTGAAGCGCCATCAGTTTGGCGGCACTTTCGGCGGCCCAGTCTTCCTACCGCACCTCTATGACGGACGCGACAAAACCTTCTTTTTCGTCTCCGTTCAGGAAACGCTCGTCCATCAACGTCCGAACACCAACACCGCATCAGTGCCCGACGCCAAGCTCCGGCAAGGGGACTTTTCCGAACTCCTTAACAACTCAACCATCATGAATCCGTGTTCAGCGCCCGGTAATCCGGTCCAGCTTTATGTTCCGTACGACGCCAACGGAGCCCCAATCGCTGGAAACCAGGTGACGCAGATCAACCCCGTCGCCAAGGCGCTCATCGCGCTCACTCCTGTAGCTACGCCCGGAACATGCACCAATAACAACGGCACGCAACAGGTGTCCTATCGTACCGTGAACAACACCGCCGACTATCAATTGTTCACCCGTGCGGATCAGCGCCTCACCTCAAAGAATCAGCTCTACGCCACCTTCTTCAACTCGCATCAGAAGCAGCAACCCTACTTCGACCCCACAAACATTCTTGCCATCGTCAATGCTGGAGACTGGATAAGCCGCCGCTACCAGATGAGCGATACCCACATCTTCAGCCCTAATCTTCTAAATCAGGCATCGTTCTCGTATGCGCATGATCGCTACGCAAACACGCCGGTCTACCCGTCCCAATCCCTACCCAGCCTGGGTGTTCAGCTCTACGTTCCGCCGGGGCAAACGGAATACCAGTTCAACATCGGCGGCTACTTTAATATCTACACAGGCGATACGAACCAGTTCATCCGTGATGAGTACCAGGCGATCGAGACGGTGCGTTTCACCAAGGGCAGACACCAGGTAAGTTTGGGTGGAGAGTATGTCTTCGGGACCGGTGATAACATCAACAATTTCCAGCAGAACCCAATATTCAACTTCACGTCGTCGGTAAAAGGATCGGGCATCGCAACGTCGACCGGAAACGGACTTGCCGATTTCTATCTGGGCAGATTCAGCAGCTTCACCCAGGGCGCCGGTGAGTATAAGAATACTCGATACAACCACTTCGCCGCATTTGCTGAGGATAGCTACAAAGCCTCTCGCAAACTGGTCCTGAACCTTGGCTTCCGCTATGAGCCCTTCCTGCCTTACTACGATCTCAACAACAAACTGGCGACCTACCGACCAGGTCAGCATTCCACGCTCTATCCCAATGCTCCAGCAGGTGTCCTGTTCGTCGGCGACCCTGGCATCCCGCACGGGGGCTACAACTCCACATTCACCAACATCGCTCCGCGCGCGGGCCTTGCCTACGATGTTTTTGGCGACGGCAAGACATCCGTTCGGATCGGTTACGGCATTTTCTTCGATCAGCCGAATACCATCACAACGAACAACCAAACCGATCAAGCTCCCTTCGCTCCCGTCGTCAACCCAACGGGCTCCGCAGCTAACAATCTGCTCAACCCCTATGGTGGTCTAACCAACCCCTTCCCATATCCGACACCCGCTACATCAGCGTCGACTTTCCCGGTCGGTTCCTTCCAGTTCCTCTACAGCGCGAACATGCGCAACGACTACGTTCAGGGCTTCAACGTGCAGGTGCAGCAAGATCTGGGCGGAGGAACCATCTTCAGCCTTGCCTACGCAGGTTCTGCAGCCTCGCATCTGCCCATAGCACGTGAACTCAACGCCGCCGTTTTCGACCCCAACTTCCCCAAAGTGGGTAGCTGTGCCGCAGGCTCAAACACTTGCAACACAAACCAGCGCAGACCTTTGTATCCAGCCCTGGGCTCCAGCACGCTGTTGGAAGCTTCAGGGTCTTCAAACTACAACTCACTGCAGGCCAATGTTCGCCATCGCTTTCAGAAAGGTCTTTCTCTCCTCGCCAACTACACCTTTTCGAAAGCGATCGACACCGCCTCTGACACCAAGACACTGAATCCGACCCGTACCATTCCGTCTAACGCCAACTATGACCGCGGTCCCGCAAACTATGATCGCCGTCATGTCCTCAACGCCACGTCCATTTACCAGATACCTTTCCCCTTCCAGAATCGCTTCGCAAAGGCATTCCTTGGTGGTTGGGAGCATACCTTGATCTACAACTTCACGGGCGGCATTCCTTTCACGATTGGAAGCGGTCAGGATAATGCATTCACTGGAACGCCAAGCCAAAGGGCGAGCGTCATTCCCGGCTCTCCCATTTACCTCGGTAAGCGTTCGACTGCAGCCACGGTGCTCAAATACTTCAACACAGCAGCCTTTTACCAACCAGGCGGAGCTAACGTTCAGGCTTATGGCAACACTGGCCGAAATGCTTATCGTGGCCCTAACTTCGAAAACGTCGATACCGGCCTACTCAAGACCTTCCCCATACACGAACAGGTGAACGCTGTCCTGCGCTTCGAGGCGTTCAACGTCCTGAACCACACGGACTTGAGCATTCCAAGCACCACCTTCACCGCTGGCAACTTCGGCCAAATCACCAGTACGCAGGGTGGAAGCAATCCCAGGATTCTGCAGTTTGCTCTGAGAATTGCCTTCTAGCACTAACTGTATTTGGTCTGCCGCGGTGCTCTCCATTACGACAGCCTGCCGCCCATACTTCGCCAGAACGAGTGTGGGCGGACGCGCACGCGTCTAACTCTAACTCAACAAAACCTACCAGCAACGAGAGCCTTGTGCTATCGAGCCCCGCTGGATAGCAGCACCTTTGCCGTCGACCGGATATGCTTGGAGGTGAGGAAACTATGCCCGTTCAAGATATTCTGCAATCCATCGATCAAGAGATCTCGCAACTGCAACGTGCACGAACGTTGCTTACCGGCGATACCATCGTAGAAATGCCTGGCAGGCGGCGGGGCCGTCCGAAAGGGTCGACGAATAAACCTGAAGCGGCTCACGCTTCGGTCCCGAAAAAGGCAACGAAGCGCACAATGAGCCTCGAAGGGAAGGCGCGGATTGCAGCCGCCCAAAAGGCTCGATGGGCAAAACAAAAGAAGGCTGCTACCACCGCGGCCAAAACAACATCCACGTTGAGTAAAGCAGCCATCAAGAAAGCATCGCCCCAAAAGACCTCGCCTGCCAAAAAGAAGGCGGCACCGGTCAAATTGATCTCGTCTGGCCAGTCCGCGAGTTGGTCAGCCGAACCGGCCGCAGAATAGAGCAGCTTCATCCAGTTTGCGTTGCATGGCCATGGCAGACGCGCCTCGCTCTCGGCGCGTCTGGTAGTCGCCGAGTTTCGGCCCTCACGGCGCCCCTTACCGTACCAGTGTGCTTGACGATCTTCATCCTCATTGGATGTCTGATAATAAGAAGCCACTGAGAAGTGGAAGCAAGTAGTGCTAGAACAGCCACTTACAACGTCCGATAACGCCTTTTATGTATAGTCGATCTGTACCCGCCCGTTAGAAATGTCATGGTTCCGCCCATTAGAAATGTCAGGGTCTAAGGATGGCATGGATTTCTATGAGCGAGCGCGATCTGAGACGGATTGAAGTATTGAGCGACGTGCGGACAGGACGTCGGACGGTGGCTGCGGCGGCAGCCGTGTTGGCCGTGAGCGAGCGCCAGGCTTACCGGTTGTTGGCCAGGTATGGAGTGGATGGCGGATCGGGGCTGATCCACAAGGCCCGAGGTCGCACATCGAACCGGAGTACGAACGAAGGCGTTCGGAAGTATGCGGTCGAGCTAGTCAAGACCAGGTACGCCGACTTCGGGCCGACCCTCGCGGCAGAGGTCCTGTTCGACAAGCATGGCATCAAGATTGTCCGGGAAACCTTGCGAAGGTGGTTTGGTCGAAGCTGGCGTCCCGCCTGACTGACATCCTGTGCCACCGCGAACAGCGTCATGGCAGCTAGGGAGCCCGATGCCTCAGCGCAAGAATGTGCAACTTACAAGAACTAGCTCACACTCGGAGTCGTCTAGCCCATTATTGTGTTTCGTGCGCTTAGCACAGACCGGAAACGGCTCTGTAGTACTCTTATCGCTCCAAATCCTTCGCTAGTTCTTGGCTTCGTGCAGGAGGCAATACAAAGATGCGTCGAGGCATGCTTGTAGCCGTTCTTACCGCGTTCCTTACCACTTCGCTTTCATCGTGCCATCGGGAACAGACCACTCTTCGGCACGTCGTGATTAATGAAGCGTTCGAGCATTTGCTCTACATCGGTCTGTATGTCGCGAAGGACAAAGGCTTCTTCGCGATGCAGGGACTCGACGTACGCATTGACACGGGTGGTGGCGATGCCCAGGCCTTCGCCGCGCTGACCAGCGGAAGCGCACAATTTGCGCAGGGAGACCCCGGATTTGTTGCCATAGCCGCCGAGAAAGGCTGGCAGGGAAAAGTCGTAGGCATGGCTGTCGACCGCGCCGCCATGTGGGGAGTCACCTACAAAAAATCAATTAAGCCCTCTCAGGATTCGCACGTCTTTCGAAATATGACTGTGGGGACATACCCCGATCCGAACACCTCCTATGTCATCCAGAAGCAACTTGATGAACAGGCCGGGCTGACCCTTGGCAAGGACACTAAGATACTGCAGCTTCCTTTCGGCACAGAGCTTTCCGCGCTGCAGAGCAACCGGGCCGACATCGTCCACACGATCGAACCAAATGTATCCCAAGTGGAAGCCCAGGGCGGCACAGTCGTTTTTTCTTATGCGAAAGCGTACGGCCCGCTGGCATTCACGGGCTTGATGACTTCCAAAAAGTTGATCGACGAGGATCCTCAGCTAGTCCAGAAATTCCTGAACGCCTACGAGCGGGCGCTGCGCTATATTCAGTCAGACCCCGCTGGGGCGCTTGCTGTTGCGAGAAAACGCCTGCCGAATCTACCTCCTGCTGTGATCGAAGCGGGACTGAAACGCCTCATTGACTCAGAAAGCATTCCAAAGCATGCGGCTGTCAATCCAGAGTCATGGCGTAAACTTCTACAGATCCGGGTCGATGTCGGCGATCTCAAGAAGATGCCGGCCGAACAACTCTATGACAATTCGTTTGCTGATGCGGCTGAGCAGGAGATGCAGTCGAAATGAAAGATTTTGCGATCAACTATGCGTATGATGGCTTCCTTTATTCACCCTTGCTCATCGCAAAGAAGCTGGGCTTTTTACCTAATCATGCTCAACTAGTCCACCGAAACGGCGACGAGGAGGCCATTACTTCGTTAGGGGGATTCGGGGATGATCTTGACAACTGGTTTGCGATCTGCGATCCCTTCGCTCATACAGACCTAAGTCGCGTTGCCGTCCCTGTAGGAGAAAAGGCCGATTCCATTTGTATCGTGGGTGCGCTGGTCGGGAGACTCCCCGTATGGCTTTATGGCTTGAATCCGGACTGTGGACCTTTCGCCAACGAGCGAGACATTAAGGAACAAAAATCCATCATTAAAAGGGTTGTGTGTTACGAGAAATACAACACTGGCTATCTAATAGGCAAGCATGTCAGCGACGTGATGGATCCGGGTTTGGACAAAACATACGAAGTATCGTTCGGAAGCGAACTGAAAGGCCTCAAGCCGAACGACCTTGCTGTTACTTCTGATGTGCTTGCCGTGGCTGAGTCACTTCGCGCCAAGAACGGATATGTAAAGTGCGATCTTTTTCGGAACTGCCCGGACTTGGATCCCTTTTTGTTTACTGCCATTCTCACGCGCAGGAGTATTGTTGAGCAACATCTACCTACCGTGCTGGGGGTGCTGTCCGGGCTGCAGAAGGCAGTGAGGTTATTTGAAACCGATACGCTCCTACCCAGCGAGATAAACTTCCTCGCCGAACGTTTTGCCGGACAGATACCTCATGCCACAACGGACGAAGCGAGGCAAGCCATTGTTCGCGACGGTGTGCGCCTTCTGTCAGTGGACAAAATCTATTCGGGCAATCTAGACATCGCGACCGCGGAGAAGGGCTATAACAACGCTCGAGCAGAATGGTCGCAAACGCTGAAGCGGCAGTATACCGCCGTGGAAAACCAGAAGGAGCCTATTCCTTCTTTGTTGATGCAGGAAGGTTGGCGGTGTGACCAAGACCTCGCTAGCGAGTTCGCAAATGCTTGGAAACTGAAGTTATCGGGCGGAAAAGGCGCGGGGGCTGCGGAGCCAGTGCTTGCCGTCGCGAATGCCTGGCGAGACCACGGACCTACCATCCAGACTGTTACCAGAAACTGGCTGGGTAGTGAAAGTACCAAACAGATTCTGACTGAGATGATTTGCCCGCCGACGGTACGCGGCAGCGGAACGTCTCTCGTCAAGGCCGGATTCCAGACACTCACTCCATACATCATTCTTGCCTATCTGCCGCTTTTCGCGGTCATTCTCATGGTCGTTGCGATTTCAGGCCATTGGGCGATCGGCCTTCCAGTTCTCGAATCTTCCCTCGCACTTATGGTCCTGCTGTTTGCGCTGGGATACTATTTACATCCCGGTGGGCGCAATACACCCTTCTGGGTCGCGGCGAGCTGTTGCGTTTTGGTGCAGGTTGCTATCACTGTGGTTTTCTGCAGGGATACGTTTTACCCAGAAACTCAACAGTGGGGCCACCACGAATGGCTGTGGGGGGCCACCATCGCGATTTTTGCTCTGGTGTTGACGAGAATCATGTCGGAACCAGACAAAGCGGATCAGCCAACGGATAAGCGGTAGCTGAGCCTTGGAGGGTTTGTGATAGCAGTCTCGGGGCTCACGAAGAGCTATGGCAACCTGCGAGTCATCGATGATCTCAGTTTGTCGATCGATGAGGGCCGGTTAATTGCGATCCTGGGGCCGAGCGGCTGCGGGAAAAGCACGCTACTTAACGTGCTCTCCGGGCTGGAGAAGCCCGACTCCGGGACGGTGCAGAACATGACCGGCGGACGCGTAGGATACATGCTGCAGGACCCCCTTCTTCTTCCCTGGCGTACGCTGGAACAGAACGCTCTGCTCGGTCTCGAAGTTCTTGATCGACGCGGCGCGCCCACGCCATCTCCAGCCAGAGAACTGCTCGATAATTTTGGATTGCTCTCAGCCTCCGATACCTACCCGGCCACAGCCTCTGGGGGAATGAAACAAAGAGTTGCTTTGATCCGGACCTTACTGCTACTGCCTTCTGTCCTGCTGCTCGACGAGCCGTTTGCCAACCTGGACTTCGACATCAAACTGCGCATACAGCGGTTCCTGCTCTCGCATCAACGTGCCACAGGTATGACCATCATCATGGTCACTCATGACATAGACGATGCTGTCGCGATGTCGGACGAAGTGATCATCTTAACGGGCAAGCCTGCGCGAGTGAAGACGTCAGTTCCTATCAGCTTTGGGCTTGATCCGCGGGATCCGGTCGAGGCCCGTAAATCCCCTCGCTTCGCGACTTACTTTGCGTCTGTCTGGTCGGAGATCACGAATGTCGACAAGAGTTAGCAAGCGGGTGTTGATGACGCTGTATCGTGCGCTTCCAGCGATCGCTCTGTTATGCCTTTGGATATTGCTTACTTGGAGCAACCCCAGGATGCGTTTCTTCTTCGGGTTCCCCGGTGAGGTTGTTGCGGATGGATTCCATAGGCTAGCGGACGGCTCGCTGTTCCTAGACTTGTTAGCGACTGCGAGCGAAGTTATTCTCGGTTTCATTTGTGGAAACTTGATTGGGACCTTCATCGGTGTGAGCCTTTGGTATTCAAAAACAACCATGTCGATCGCCCGGCCTTACATCACGCTGCTAGGCGCGATGCCCGTATTTGCGCTCGCCCCGCTGCTGATCATCTGGTTTGGCACCGGATTATTTTCAAAAATCGTCATTGCGACGCTTTCGACGGTCTTTGTTGCGCTCACCCAGGCGTACACAGGCGCCTCAGGAGTGAGCACGGAACATCTGCGGTTGATGCAGACCTTCGGCGCAACAAGACATCAGACTTTTCGCAAGGTCGTTGCGCCCGCATCCATCGTATGGGTCTTGTCAGCCTTTCGCCTCAACGTTGGTTTCGCAATCCTCGGCGCTTTCGTGGGCGAGTTTATATCGTCCAATATGGGGATTGGGCATCTCATTCTCGTCGCCATGGGACTGTTTGATACATCTCTGCTGCTCTTGGGAGTTTTCTTGCTGTCTGCGATGGCGTTCGTGTTGGATTGGCTGGTGCAGAAGCTCGAATTGCCCCTGAGGCGAGCCGTGGTGAACTACTTATGAAAACTACGCCACTGGTTGCGTCCGTGCGGGCTGCCTACAACGCCTTCCTTTCAACAAGGGAGGGCGTTCAGCTCTATGAACGCTTCAAGCAGATTCTTTACGGCGAAAAAGATCCGCTTGCACTTGCTATTGCAGATGTCCTGTTCGGCTGCCTGGCACCAGCTCCCGGCAAGGGAAACATTCGCGTATGCGATCTGGGCGGAGGCGATGGCCGGCGAATCAGCAGAATCATCAGCGCTCTCCACAAGCAGTCGGGAATGAGTTTCGATCTGGACCTCGTGGATCAGTCCCCAGAGATGATCGCGGCATTTGATCCTGCCAGACTCCCCGAAGTCGCTACTTGGCATCTTTTCTGCGGACGCTTTGAGGATGTGCCTCTCCACCCCCCCTACGAGGTCGTATCCCTGATTCACAGCATCTTCGCGATTCAGGCCCCGGAAACCCTACAAAGAATCCTAGAGCTTGTCGACCGCGAGGGTTCCATCGTAATAGTTTCGAACGCGAGCGACAGCTTCTTGGCGGGACTGAAGCAAATCGTCGACCAGGGCTTTACGGACGAACGCTTCGAAATAACCGATCTGAAACTCGTACTTCAAAAAAGGAACGTCACTTTCCGCGAAACAACCCATGAAACGCGCTGGACGATCAGGCATGAAGACCTGGAGCAGGATGTTGCCACGATCATCGACTGGTTAGCCCTGGGCCAAATTCAGCGACTTTCCGCGGCCCAGCATACTCAGATTCGTGAGTACGTCCGGGTGAGGTCCGTTCCGAACGAGTCTGGGTGGTCCTTGATGGAGAAAGAAATTATTGTAGGGATCGGCCCGAAATGCCGATGATCAACTCAGGAGTGAAGCGAACCTCTATGCCGCTGAAAGAAAACAAGTCGCTACATTGTTGGGAGCCCCTGTTTGCAGCTATTGCGCAGCAGGTAGAGCAGTTCGGTGTCTACGTAAAGCTTCGCCAGGTTGAGACCCTTGATGGGGATTTGGGTAGGATTCTCAATCACTCCATCGAAGTTGTGGATGATATTCACGACCCGAGTATCCCCGTCTTTACGCTCTGCCATCTGTTCGGCCATCTGGTCCAGTTTTCTGAATCCAGCAGATACAAGCGACTGACGGATGAGGTTTCGTTCCCGCCTCCAGCTCTTCTTCCTGCGGCCTTCTGGAATGAGTTTCGCGCCTTCGAACACGAAGCCTTTCGATATGGAGCGGCACTGTTGTTTGCGAATGGCGAGGTCAGTGAGGAACTCCTGCAACGTTATGCCGCGTATTTCGAAGTTGACTCCGCGTTGTTTCGCGAGTACATCACTACAGGCCGCCGCAGCAGCAGGCAGCGATACCGCCAGGAAATCGAGCGGCACTACAAGCATGGAGTGTTCGTACCGATCACACCCCTGGCCATACCTGCCATCGAAATCGCGCGCCTTGCCGGAGTTGATGCCACCATCTTCTAGCCGTGGACCAGCCCCTCAGAATGCTGCCTTTGGCCTTCAGGGCTGTCGTCCGTTCAACTTCCTTGTCCAGCCCAGTGATTTTGTTGATGGCTTGAATGGCATCCTTGAGGTCGGCAATCATCGTATTAAAGGCAATACACCGACAGCCACGGCCAGAGCGAAGTGGCCTTCGCCTTCTGGAGGCTACTGGGCTTCGAACTGCTGCCCCGCCTGAAGGGGTCCCGTCAGGAAACGGACGATAGAGCACGCTAAGGAAAGTTTGGGCTGCGCAGCGACCTGAATCTTCCTGGTGCTGGCCTTTTTGCCGTTCCACTGGTAGTCGCCAGTGAGGTGGATTTTCTCCCAGCCGAGCGGGGAGAGGTATTTGAGCAGCGCGGGGTCAACGGGTTGGCCTCTCAGGTCTGACTTCGTTGTCCGTTTTCTCACGGGACCCCATAGAGCAGTAGCCCGCTTGTTTAATGCCGGATCGCATGGTAACCCTATGTTCTTTATTACACGAGGGTTATGTCCGCTAACGGGTCTTATGTCCCCTCGATACAATTAGTTTCATGATCGGGTCTAAATGGATACCAGAGAATCTTTGGTGATGCCTTGGAGATGTCGAAGATGCTTAGAGTGGCTGGCGCAGAGCACGGCTATGCCTACACTCATTACTAAGAGACTTATCAATTGCGACTCTTTCAGGCCAAAAGCTAGAACTGGGTTTATGCTGATAAACTCAACTCCGAACCGACCCGCCCCCGTCCCAAGTAAATACATCCCTAACAACGCGCCCGGCCAGAGCGTCGGTCGTTGCTTTGGCTTCGAAAGTACCCAGAGTCCAGCGAATAGGCAACTTTCCCACACAGCGCTATAGAGCATAGTTGGATGAACTGGAAGCATTGTTGGGACGAGACCGCGGGGAAAAGCAACTCCCCAAGGAAGATTGGTTGCGGTTCCATAATCGCCGTCACCGGCTAAAAAGCATCCTATTCGGCCTATGGCATAGGCTATGCCAGTACAGAAGATGCCGTCGAACGCCTTCCAGGGTAACTTGTAAACTTTGCGAAAACCAAAGGCTGCAAAAGACGCCACGATGAAGCCACCCAGAAAACTATACCCTTCAAATCCGGTTCGCCGTGCTACAGATAGTGAAGGTGATCCAAAGCAGATTGCATCAAGTTTGGCGCCCAGCAATCCAGCAATAACGACTGTTAGCATCAAAGGCGGCATGTCTACATTTAGAGAATGCTGTTTGAAATAACGATCCGCGAACCAAGCACCCGTTAGCGCAGCCATTCCGAACATCAGGCCAAAGCTGTACAGCGTGACACATCCGAGATGAATGAGAGGGTATATACAAGAGCTCCCGAGGTCCAGCTAACATGATGTTTTCGAGGCAGCAGATTACATTCCTCGACTCATCGAGGGTGATTCACAAGGTCTCTTTTGTGCAGCAAGAATCCCGATCTACTGGAGCGATCGGCGATCTCCTGCGGTCATCGGGTTCGAGTGACCGTCATCACGTTCAGGTAGTTAGGATCATTTATGACGCGGGCAGTTTTCGAATCACATAAGCTCGCATCCCGGTACGCATCCTGAGACTTCACCCAGCCAACGCTGATTGCACCACTGAGGTCATCATCAGAACAAACAATGAAGCTTTCCCCTTTTTGGAAATCTGTTAGTGCACGATAGACCAGGACATTTGCATATCCTGCCGGTGACGGGCATCCAGCAAGCCCTTGGTCTGTGCTATTGATTCTTAGGTATCCTGTAGGCGCAGGGGTCGAAGAGCAAAAGCGAACTTCCGTGTCGGGCTGGACATAATCGGAATGGTTCTGGCATCCTGGCAAGATTGCGCCGAAGCTCACTATAGCAATTGGAATCAGGAGTTTGTATCGATTCATAATGCCTCCTCGCCGCTCTCAGCGATGTTTAAATGATGCATCACAGCTATCAGTGAAATCCAGATCAACGGTAATCTTCAATGCTCCGTCCCCACTGGTGGCTGGTGCTGATATGACTTCTTCCATCACGCTATCTGAAATGCTCACCGTATTAAAGAACATGTCTTTGCGAAGGATGGGAATTACCGGGATAAAGGAACCCATATGTATAGGAACTCCTTGCGCGAAATCAAATTGGAGACGATTGGTATCAGTCACCTGAGCTTGGATAGCAGGGGCGAAATCTGCTTGAACAATGTATTGACCACCCTCAAGAAGGATTGGAAATTGAGCGGTGCTGCAAACGATTGAGGACATGCATTGAGAGGATCCCGGGACGTTGTTAACCATGGTATTCGGCGCTGCGAAGACAAAAGGGCCTCGACTTCCGAGTTTGACCTGATCGTCATGCGAGAGTGGCTCGATCGCAGCTTGGGTCATAAGGCTGAAGATAGGATAGGGCTTCGCCCCTGTCAGATAGGTATCTTCAAAAAGCTTCCTGAAGGCCACAGAACGAGTTTTCATCTGGGATGAGTTAAAACAAAAGGTGTAATCACCTCCTATTTTTGGAGTTGCTGTTGTGTGAATTGCCCTGTTGCGAAAGGCGTACATTCCCCCGCCGATTGCAAGCGCACAAACGAGGGCAGTTAATGTGATTGCCCTGCCATTAGCTGTAGTCATTTGACCTCCGAGAGTGTGGGGAACATACATGAACCCATGTTACTGATTTCCTGCATCGCAGAGCGGGACACGCAGGTTGAATGGGTGATCCTCGCCATCGCCAACTTGTCTGGTGTCAAGGTGGCCGGCGTGACTCTGACTCCCGTCTGCGCGAACGATGTCTGCGATCATATGCATCTTCCAACCCTTGCCGGTAGGGCTCCCTGCGGGTTGCTTATGGATGGAAAGCGATATCTGCCCACAATCAGTTACGGGTGATTCGGTAAGCCTTAAAAAATATGGACCCTCATCCTCATGATCTCCCCAACGCTCCGAAGTTCCAACGACGCGATGAGCAAGTGGGTGACCGCCCGTCTGTCCCAGATCAACCCAAAGATCGATTGGCTCTTCCGCGTCTTTGTCGTCTCCGTCATCAAAGAAGTGAACGGCAACAAGTCTGATCTCTCTCCCAGTTGGAACTGCTTCTCCTGGAATCGAGATTAGTGCCGTGGCACTACCCGTGAGTGTGACAGGGTAAACGTACTTATCCCCTACAGTAAAAGGACCGCCGATGCGGGGCTGGCCGAATCTCGCAGTTAGTGATATCGATGGATTGATCTGTTGATTCGACGCTGACGTAGCGCCTGCAGTGAGTAGGTCTGCGGAAGACCCAATATCCTGACTGTACATAGACGAACTCGGAATGACAGTCTCGTTAAGCAGCTTGTCGGCAAGGACGGGCGAGGCATGCCTGAGTTTCGCTTTTGACTCCGGAGCAAGCGAGAGGCCTTGGAACGTGGAAAAACGAGTCCTGTCGTCATAAGCGAGAGTTCCGTTTATCCAGGCGGTTCCGCGCAGATAGCCTGCTAGCTGTATTCCCATCAAGACTTGACCGCCCGCCGCCGACAGTGTTGTGGATGTAATCCACGTCTTTCGATTAGGAAGAAAACGTCTATGCTGAATCATGATCCTTCCAGAAACAAGCTGAGTCAGGGCCAGGGAAGTGTCAGAAATAGGTTTAACTACGTATGGCTGCAGGATGAATTTGTCAGGTATAACTCCCGTTTGAAGAGGTGGAAGAGGAGCTGTGCCAGGTGATGGCGCAGGGCTATTTACATAAACGATGGGATTTGCGATCAGTGCGGTATTAAGAGCCAAAAGCTCTCCGTTGCCGGCCAGCTGTGAAACTACGAAATGATCTGGGTTGACCATTATGGTTGTTCCACTTCCGCCTGACAATGGTTGCTGGATGGATGTCCACGTCTCCTGAGCTTCGCGCTTTAGAAAATCACTAGTAGATAGCGCGGCGTTTGCTACGTCAGGTAGTGGTTTGATAATCCGATTGAATGCGGCAATGACTTTGCTTGTTTCATCGATCTTTGCATCCGTCATTTCGCAAGCGTCCCCGGGAGACTCTTGAGCGTTTGCATTGCCATTTGTAATACCGAGTGTCCAGTCTGGTTTCCAGCTCACCGTCCCACTAATGTCTATCGTCGCTTTTCGTTTTGCGTTGTCTGGTACGCCGCAGGTCCCAGAAACTCCTAAAACATTAGCGCGGGCCTCGTAATAGAGCTGGTCGTGTATGCGAACCTGATCACCAAATACACCCAAAAGCACAGGGTCGGCGGCGACCGAGCCTTTGAAACAGAGGAGTGACGCGCATTGCCAGTCTTGGTCATAATTGCTCGGAAACTTGGCTTCAATCATCGGAGCCAGAGCAGCGATCGAACCTTTGAATAAAACGTTGATCTGTGACGCGGGAGGGGTAGGAATCATTGGCGCTTGTGACAAGTGAGGAGCAGCCACCGTAATCGTGTGGTAACAACCCGTGCATGCCAAGACACAGGTTGTGGCGAACATCAACACATGTAAACGAACGGAACGCATAACTCTCCTGGGTTCTGCTGGGGCCCGTAAAATGTTGATCGTTGAAGGCGTCCAGATTACAAGGACTACGGGATAGCGTCAATTTATAAATAGTCGGTGTAATCTGCCTCTTAGGATCGCAAGTCTGTCGGTTCTAAGTCGTTATCGCGACGGCAAGAAAGACCAGCGCCGAACTCCAAAAGATGCCTCCTTCGGCCAAGTTTGCAATGCTGAACGATACTCACGCTTATGCCAATCGCAAGCTCAGCCTTTTCCCCAACGCGCCAATGCTATCCTTGCCGCCGTTATGCTGGCCGTCGAAAGTCTCCTCGTAGTAGGCATTGTCAGAAACCGAGAGTCCGCCCGCATCGAGCGCTGTGCTCGCTTTTATTTATTGCCTTTGTTGCCTACTGCAAGATGGTTCTGAGCGGGTTCTTTAGGCGACTGTTCGGGAGCGTGGTGGAGACATGTTCGATGTGTGGTCGTTATGGGCGGGGCAGCGACAAACAAGAGATTGCAGAACACTTCCGTGCGAAGCCGTCACCGGCTGAGTTGCCGATGCGAGTCTGCTGATTACGATGGGGTGCGGCGAGAAGTGTCCTTATGTTCCAGGACTGCGACGAAATGACTGGCCTCTCCCAGACCCGAAAGGGCGTCCGATGGAGGAAGTACGAACCACGCGGGAGGAAGTTCGAAGGCGAGTGACCCAGCTAAGTGGGAGCGAACACCTGTAGCGCGATCAGTTTTACCTCACTTCGACTCCTCATCGAACAGTGGTACGAGTACTGCAGGCGACGTTTTCTCAGAGAAGCTCAAAATCGTCTGTTCGTGTCCTTTGGAATGCTGCTCTCGCCAGAGTGTTCGCAGCAGCGGAGGCCACTCCCGGCGCAAATGTAGTGTCCGAGTCACCTTGGCATGGCAGGCAAGACAAAGGGTAATCATCAGCTTTGGGTCGCTGTTTCCCGGCTTGCGGTGGTGGACTGCAATCGACCGCTTCCCTCTCTTCAACGTGGTGCAACCAGGAACGGCACACCGATTCCCGTCGCGGGTCAGCACCGCTTCCCTGTGCCCACCAAAGTATTCCTCGTCCTGCCGTTTCAGCGTGTAGCAAGTCGCACAGAGACCCAAGGCGAGAACTTTATCGTTCCCGCAGGGGCAGCAGATGGACCGCTGTAAAAGGCGTGGCATGCGCTACATCACCCATTCCGCAGGTTCGTTCAGAATCGCGACATCGACCAGCCAGCCGTGAACGGTAAAGCATGCGCCATCGTCGCACCGAACCGTGAACTCGGATTGCAGGTCGAATCGTCCGCTCTGGCCATCCAGCAGTTCGCCGCCGATCACTTCGCCT
>CAXTCB010000008.1:0-55010 GCA_964242875.1 uncultured Acidobacteriaceae bacterium
TCGACGCCCGCAAAGGCGTCCTTCCGCAATCCCGCCGTCACGCCTGGATCACCGCCCTCCTCGGCGTCCGCCACGTCCTTATCGCCGTCAACAAGATGGACCTCGTCGACTTTGATCAAGCCATCTTCGACAGCATCGTCGCCGACTTTACTCAGTTCTTCGCCTCCATCAACTTCGGCGATCAGATCGGGACCCACAACACCGAGCTCTTCTTCGTTCCCGTCAGTGCCCTCGCCGGGGATAACGTCGCCCGCGCCTCCGACAACATGCCGTGGTACACCGGCCCCACCCTGCTCGACCTTCTCGAGACCATCCCCGTCTCCGTCGCTGAGCAGTCACAGCCCTTCCGTTTCGCCGTCCAGCGTGTCGTCCGTCCTAACCACAACTTCCGCGGCTTCGCTGGTCAGATCGCCTCCGGCACCATCCGCATTGGCGACCCTATCGTCGTTCTCCCCTCCGGTCGCACCTCACGCATCGCCCGCATCGTCACCTTCGACGGCGATCTTCCCGAAGCCGCCCATCCCAGCTCCATCATCCTCGTCCTCGAAGACGAAATCGACATCAGCCGCGGCGATCTGCTCTCCTCCGTGCAAGAATCATCCACGGTTACAAACCACTTCACCGCGTCGCTCGTCTGGATGGACGCCACCTCGCTCGATCCCAGTCGCCGCTATCTCCTCAAGCACACTGCCCGCACCGTACTGGCCCGCGTCGGCACCATCCAGCACGCCCTCGGCATCGATCTCGCAACGCAAGCCACCGACACGCTCGCCCTCAACGGCATCGCCCTCGTCGACATCGAAACCGTCCTTCCTCTCGCCGCGGACGCCTACGCCAGCAATCGCACCACCGGCGCCTTCATCCTTATCGACCCCGAAACCAACGCCACCGTCGCCGCCGGCATGATCCGCCGCTTTGCCGAAAGCACCTCCGCCGCTCCGGTCCTCGAAGGCCCCGTCACCCTTGCCGATCGCTTCCATCGTTGGGGCCATCCCGGAGCCGTTCTCGCCCTCCACGCACCGACCAGCCTCGTCGACGCAGTCGAGCGCGCACTCTTCAACCGCGGCGTCTTCACCCTCCGCGTCGATCAGTCCTTAGCCGAAGCCCTCGCTCCACAAGGTGCCGTCGCTCTCACCATCAGCGCGTCAGCAGATCTGGCCTTCCACGCCAGTGTCGGCGATCTCACCACCTCCGGCACCCTCGCCGAGACCTCGCTCGCCGAAGCCACCAGCAGCATCCTCGCTCTCTTCCGTCAGTACGAGGCACAGCAGAAAGGCTCGCCACAATGAGCACCCACTTCATCACACCCGAAGTAGTTACAGATCTCTCTCCCGAGCTCGAGGCCAAACTCGCCCACGTCCGCACTCTCCTCGCGAGCGAACTCTCTCCTCTCCTTGAAGACGACGCCTGCCTCACCTGCTCCTTCCAGGCCGAAGACGTTCTCCTCCTTTGGCTCGCTCGCGAGCTCCGCCCCAACATCCCCGTCCTCTTCCTTGACACCGGCTACCACTTCGCCGAAACCTACGCCTACCGCGACCGCATCGCTGCTGACTGGCAACTCAACCTCACCAACCTCATCCCCGCCACCACCGTCGCCGAGCAGGAAGCCGAGCACGGCCTCCTGCACCAGCTCGGCCCCGATCGCTGCTGCGCCATCCGCAAGGTCGAGCCCCTCTTTCGTGCCGTTGCCGGCTACAAACTCTGGCTCACCGGTCTTCGCCGCGAGCAGGCCCGCAGCCGCACCGCACTCGAAGAACGCGCCGACTTCATTCTTCCTTCCGGCGTCACCGTCCTCAAGCTCAGCCCCTTCGCCGACTGGTCCACGCGCGACGTCTGGCAGCTCTGTACCTACTTCAACATCCCGCTCCTGCCGCTCTATGACCAGGGTTACACCTCGATCGGCTGTGAGCCTTGTACCTCTATTCCGACCGATCCCAACGATCCCCGCTCCGGCCGCTGGGCTGGCAAAAAGGTGGAGTGCGGCATTCACATCCAAACCGCCCCCATCACCTAGATCGCCTCCACCTCTCGCACGCTAGTACCGGAATCGAGCCACATGCAGGTCCTCATCGGCTTTATCATCGCGACCTTCATCGCCCTCACTGGGGTCGGCGCCGGCACCATCACCACGCCGCTCCTGATCCTGTTCCTGCACGTCCCCACACCCATCGCCGTCACCACCGGCCTGCTCTTTTCCGCCGCCGTCAAACTCGCCCTCGTCCCCACTCAAATCTGGCGCAAACAGGTCTCCTGGCGCGTCCTCGGTCTTATGCTCCTCGGCGGCCTCCCTGGCGTCCTCGTCGGCGCCATCTTCCTCCGCCACCTCGACGCCGCCGGCCTCAAACAAATCATGAACGGCCTGCTCGGCGGCGTCCTCGTCTTCACCGCTATCTGGCAGATCGCTTTTTCCTTTCGCGCCGTGCGCGAACGCACCGAGACACCCAGCCGCCGCTATCTTCTCCCGCTCCTCATGCTTCCCGTCGGCGCAGAAGTCGGCTTCTCCTCCGCCGGCGCCGGAGCCCTCGGCACGGCTGCCCTTCTCTCGCTTAGCGCGCTCTCCCCCGCGCAGGTCGTCGGCACCGATATCCTCTTTGGCTTCGTCCTTTCGCTCGCCGGCAGCGGCGCGCATTGGTCGCAGCACCCCGCCCACGCCGACCTCCTCCGTAACCTCATCCTGGGCGGCCTAGGCGGCGTCTTGCTCGGCACCCTCACCAGCAAATACATCCCCAAGCGTCCTCTCCGCTTCGCCCTTTGGGTGTGGCTCCTCATCATCGGCGTGCAGTTCCTGTATACGAACATTACCGCCCCGCACGAACCCTACCGGACTATCGCAGAACGCGCCGTGCTGCCGCGCTAGGGCGTTGTCCGACAACTCGCTTTGTCGTTGTGCCTCTACGTTGGTCGAGCCTTCACAGTCGGGATGAGCTTCATAAGAGCAGAAGGACCATACAGACGTATGCCGTCTTGCTTGGCCATCCAAGGGGTTAAAGGCTCGTAGAGAAAGCTATGTGCTCGCCCAAACAGCGTCAGATACTCTTGGAAGGCATCATCGACTGGAGTTCTCTTTGCCAAACGCGTCTGAATCGACCTTCGTTCACGTCTTTGCTTTCAAGTGGAGGGAGGACACCACAGTGGCGCAGCAACAGCAAGCCGAGCAGGAGATTCGCGCCTTCCAGGGCGTCATCCCCGGCCTCCTCCAGACGCATGCAGGCCACAATCTCTCGGAACGCGGCAATGGCTACAGCTTCGGCGGTGTAATGCACTTCCAGGATCGCGCCGCCTTCAAGGCTTACGAAATCCATCCTGCCCACTTGGCCCTGCTGACGTGGCTTGTTCCTCTGATCGACGTTGTCGAACTTGATCTTGGAGCCTGACGTCGTCCGGCCAGGTGCTGCAAAACGCGCTCCTGTAACAAAGATGGTGAAGACTTTGGGTGTCGAACCCACCTCCGAAAGTACCAATCACAGGCGACCTGTATGTTTCTGTGGTTCCTCTTCTTCGCCGCTGGTCGCGCTGCCATCTGCAGGCGTCCTTCGCACAAGCAATGATGAACTCTCCGGTGCTCAACGCGGAGGGGGACATCGATGACTTTCGCGTCTGCGCAAGGCAGTTATCTGCCTTTGCAGCCTCACTACGGCACCCTCGAGAGGCAACCGGCAAGGACGAGCAACATGTATTTGCAGAGAGGTGCCGGGTGCAGCGAACGGGGGCATGGTCCCGAGCGTCTAAATTCGTCAGCACAGTCCCAGATTGCGGATCTACATCACCACCCGGCCGAAACACCATCGCGCGGCGAGAATTCCAGTATGGCGAATTCGTGTTATTGCGCCTCGCTCTGGTGGTGTGCGATTCTCAATTTGGGTTTGATTCACCTGTTGCTTGTTGATCCTTGTCTCGCCTGAACCTGCATCGCTTGTTGTTCTTATGTAAAGCTGGGAGAGCAAAGGACCCGAGCAACCCATGGTTGTTGCGCAGGGACGCGCAGTCACCCCACCTCCTTTTACTGCCTCTTACCATGCCATTTCGAGCTGAAGAGGTGAATCCGTGCCACTTATTCCTACATCCTTGTCGCTTCGGCGGCCACGTGTCGTGAGTTCGGAGAACTCCCGTCAATTCCAACACCTTTGCTTAGATAGGCAGAAGGTTCGGCGAGTGCGCGCCCGTCGCTTATGCCGCGCGCTCATGTTGACGATGGCTTCTGGCTGTGTCGCTGGAGCAACGCTGGGCTGCGGTTCTGGCCGGGTTCCGTCGGCCGGGGGCGCACTGACCATCTCGCCGGTCTCCCTGAACTTTGGGGACGTGAGTGTGGGCGAGTTGGCGAACAGCAGCATCGCTCTCTCGAACCCAGCGTCCGAGCCGGTCACGATTTCGCAGATCGGCGTTGCCGGTCAAATGTTTGCCCTGACTAGCGCGGATCAGATGCCGATCAACATTCCAGCGGGAGGCAGCCACGCCGTGAAGGTGAAATTCGCGCCGGCCGCGGAAAGCGATTTCTCCGGAGAGTTGACGGTCATGGATTCTTCGGCGAAGCCCCTCGCGCAACTGCAGATGTACGGGCGGGGCGCACGAGGGGGACAACTGGTGGCAAGCCCGGAAGCGCTTAGCTTCAACAGCATCCCAACGGGATCAGTCGATTCGCAGACATTAAACCTGAGCTGGACCGGCAAATACCCGATGGCTATCAACTCACTCACGACGGAAGGGTCGGGATTCAGCGTGTCCGCTTTGAGTCTGCCGCTGACGATTTACCCAGGACAACCTCTCGCGCTGAAGGTGCAGTTTGCGCCAACTTCGAAGGGCAGTACTACCGGGCGGATTGCCATTGGCTGGGGTAGGAGAAACAACAGCACGTTCATTGGCCTGAGTGGGACCGCCACAGCGGCAGCAGATGCGGAACTGAGCTTGAGCGCAACCGCGCTGGCCTTTGGAAGTACATCCGTGAACTCCGCGGCAACGCAGACGATCACCCTTACGTCGACGGGTATCTCTCCTGTCACGGTGACCGCGACAACGATCACGGGTGCGGGCTTTTCGTTGAGCGGAGTGCCGCTCCCGGCGACCCTGACACCGGGTCAAAAAGCGACGCTCCGAGTTCGTTTCGCGCCGACCACGATCGGCACAATAACCGGCCAACTCCTGCTGAACAGCAACTCGAACCGCGGGTCCTCGACACATATCTCGTTGAGCGGAACGGGCACTTCGGCACCGCGCCCACAGCTCACCGTCAGCGCGACCAAGCTTAGTTTTGGAGATGTCACGGTGAACTCAGCAACCACGCAGGCGGTGACCCTTACCTCGACCGGGACGGCACCCGCAACGGTAAACTCCGCGACAGTCAGTGGGAATGGATTCTCTCTCTCTGCTGGAACCTTGCCCATCACGTTGGCCCCGATGCAGTCGACAACACTGCCGGTTCGATTCGAGGCAACTTCGACGGGGACGTCGGATGGGCAGCTAACAATCAACAGCGACTCGACTACCGGTGGAACGACGCTGGTGGCGCTCGAGGGTACGGGTGCCCCTGCGCCCAGCCCACAACTTACTGTGAGCGCTGCTGCATTGAGCTTTGGCAGGGTCACGGTCGATTCCGCGACGACACAGGCTCTGACACTGACGTCGACCGGGACCTCTCCGATCACGGTCAGCAAAGCCACGATCACGGGTGAAGGCTTCACGTTGGTTGGTGGAAGCGTCCCGGCCGTCCTGGCGCCACATCAGTCGACGACGCTGCAGGTGCAGTTCGCGGCAACGACGGCAGGATTCATGGAAGGCCAGTTGGTGCTGACGAGCGATTCGAAAAGCGGCGAGACGACCACCATTTCTCTGAGCGGCACAAGCACACCGGCGCCGAATCCGCAGTTGAGCCTCAGCGCCGCGAAGCTTAGCTTCGGAACTGTAACAGTGAGCTCGCCAACGACGCAGTCGCTGACCATAACCTCGACGGGAACCGCCCCTGTTTCTGTAAGCGCGGCGACGGTCACCGGCGCGGGATTCACACTTTCGGGCGGTACGCTGCCCATCACCCTGAACCCGATGGAGTCTACGACGCTGCAGGTAGAGTTTGACCCGGCGAGGTCGGGGACACTGGATGGGCTGCTGACGATCAAGAGCGACTCGACAAGCGGCGACACCTCGGTGGTATCTCTCGAGGGTGACGGAGCGGCGATTTCGGTCCCGCAACTCACGGTGAGCGCAGGGGCGCTAAGCTTTGGAGAGGTTACGGTCAACTCGTCGACGACGCAGGCGCTGACTCTGACCTCCACTGGAACCTCGCCGGTAACAGTAAGCGCGGAGGCGATCAGGGGCGCGGGCTTTAGCCTTGTGAACGCCAGCACCCCGGTGACACTAGCCGCGGGGCAATCGATCACATTGGAGGTCCGCTTTGCGCCGACGACGACGGGATCGATAACTGGACAGCTTACGCTGAGCAGCGATTCGAGTAGCGGGGCGACGACGCTGGTCTCCTTGAGTGGAACCACTACGGCCGCACCCAAACCGCAGCTTACGCTCAGCGCGATGACCCTTACCTTCGGCCCCGAGCCGGTCGGAACGACTACGAAGCAGGCACTCACGCTAACTTCTTCCGGAACAGCGGCAGTAACCATCCAGTCGGCATCGATCACGGGCGCTGGCTTCAGCATTACCGGCGAGAGTTTTCCGGTGACGCTGAATCCGGGTCAGTCGCTCATTGCCCAGGTAACATTTGTGCCGACCATCGCTGAAAGCTCGACCGGACAGCTCACGATCAGCAGCGACTCGGCAGGCGGAGCGACGGCGGTTGTTGCTTTGAACGGCTCAGGGACGGCGATCTTGATTCCACAGCTGACGGTGAGTGCTACGGCGTTGAGCTTTGGAACCATCACGGTGGACAAGGCCGCGATGCAAACCATCACCCTGACGTCAACCGGAACACAGGCAGTCATGGTCAGCTCGGTCGCGATTACGGGATCCGGCTTCAACTTGGTTGGCGGAAGCTCTCCCGTCACGCTGGCTCCCGGCCAAAGCGCAACGGTGAAGGTACAGTTCGAGCCGGCGTCTGTTGGATCGGACAGAGGCCAGGTCACGATCACGAGCAACTCGACGATCGGCGACTCGGCGCTCGTTGCGCTCAGTGGCACCGGCGTGGCTCTGGCTCACGAGGTTGATCTAAGCTGGGATGCCCCGATCTCATCCCTTGACCCGGTGGCTGGCTACAACCTCTATCGGGCACTGGGCAACGGAACGTCGCAGCTGGTGAATCGGACTCCGCTCACCTCGACGGCTTACGTGGATACTGCGCTCGCGAGTGGATCGACCTACACCTACGTGGTGAAGAGTGTGGACGCGACCGCAGCGGAAAGCAGCGCTTCGAACGAGATCACGGTCTCAGTCCCTTAATGCTGAAGAATGACCGAAAGTCCCGGGCTAAGTAGGCCGCTTGTCGAATCAGGGGATAGCTGTTGCAGCGGTCGCAAGAACGCGGCGAAGGATCGCGTCAACAGTCGCACCAGCTTCGTCCCACGTCTTCGTGTGGACGCTGCTGGCGGCCTCAGCTGAGATGACATCGAAGTCGTCCACGTTGAGGATGGCTTCAAGCTGTGCCGCCAGAGCCTGCGGGTAAGCCGGTGCGTACCGGACGAAGGGATGGTCGAGATCGGTGCGGACCTCGAGAGTTTCATTCACGACGGGAATGCATCCGGCGGCCAGCATCTCCAAGGCGACGAGCGAGACGTTTGTAAAGGACAGACTCAGGCCGGCGTAGCAGCGGTTGTAGATGTCGTTGATCTCCGCAGGAGAGATTCGGCCGTGATCGATGAAGCGAAAGGGAAGCTTGCCAATCTTGTCGCCGTAGATGTGAATGTCGATGTCAGGTCTGCGCGCTGCGAGAAGTTCAAGAGCCATGAGACCGAGTTCGTATCCGCGCCGGGCGTTGTCTCGGCGAGCGTAAAACACAATACCCGAGCGCGGAGAACTGGCGGCGCGACGGTACTGTGCGATATCGCAGCCGTAGTCAAAGGTGTCGACCGTCATCCCATATTGGCCAGTGAGCTTATCGGCGAAGCACTTCCCGATACTTATCCCGTGGAACCCCATCCTGTAAGTGCTCTCGGCAAGAGAACTCGTGGTGCCGGCGGGGTAGAAGAGAGGCTCGAAGTCCTGGACGAAGTAAAAGCGCTTGCCGGCACAGCGTGAGTTAAAGACGGGGTATGCCGTGGGCCAGCCGGTCGCCATGATGATGTGTGCATCGTGCATGCCGGCGTCCACACTGGCGATGGGACCGTGAAAGTCGTAGTAGTCGCGCACCACCGATTCAAAGTAGGCTTGGTCGCTGCGGTAGGCGTCGTAGAAGTAAACGCGATTCGTGTAGCCGTGCGCTTCAAGGTAACGAATGATCCGGAAAAGGGTGGTGTGACCTCCTGAGCCCGGTGCCGGCGGTGTGGTGACCCAGTTGGCGAGGAGTGGCTTACCCGGCACTACGGGAGGGATGGACGGCTGAAAGGGATGCGCCAGATCGACGCGCATCAAATCCTCCCTGCGGACGGGCGCCGGGGCAGAGCGGGGGGTGAGCCACGAAGCCGCCGCCCGTCGGGCGCGATCGGTGAATCCGCTGACCCCTTCGCTCCTGGAAAGCTGCACAGCCTGCCGGTACCGGCGGCGAGATTGCACAACGGCGCGTTCGAGTCTGGTTTTCAATGCCATCTTTCCTCTATTTGGCTAAACGCCGTGGTTCTGCCAACGCCGCTTGAGCGCTGATCTGCGCAGTTTGCGGACGAGGGCCGGAACAGCAAAAATCTGGGTGCGATTGCAAAAAACAGGACCCAGCCACTGACGACGGCGGAGAGCACGGAACTCCGGGAGCGAGGTCACATCGGCACATGTGTCCGTGGCGAACCGGATGAGGTCGTCAACCCGTATGGTTTCGAGGTCGTCGCGATCGTAGGCGCGGCAGGCATCCCAGAGTGCCTCGCGAGCGAGCGTGCGATTGACTGCCTCGCGGAGCTCGTCGGCATGCGCGAGGAGGTGCTGATTATGGTCGAAGAAGCTGTCGAAGGCAGCCTTTCGCTGTTGGAGATCGACGAAGCTTCCGTGGTACACGGTGCGCATCATGCTCTTTTGGTGCACACGGTAGAAGGCCTGGGGAACACCGGAGATATAGGCAATGTCAGACACGGCCGCGATCCTGAGCCATAACTCAAGATCACCAGCGTGGGGGAGATCGGGCCGGTACCCGCCGACAGCGCGCTGCACACTCCCTCGAACGACGACCTCAGGAGAGGTGATGACGTTGTAGCCGGCACGGCAGCGGAGCTCGAGCCACTGCGTACCGGACCAACGCCTCTGGCCGGAAGGAAGATCCCTAAGAGAAGAGGGTACGAGCTCATCGGAGAAGTGGATCGTGCTGCCGTACACCATGCCGACGCTCGGGTCGGCATTCATGAGGCTGACGGCGCGATCCAGTGAACCGGGCGCGAGAAGGTCGTCGGCAGAGAGCAGCACGCAATACTCAGCGGTGGACCAGCCAAGAAGGCCCTCATTGTAAGTGGCGATGTGGCCTCTATTCCTTTCGTGTCGGCGGAAGGTAACGCGCGGGTCAGAGCTGGCGAGTTCCCGGCCGATGGCGGGGGTCTCGTCCGAGGAGCAATCGTCGATGATGAGCACGCGAACATTCACTCCAGGTTGCGCAAGAACGCTCTGGACACTGCTCCGGAGATAGTGGGCGTAGTTGTAACACGGGATCACAACGTCGACGGAGCTCAGTCGGGCCTTCGGTCGAGCTTCGTCGGCGAAGTCTGGACTTCGGAGTTGCGGTTGGAGAACAGCGGCGGAGTGCATGGCGACTCTTTCTATGCCGGAGTGGCGGGCGATTCTGCTTTGGACGAACCAACTTCGGCTGCGGTGCGGAAGCCGGCTAACGCGGAGCGTATCGGAACGATGGCACATCCGCTCTCTGCGGCGAGAGTGACGGCGCGCTCGAAGAGAGCAGGTGTGCAGCCAAAGGGAGATGGTCTCTGCCGGACATCATGGGTGTAGAAGATGAGCCAGCCCGAGCATCTGCAGGTTTCAGCAAGCAACGCTTCAACCTGTGAACTTTGATCAAGGTCGCCGTAGAGGCTGTTCGCTCGCAGCAGGTTGAGGTCAGCAACGGGAGTATTGATGCCGCCGTAGATGCCACGCGCGCTATCCATCTGGAACCCAATGTTGCGTTTGGCGCTAAGAGAGACATGCCCGTACGGATAAGCGAAGTTTGCGGGGTCGCACCCGGTGAGCTCACGGAGCACTTCGCGGCCGCGGCTGACGTCATGCTCAAAGGCGCTGAGCGAGAGGCTGCGGCAGGAGCTGTGGTGAAAGGTGTGGCAGCCGAGTTCGTGGCCGTCGCGTAGCAGATCTTCCATATCGACACGTGTAAGTTGGTCGCCCAGAGCATTGCTGGAATCCAGAAGACCGGGAGCCGCGTAGTACGTCCCGCGTGCGCCAAAGCTTTTGAGGATGACGCCGCCAGTGCTGTACGCCGAGCGGGGGAAGTCGTCGAAGCAGAAGGAGACGACCGGGCCACGGCCCTCAAGGGGCAGGGGGCGTGTGTAGACGGAGCTCAGCAGAGTCCTGCGGAGTGAGCCGAGTCGGGAGCGGACTGTCATGCGGTTTGCCCCAGCGTGGTGTCATGCTGCTCGAAGACCAGCTCGACGATGCCGTCATTGAGAAGCTCACGTCCGGACGGAAACACGAGTGAGGTAACGCCGTCAGCAACTCCGACCTCTTCCATCCCGAGGTCGGCGAAGACTTGTCCGGAGGGAGCATTGCGTGGGGTTCTGCGGTAGAGCGCATGGAACTCTCCACTGCCGGGTCCGGTGTAGCGGGTAACGATGTGGCCCAGAAAGGCGTGCTCGATGCGCTTGGACTGGATTCTGCAGCTGAACATGAGATCCGTGAGGACCGGCGTACGAACGTCGACCAGACCGAAACCTACGATGCCATAGCTGCCAAACCTGTCATCGCAGGTGAGCACGTAGCTTTCGAGGTATGGCGTATCAATGATCGCGCGCAGACGGTCGCGATCGTAACGGGTTCCGGAAAAGTTCATCTGATTGGTGCGCTGGGTGAGTTCGTGGACACGCTCCAGATTTGCTTCGGCAAGGGGAGTGATCGTGAGCCGGATCTCACAGTGTTTGAGGAAAGCTTTGTAGTCCTCCTTGAAACTGCTCGCAAGGGCCTTTCGCTCCCGCTCGACTACGTACATCTCCCTTCGGCTGACGCTCTCCTTGGTGACCGGCAGCTGACATTCGCGAATGTGGAGCAGCGATCGAAACTCGGCGGCATCCATGATCTGGACACCGGGACAGGAGGATTGAACTTCCGCGAGCTCGAACTCCGAATCATCGACGAAAAGGATGGACGGTACCCCGATATTGAGGTGCTGCGCGATGGCGCGGATGCCCTCGCCCTTGGGCGACCAGGAAATTTGGGGATAGAGGAAGAGATGATCGATCTGAAGACGCTTCAGAATGTCGAGAGCCTCGTCATGATTATTCTTGCTGGCTATGGACTGAAGTACACCGTGCCGATCGAGTGTCAGCATAACGTCGAGAATGCCGGCCTTGAGATGCAGGGCGGAGGCATCGCTCTCAACCAGAACGCCGTTCCAAAGGGTGTTGTCAAGGTCCCAGATGACGCACTTGATTCCACCGGTCGTCTGCTCCTGCTCGACCTCCTCAACGAATTCCATGAGGCCGAAGTAAAGCGTGACCTCGTTTTCGAAATTGTTGGGGATGAGCTCGATGTTGAAGGGCGCGTTGAGATCGACCACGGCTGCGATTTCATCGAAGGGAATCCTGACCAGCTGGAAACCGGGCGCGAGAGGTGCGAGCCGTTGAAAGGGAATCTTGTTGTTCTTGCCGGCCGAGCGGAAGGTGAGCGAAAGAGGAACCTCGTAATCACAGGGGTTATAACACTCGAGCAGAAAGGATGTGGGTGTCATGTGCGCGGAAGCGGGGCGGCTGGCCAGCCTCTTCTTCAGGCCGTACCGCTTGCCGACGATAACGTTTCGGACCGAAGCGGGCATGGGCAACGTGTGCAGGACAGTGCCGATGCTGTGATCGCGGTTTTCTATGCGACGCGCGCGGGACAGCGAGCGAAGATTAAGGTTACCCGGCGTCCAGAGCTTCCCCCACTGCTTAAAGCGAATCTTAAGGAGATAGCCGTTGACAGCTTCGGGACAGTTCATCCGGACCATGCCGTCCACGAAGCGGCGGCATCGGCCGTCCACACGTGGACTGTACAGGTCGCAGGTGGTGTAGCAGGTGGGCCAGACGCATTCGGTGCAGTGCTCGCTCCATGAAAGGACGGTTCGCGTAGAGAGTTTGCCATCAAGACCGGCAAACGCGGCTGCCACTTCGGATGAGAGGACGTCGCGAGACGCCGTCAAGGTGTTTGCTTCTGCTTCGTACATAGGGAACCGCCGGAGCTCGGAGTGTACTGTGCTACGAGAGATCGAGGATGACGTAGCTGGAAGCTATCGAAGCGTCTGGTAGACGCTGCACCGCACGCGCTTGGGAGAAAGCGCACACGGCGGAGAGACATGGCTGGTGGACAGGACGCCGAACGCGAAGAGCAGGTCGATCCGACTTTAGTGAACAACACCTTTAAGGTTGGTTGGTGCTGCCGGTGTCGTTGTCGACGTCTGGTAGGCGCCGATCGTCCATTTTCCGCCTGCACCCCGTGTCTTGCCGTCCGGGTCCATGTTGTACGGCGCTGGGAGCGACTTTCCGGAGGCAAAGGTTGTCGACCCGAGAGCCGTGAGATGAAAGTCGGCTGCGATCGGATTCGCAGGCGATTCACTGACAAACATTGTGCTGGCGCCGAGCGCTCCTGGGCTGAAGGTAAACGATCCGGTGCCCCCGTCGCTGCTGCCGCTATAGGCGTTGTAGCTGGGCTTCGGCGGTGCATCTTCCGCATCCGAAGTCACATTTTCGAAGATGTTGTTAGCCACCTCGCTGCCCGTCACCATGCCGGAGAACCCCAAAAAGGCAGGTTGATAGTCACCAAAGGTGCCGTCGTTTTCAAAGGTGTTGTTATAGATGAAGACCGGGCCGAACTGCTGGCCACTTGCACTCTTGAAGCAGATCAGCCAGCCGCCCGAGTGATAGACGACATTACCGTAGAAGGCGAAGTTGACAGCTCCGGTTCCATACTCAAAGAAGAGTCCATCGTTTGGTGACTGAAAGATCTTGTTATAGCGCCAGGTGACGTTTTGATAGGGCGGATTGGAGTAAAGAATGTCTTCATGCTGTTGTCCGTCGTTGGCGGTGTCGTAGATCAGGCTGTACTGGACGGTGCTGGAGTCCCAGCCGCAGCCTCGAAAGGCCTCACCCGTGCGATGAATGCTCATGTGATCGAAGAGCATGTTGGTGCGATTGGCACCCTCGCAGTAGGGCATGATGTTCACCCCGACGATGCCACCGTTCGTGCAGCTTGCGCTCTCGACGCAGGCGGGGCCAAAGATCTCGATATACGTGAAGGTAATGTGGTCGATAGGTTGGCTGGTTCCGCTGCGAGTTCCTTCGCCGCCGTCGATGCCGTCGCCGCTGGTGCCGGGAACCAGAACCTGCATGCCGTACGCCTTGCGACCGCTGATGGTGATGTACGCTGCGGGTCCGGGCACGTCTATGAAGGGCAGTGTGACCAGGCTGTCGTAGGTTGCACTCCACCCGGCGGCAGCAGCGGGAACTGCGTCGCTGGCAAGCACGCGCTGCACGGTAAGCACGCTTCCTGCCGTGCAGGAGATCTTGCCGGTGAGCGCCGTGGTGTACGAACCGCCCGCGATCCAGACAGTATCCCCACAGGCAAGCGCACCAAAATTAATCTGATTCATCTCGTTCCAGGCGTTGTTCCAGTCGGTTCCCTTGTTGGTGCCGCTGGCGCCCTTGCGCACGTAGAAATTGGCACAGAAGCCTTGAACTGCCGTGCACAGAAGCAGCAGCAACAGCGCAGGGAGAACGGTCGAATGTCTCGTATGAAATCGCAATGCCGGACACCTCAAAAGGGACTTTCTGCGCAGGGTCGCAAGGTATCTCGCCAATCCATCTCAGGAGGGCCGGGCGAATCGGACATGACGGCCGATGCGAAGACGATCTCTGCCGAGAGCTTCTGTCGAGCATGCATCGGCACCATATCGTGCGGCCATGGTATCAGCTCAGTGAGAGCCGGGCCTGCAACTAAGGTGGAGGGTGCCGGCTCGGCAGAACCGATCAGATACGGTGTGGAGCTCCCCGAATCCGGGTGAGAGAGTCGGATCTGTTGAGCCGGTGGAACTTGCCTAGGGGGTGACGGACGTGGACGGTACTGCGGCTCGTTGGTTCTTGAAACGGCGAAGGAAGATCGCGCCGGCAATGAGGACCACGAGGGCAGCGAATCCCCGATTCCACTGCTGGCCAGAGTCCACATAAGAGTGGATGAAGCGGCGGCCCAGCGATGTGTTTGAGACGAAGTTATCGCGGAAGTCAGACAGCAGGCGGATCACGGCGATCCGCGGAGAGCTTCTTGCGATGTCGACGACGTGAGAGCCAGTCGGCGTGCCGTACTTCACGTCGATCTGCCGTTCCTCTCCGGCCGGGACGGAAAGCCGCAGCGCGAGCTTCGTGCCGATCCTCTCGAAGGGATACGGCTGACCGGCAATCGTAACCGCGAGCGGCAAGGTGAAGTCCTCGTCTTTTTCGACGAGGTAGGTCTTATCCTGCGCATGATTGTTGCGGAGCCGAATGGACGCGCTGTGAGCGCGCACGGAGATGCTGCCGTCGTCGAGGGTACGTTCCAGGTAAAGGTGCTCGGTGATCTCGCCAAGGCTCTTCCACTGAACTCCGGGCTGTCGACGATTAACCCTGTCGGCGGTGTCGTTGAAGGCGGTGATGCCGGAGGCAAAGAAGCTCTCGTGCGCGTAGAAGAGCATGGGATTGCCCAGAAAAGCGTCGATGGCGATCTGCGTCTCGGGGATCTCGGCCTCAGCCGAGTATCGGCGGAGGCTGGGAAAGTCAGAGAAGTGGAGGCTGACGGTCCGGAGGGCAAAGTCGGTGTCGGCCGGTGTGCTGGCGTCGGAGGGAACATTGAGCGAGTTCACGGTGGCGAGATAGTTGGCCTGCTTGAGTGCGGTCAGGGTTGCCGCGGGCGAGATGGAGTGCGGGAACACCATCACGGCGTCATACGGGATGTGGGTGAGCTGCTTGAATCGCTCCATGCGGCCGAGCGCAATCTCAATATTCTGCGCCTGTTGCTTCAGGGGATGCGTCTCCAGCGGCCCGAACTCCTGGTGCACATGATCGTTGCCGTGAATGCAGAGAGAGAGGCGATCGGGGTGAGCGCGAAAGAGGGTCGCCACCGCCGGCTGGCTGCGGTCGAAGTTCCACGGGATAAAGGCAATGGTCGTGTAAAAATTGTGCGCTTCCGACTCCTGCAAGAGCTGCTTGAAGTCAACGTGGCCGTAAGGCTCGCGCAACCAGAGATCGTCGATAGTGAAGTTGGCAAAGTTTCCAGGCGTGTGCCAGGCCTGATCTCCACCGGCGTAGCGCAAAAAGATCATCGGGGCGGCGAGACTGGAGAAGATGGCCTGCTGCCGGTAGGGATCGGGGCTCAGAGCGACTTCGGGCGCGTGGATCGCGGTGGCAAAAAAGATCTCGGAATCATGGGTCCGGCCGTGAACCCGGGTGCGGACAAAGGTAGGCGACGGAGTCTTCGTCGGCATGAGCTCCATCAGCGTTTCTGCCGCGGGTGTGTTGGCGAGGGCGAGCGAGAGGACGCTGCTGCCCACGGCAAGGGGAAGCCTGACTCCACCGAGCTGGCGGGTAAGGTCAGGGTCCGGAGCGACCTGATTCCAGCTGGCAGCAGTGTTCCCAGAGGAATGGGCGGACGTGACGGCGCCGGACGACCAGACTTCGAGGAGATCGGCGGGGGTGCGGTCCGTGATTCCCGCGATCAGGATCGGAAGCTGACGCTGTCCCGTGTGCCTTGCTTCCAGAACTTGCTCAAGACGAAGCTTGGAAAGCGCTTGGGCATCGATGACAACTGCGAGCGACCTCGGATCAGACATGGCACGCAGGGCGGCGGAGACGTCAGTCGGGTTCTCAAGCGTTCTGACCGCAAGGTCAAAGCCATAGAACCGGGCTGCCGCCTCGATCTGTGATCGGGTGTCGCTTGAAGCATCCCGGGCGACCAGATAGAGGATCGTGGCGGCGCGGGCGGGAAGGCCGCCGAGCAGCACCAGAAGAAAAAGCAGGAGCCGCAGCTGCTGCGCCACCGTCATTGTCGCTCTGTGTCTAGTCATAATCGTCACGAGAAGTCGTAGTGAAGCTTGCCGCCTTCTATGCTGGCGTAGGCAATACATGCGCGTTCGGAGCCGGGTCCCTCGAGTCTCCAGCCATCGCCCGTCTGCTGGACGAGGCGCATCTCGTGTCTCTGCCGCCACCAGGAGTCGACCTCGCCGGGTAGAGCAATCCAGAGATTGTCTTCGGCGCGGAGGTGAGCGAGCGTGGTGAGAAGACGTGTGTAGGCGGAGCGCGCCTGCTCCGAATCCAGGTAGTCAGGGTGAACGATGAAGCTGAGAAGCCCGTGTTGCTCCCGGATAAGGCGCATCTGCTCGTTCCACAGCTCCTGCGAATATGTCGAGAGCACGTGAAAGAGGCTGTAGTCCTGGGTGGCGGTGACCGGAATCTCCAGGATGCGGCCCACAAAGAAGGGCATCACGGTGCAGCAGCCTCCCGGCTGCGGATCGAGCGCGGCGACGTTGGGGACGGACATATCGAAGGACACGTCCAAGCAGTCGAACCAATCCTGGTTGCGGTAGAGTGCGCCGGAGCGAAAACCCTTGCTCCCAAAGTCTGACGCGAACGTGTTGATCCGTTGCGCCGCCAGACGGAACTGCGGATGCGTGTCAAAGAGGTGACCGTCATGCTTCAGATCGTGAACGTTCACCTCGTGGCCCCTGGTCCTGATGGCGAGAATCCTCTCCTTGGTGACGGCGTAGCGTGCGTCCGGTATGAGTTGAAACGAGCTCTTGATATCGAAGCTGTCATTGAGGTCCATCAGCTCGCCGGCAAACCTGAGTCCTGCGTCCGTCTCGACATCGTGGGTCATAACGGCGCAGCTGGATTTACCCTTCGGCCAGAACCAGATGAAAGGTACGCGATTGCCAGGCGAGCTCTCGACGGCAAGCTGCATCAGCCGCTCAAACATGCGGTCGACGCTTCGATCAACCGGCCACTTTGGAAAGGCACTCCCTTTTCCAGGCCGGAGCCACACTCGCTGCAGATGGCGGCGCAGCGAGACCGAGAGCGCCGGGCGAACAGCGTAATAGATCAGTCGGAAGAGCCGCTTCCACGCCGGCGGCCTTGTGCGATCGACGTAGTGCTCGTGGCGAAGATTGTTGGCAACCTCCGTCGGATCAAACGGAAGCACCCAGGAAGAACCGTTGCTGCGGATCTCGGGAAGGGCATCGGGAAGCGATCCTTCAGGACTCGGTCGCCTCTCAAGAGCAGACCGGCCGTAGCAGATGAGATCGGCACCGAAGCCGAAGTAGCCCGGTTCGGCCGTGAGAGAGCCCGTGTCGGTGAGCTCAAAGTTTGCAAAGGAGCCCGGACAGCGAAAGTGGTCAAGGAAGGCTTGGTTCATGGGAGCTCTGTGAGGTGACGAGAGTGCGGCAGACGAGCTTATCCAATGTGGCGATAAAGGAGCCGGCCCACCCCGGAGAAGAGGGGGTCAGGCAGGCGGATCAATGCTTGCTGCGCCAAGGCCTTGGCCCGAGGCGGAAGGGTTGTTGTTTGAGGCGATACGGCCGGCGTCCGAAGGTAGACGACCTCCGAAGCTGTGGCGCCAAGATGGTCCTTAAAGGCAATGAGGCCGGGGTCATCGAAGCAGGAGCGACCCAGATCGAAGCTTCGAATGCCGTCCGATTTGGCGCTTTGGATAGCCTTCCAGAAGATCAGCGGCGTGCCGCCGAGATTGCTGTAGGCGAAGTCCGAGCAGCCATACTTGTAAGTGAGCACCTCGCGATGTCGAAGGGTAAGAATGCTCGAGACGGGAGTATCTCCCTTTGAGAGCAGATGAATCGTGACGTCAGGCCCGAGGAATCGCACGATGTTGCTGAACCATGAGGTCGGCTGTGGTGGCAGCTGATGTCGGCGACGCGTGAGCAGCAGGAGGTGGCGGAACTTCCGCAGCAGGTCCTCTGATCTGCCGGCTTCGTAGGCGAGCTCCTCCTTCTCTGCTTTCTTTATCTTTCTTCGAATGCAGCTGTGGTGAAGACCGCTGTAGATCTCTTCCAGAGGCGGCCGGAGATCGATGGTGTGAAGGGCGAACCGCTCGCTCGGACTGGGAACGTGCGCCGCAGGAGGCAGCCTGCAGGGCGTGGCGGGCCGGAGCTCGATATACCTCCACCCACGAATGCTTCGAAGGGCCCCGACGTGGCGAAGAATCTGGTCCAGGGTCTCTGCGTCAGCAAGCGGTTCGCAGTGATCCGAAAAGGGCAGCGATACCAGGCGCCTGCCGGTGATCGCACTGCGTATCTCACAGAAGAGGACGGCGGCGATCAGCTCTTTGCCAGCGTTGACACCAAAGACGACTGGCCGATAGCCGTAAGTCGCCTGAAGCACCCGGAGCCAGGCTCGGGTATGAAAGACGGAGGAATGGGGGTGCGCCGCGACGAACTCCGGCCAGCGTGGATCGGTGAGCGGATCCAGTTCAGCGATTGGTTTCAGCTCGCGCCGCCGGAGAGGGGATGTGCGCGGCTCTGCCCTCGAAGGAGCTGTGGGTTGGACAAGCAGCGTGGGCACTGAGCTCATGGATAGGGTCTCTCGCTGTGCGGTGACGCGGTACGGGATGTTCAGTCTGCGGTGAGCAGGCACAGGTACTCATTGCCTGAGGAGGCGTTGGAGTTCCTCTCTGCATCTCCAAAGACAAGCTTCGCAAGCCTGTGCTGGAGGCCGGCACTGAGGAAGCGACCGACAAAGGGTAGAGGGATTCGGCTGTAGCGGAAGGTCTCAAGGAGACGAAGCTGATGCTTCGCGAACAGCGCAGCGACCTCTGGCGAAGAGAGCTTGTTGGTCTGGTACTTGGCTGGGGCGACCTTCTCCTTGAGACGGTCGAGAGCGCGTCCGAGACGGCCGACAAAATGACGACAATCGGTGAACTCGATGATGAGGTGGCCTCCTGGACGGAGCTGCTGCCGAAGTCTGGCGAGAAACAGGTCGGGCGAGTCGACGTGGGCCAGGACACCGACGGTGACGATCAGATCAAAGGGCTTGGGGTCGAGCGGTGCGGTCATGAAGTTGCCGTTCACCACGTCGACGTTTCCCGTCAGTGCCTCCGGTACGTTGCGGCTTGCGAGTGTAGCCATATTGCGGGATAGATCCATGAGCGTGAGGTGGTTGTCAGGACGGAGTAGCTGAAGCGAGATGGTGCCGTCGCCGCAGCCCACGTCGAGCAGACGCGTCCACGCGATTCTGCCGGCAAAGGTCTTCACCGTATCGGTGCGAAACAGAATATCCACGCGGCGGCTCTTGAGGTAATGACGGGAGTCCTCAAAGACGCCCTTCACGTGCTCGCTCCGCGAGCAGGAGCCGAGACCGGTTCTGTCCAACATGTGTGTTTCGGGAATGGCGTCCATGCTCACGGTTGTTCCTCGAGATCGTGTTTGCCGGCGGCCCGAAGAAAGCTCGGGCACGCGTTCGGCTTGTCGGTGCGGAAGAGCTCACGCATCATGCGGAGCTACTTCCAGATGCTCTCCTGCAGCATGAGCCGCCGGAGCTGCTGGTTGCGGGTATATCGGATGAGCTTCTGATCGGCGATGCGTGGAGCGGAGTTCCAGTAACCGGCGAGGAAGCCCCACATAAGGCCGATCGAGCCCATGAGGTACGGCTTTTCGCCGAGGCGCTTGATGCACTTGAGCAGCATGAACAGCGGGTGGTAGCCGGCGACATAGTTGGCGCGGCCGTCCTTGACGCAGTTCTTCCACGCCCCGTCCGCCGACCCGGTGTAGCGGTAGTGGGACACGCGCAGATCAAGAAAGCTGCGGGTTGTCCAACCGAGCATATTCGCCTTGAGCTCGTCGACCGTATCCCATCCGGGCGACGGAACAAGGCCGCCAAGCGCATCCCAGCACTCGCGCCGGTAGATCTTGGTCGCTCCCCGCACATGGAACTTCGGGTTGGCCTCGATCCTCAGCTCACCGCCGATCTCATGGTAGATCCCGCCTCCCCCGATGCCGAGCGACGGGTCGGCGGCGAACTCGGCGAAGCAGCTCTCGAAGTAGTCGTCGGGAAAGCTGAGGTCCGCGTCGAGCTTGACCAGAAAATCCCAGTCGCGCGACTCGAGGTGCTCGTAGCCATCGTAGAAGGTGTGCACGACGCCGCGGCCGGCCTCGCGATATCCGCGGTTGACGCGATGGACGGCAGTAATCCACGGGTAGAGCCTCGCATACCGATCGATAATCTCGCCGGTAGCGTCGCGCGATCCATCGTTGACGATAATCCACTGGGCAGGGCGGACCGTCTGATTGACAACGGAACGGATGGTCTTTTCGAGGAACTCCGCTTCGTCCCGTGCTGGCGTAATGATGAGATATCGAGTCATGGCATGTCCCCGGGTGGCGAAGGTGCGGTTGGGCGTTGAGAGGAGGCGAGAACGTCAATCAGAGCGGTGTACTCGTGCTTGCGGGCGTCCCAGGTGTTCTGCTCGACGTAGCGCAGCGCGTTGTCGACGAGGGTGGCTCGGAGCGCGGGCTCAGCCTTCAGGCGGAGGATGTGTCGTGCGAGCTCCTGCGCGTCGTCGTTGTCGTAGTACTGGACCAGAGACTCGTCATAGTAGAGAGCGTGTACGCGGGTGCGGCTGGCGATGATAGGGACGCCGAGCGACATGAACTCGAGAATCTTGGTGCTGAGGGCCTCGTTGCCAAAGGCGGAGGTAGACCGCTTGGGCTCGATGGCGAGATCGGTCCGTGCCATGATGGCGGCGATCTCATGGCTCGGCAGGTACCCGTGAAAGAAGATGCGAGTCCCCATGCCAAGAGACGCGACCAGATCAATAAGCAACGGCTTGGCGGCGCCTTCGCCGTAGATGTGGAAGTCAGCGTCGGGAATCAGATCGGCGATGCTGGCAAAGGCACGAATCGCGACGTCGAGTCCCTGATGCGCATTGAGCGAGCCGGGGTAGGTCAGTTGAAATCTCCCGGACGAGATCGTGCCGGACCTCGGGAGCGCCTTGAAGATGCCGAGGTCTGGCCGGTTGCGAACCACCGTGCACTTCGACGCGGGGCAGGAGCGGGCGACCAGCCGATCCCGCCACAGGTCGTTCGCGATGATGACGTGGGTGGCAAAGGCGGCGGAGCGTCGCTCTACCCAAGCCATCATGCGAAAGAGCACGGAGGTATGAGAGACCTTGAACTTGCTGGCAAAGAACTCTGGCAGCAGATCGTGGATGTCGAGGATGATGGGCAGGCGTCGTCGTTTGGACGAGAGCGCCGCGAACACCAGGAAGTCAGGGACATTGTGGACATGAACGACATCAAAGGGTCTCTCGCGCTGACTGCGGTTCAGAAAGCGCATCGCGTGCCAGAAGAAGCGAAGCACACGGCTGCTGTAGGCGAAGGCGCCTCTTTCATCGACCGTCCGCGACTGGATGCGATGCACTGTGACGCCATCCACGACCTCGCTCTCCGCAAGCGAAGAGTCGCGGCGGAGAGCGATAACCTCGACCGCATCGCCGCGCTGCGCGAGTGAGGTGGCGTACTGGAGGATGCGTGTGTCGCTTTCATAGAAGGCATACGCCAGCATGCAGACGCGAAGCGGGCGCTGGGGGGGCTGGGTGCGTGCCATCACGGGCGATGCAGCGTCGAGAAGCATCTCAGGCGACATAGAGCTCCATCTCCGTTTCCGGATCTTCGTAGCGATCCTCACTCTCTTCCTGCTCGGCTGCCTGGCGGGCGAGACGAGCGTGGGCGACAGCGATTGAAATCAGAATCCACGCCATGTAGCCCTGTTGGCCCCAGCTATACCCCGCGACGCTCATGAGAAGGAAGTAGAAGCCGCTAAGCGCGATGAAGATAACTCCGCTCAGGTACCCCTCAGGAGCGGGAAGCTGGCGATAGGTTTGAAAGGCGATAAGAAGCGCGTGCGCAAGAAGAGCGCCGATCAGAAGGAGACCGACATAGCCCGTCTCGTAGAGGAAGGCCGCCCAGTTGTTATCGCAGGTATACCAACGGTTGGTGTGATCGAGAAACTGTATGTCGAGGCCGAGCTCGCGAAAGGTTCCCAGGCCATATCCAAGCAGCGCGCGACCGGGCTCCTTCGCCACGGCCTTCTTGACGGCTTCGTTGAGCGCGTCGCGGTAAAGATAGGAAGAGCCGACAGGACTGGTGGCGTCGGTACTCGCGGAGTACAAACCCTCAATTGTCGACCAGATCCCCGGGCGCGCGATCAGGGCGATGACGGTGACAAGGGCAATCGTGAGGAGATACTTCCGGACCTCCGTACGGATAAGGACAAACAGCATCACCGAGCAGAGGATCGTCGCGATCCAGGGGCCGCGGCTGGAGGTCTTGTAAATCGCCCAGAACATCAGCAGGAGCGAGATCCAGAGGAGAATGCGCTGCGAGTTTCGCTTCCAGACGCTGAGCAGGTACAGCGTGAGAGGGATGCTCATGGCGAGTGCGTCGCCGAAGAGAATCGGATGGGGAAAGGTGGAGCGAACTCTCAGGCCCCTCCCCCACTCGATGTACAGCGGATCAACGCCTCCGTTGTAGGTGATCCAGAGATTGGAGGGGAAGATGCGAAGAATGCTCCAGCTGGCATATGCCTCGAGCAGAGCGAAGAGGCAGCATACGGCCATCGCCATGCTGATGCCGAAGACCATGTTGTAAAGGGTTCGCACCTGGGTGATGGAACGGACGAGCAGGAAGTAGAGCAGGTAATACTCGAGAACCTGAGAGATAAGCTGCTTGGCACTGGTGGCGACCGAAAGAGAGTAGAGCGTGGAGCAGACCGCCCAGCCAACGTGCAGGAGCATCAGGTGCTTGAGGGGCATCGGCTCGCGATCCTCACGCTCCCCTCGGACCAGCGTAAGGACCAACAGCGTGAGCAGCGACACCCGCATGGTGTTGACGTCGAACAGGCCCGGAACCACCAGCCGCGACTCAAGCGGCATCAGGACCAGAAAGAAGCACAATACGGGAAAGGCGTCCTCGAGCCTTCGCCGGCTGGCGAGGACGAGGCTGAGAATGATCACGAACTGGATGCCGACAATAAGGATCATGAGTGTATCGCGGTTCGGAGACTGCCGGGCGTGAAGGCGCGGCTCAACGCTGAGGCTGTTCGGTGATAGAGGCTGGCCTCGCCGCGCGAGAGCTTCTCGACTGGAGAGACGGCCTATCGGACTGTGGGCTGGAGGCCGGTCGGCTCGGCTGGAGGCCGATAGACCAGAGAAGGATGTGAAACCACTTGTTTGCGGCACGAGCGACGGTGCGGCGACGTCCGCTGAGCACCAGGACGGGTGAGGCAAGGACGAGCACAAGAAGGCGGACAACGGACATCAGCGCGATGCTGACGCGGTACAGGCCTGCATAGGCTGCTCCGCGGTGCTCGGCAAAGAAGCGGACCAGGGACTCGCGCAGGACAAGATCGCTGAAGCTCCAGTCCGACTGCCGGGAGCTGCTGCCGCCGGCGTGATGGACAATCCGGGCCGAGGGCACATAATAGATCACCGCTCCGGCACGTGCGACCTTCAGCGACAGATCCATATCTTCGGCGTACATGAAATACGCTGTGCTGAAGGCGCCGACCCGTTCGAAGACGTCCCGGGTGCCCAGCATGCAGGCGCCTGAGATGGCCTCGACGGCAACCGGCTCGGCCGATCCGTCATAGAGCGCTCGCATGCCCCAGCCGCGCCACCGCGGGAACGCGTGGCGGAGGAGATCCGAGTTGAGCGTCTGGTTCAAGATCGATGGCAACGCCGTAACGCAGGTGGTCTGAAGCGTGAAGTCCGAGTTAAGCAGACGCGCTCCAACCATGCCTGCGCCCGGTGCGGTGTCGAGCGCCGCAACGAGCGCCTGGATCGCGCCTTGCTGAACTTCAGTATCAGGATTCAGAAACAGAATGGTGCGACCGCGGCTGCGAGCGAAGGCCAGATTATTGGCTCCGGCAAAGCCCAGATTCTCTCTGCACTGGAGAAACTGGACATCCGGAAATTGAGCCGCGATCATCTCGCCGCAGCCATCAAAAGAGGCGTTGTCGACGACAAAGATCTCGTGAGTGAGCCCCTCCACCGTGTCGGTAATGCTGCGAAGGCAGGCCGCGACGAAGTCCTTGGAATTCCAGTTAACCAGAATGATCGAGACGGTAAGGGGGTTCAGAGGCAAAGGCCCAGAGGGTCCGGAGCACGGAGAAGGGAAGACCGGGTTGGAAGTCAAGACGGGACCTCCTGCGAGCGGATCAGGCGAAGTCCGCGGAGGATACGCCGGATCGGCGCAGGGATCTGCTCGGGCGAGACCAGGTGAACGAGTGCTCGCAGAGAGTAGCTCGCAGTCGCGATCGTCGTCAGGCTTCCGAGAACGACGGCTGCAGCAAAGGGAAGAACGTAGAAGCCGGTAAAGGTCAGGGTGATCACAAACAGGAAGACCAGACCGGTGCGGGCAACATCGGGTGACCAGCGAAAGCCGCTGACGCGGCGAACGACTGCGTAGATCAGCACCCCATGGAAGATGTACGACCCGAAAAAGGCGATGCCGACCCCCGCAAGACCGAACCTGTCAATGCATACCCAGGCGAGGCCGAGACTCACAACAGTCCATGCGAGCTCGCAGGCCACAAACAGAGTCTGCCGCGCCTTGGCGACGATGATGAAGCCCATAGGCCATGTGACGACCTGCACAATCGTGCCAAGGCAGATCCAGCGCAGAACGCCAACGGCGGGCTGAAATCTGGCACTGTAAAACAGGGCAATCACAAGCGGAGCAAAGGTGAGGGTTGCGAGGACTCCCGGGCCGGCGATCAGCAGCCCGACCTGCGCCTGCTCGTTGACAAGCCGGTTGCAGGCCGCGTTGACGTGGGCGCGGGCGGTGAGCCGCGGGTAAAAATCAGCACCCATCGCCTGCAGGATGAAACCGACATAAAGGCCGCCGAGTGTCCAGGCGGCCTGGTAGAGTCCCGTGGCCTCGTAGCCGACCTTGCGCAGGACGGTGATGCGGACGACGTAGGCGACACCGATGGTCATCAGCCCGCTTGCCATGAAGGCGAAGCCAAGCTTGAGGAGAGCGGCCGTCTCGATCAGGAAGGCCTCCCGGGTCAAGTGGGGCGCCTCGATCCGGATCCGGCTGCTGTACCACCAGGAAGTCACGGCGGTCATGAGAGCAACGAGGATCAGAGAGGGCACAACCCCGCGATCGCGAAGCAGGTAGACCACCGGAATGCTGAGAAGCGTCCCCAGCAGAGCGCCGACAACGGCCATCTGGGCCAGGTCCGCGATGCGCCGCATGCCTTGCACCAGTGCACCCTGACCAGCCGCGATGAGGGTAAAGCACACGGCGACCGAGAGCGCCGCGACAGCCCGGGTGTGCTCCGAATTGCCAAAGGTGAGCGACGCAACCTGCCGCGAAAAGAGCAGAAGCAGGGCGGCGCCGAAGAGACCCGAGACGACCGAGAGGCGGCGCAGAACAAGCGTGGTTCTGGCGATGCGATCCCGCTCTCCGGTGCCGGCAGCCTCGGCAATCTGACGTACGCCGCTGCTGTTGATGCCCATGCCGGCGAACGTCTGCGTCAGGGTGACAATCGCGCCGTAGATGCTGAGCAGACCGAACCCGGCCGGCCCGAGAAGGACAGCCAGAACCTTGGTGCGGAGAATGCCAATCCCGATATTGAGGACGGAGGATCCGCCGACCAGCGCCGAAGACTTAAGGATTTGGCCGTAGGTTCCCTTCTCCTCGGGCTCCCCAGGAGCATGGGGGTCTGAGAGGGTGGACGGCTCTTGTTCAAGGGTGATTGAGGGCATGAGACTCAAAATGCAGGAGCGGTGATTCGGTAGTTGGCTAACTTGAACCTGGTTTGGCGGCTTTGGCTGCTAGCAGGCGCCACGGCCAGAGATCATGGCGGCAGGTGTCTTCAGGAGGATCTTGCAATCGAACCAGAAGGACCGCATGTCGGCGTAGTTGAGATCCATCCGGACCATCTCGTTGAAGCTGGTGCGGGAGCGTCCATACACCTGCCAGAGGCCGGTAAGGCCAGGCTTGAGCTCCAGCACGCGGCGACGGTGCCACGTCTGGTACCGCTCGTATTCGTAGGGCAGCGGCGGCCGCGGGCCGACGAGCGACATCTCGCAGCGGAGAATGTTGATGAACTGCGGGAGCTCGTCGAGGCTGGTGCGGCGGAGAAAGCGGCCAAGCGGCGTAATGCGGGGGTCGTTGACCAGCTTGTAGATGCCCTTGCCCTCTTCAACATCAGCTTTGCCTTCGATCAGGCGAGCGGTGTACTCGCGGTGGATCGCCGGATCGTTGTTCACATACATGGTTCGGAATTTCAGGAAGCAGAACTCTTTGCCGTACTGCCCAACCCGCTTTTGGCAGAAGAGGACGGGACCTCGCGACGTAAGCTTGATGAGAACGCTGATGACCAGGATGGCAGGCGCGAACACGATCAGAGCAATAAGGCTCCCGAGGACATCCATCGATTGCTTAAGCAGATGGGTGTGCTTTCCCGGAGATTGGCTCTTTGCCAGATCAGGGTAGACGGTGAAGTGACGTTTCCTGGTGGACTCCTTCTCGATCTCCTGGGGAAAGATCCGGAAGACCAGGCTCAGCCGCTTGAAACTCTCCGGGCTCATGGCCTTGCGCAGGACCTCCGAGATCTTTTTTACGATGACCTCCGTGGTGGCCTTGTCCGCAAGGCCTATCTCGGTCATGAGCAGACCCAGCGTGGCGTCCTGCTCATACCAGCCGAGGACGTCCGTCTCCCTGGTGGCCGCTGAAACCGCGCCGACCACGCCCGAAAGAAAGGGAGCAGCCCCCTTGCCGCGAAAATCCTTGCTCTTCAAAAGCACAAGCATGAACTGTCTGCCGGAGCGCTCGGTCCTTCGGCGTTCAAAGCGCAGCATCTCGACAAAGGCGGATTCCGCGATGACGGTCAGCGGTGTTCGCTTCCTGATCGCGCGAGCGCTTGTGCTCGCATGCTCCGATGTCTTTGCCCAGGAGAGAAGCATCGATTTATGAGTAGCCATTCACGTGGTCCCTTCGGATTGTCAAAGATCGCCTCTGTGAGAGGTGTGTACGAGACCATCGATCGTCTGTTGCATCGCAGGTCGGCCCAGTGGTCGGTTACGGAAGAAGAGGTTTAGCGTCTCGCGCCTCATGCTGCATCGCCGCTGTGGCGGCCGTGCAGAGCCGCGCTACTCGACGGAGATGGATCTCCGTCCGCCGTTCAGAGCCTGAATCGGTTCCAGAAGACTGATGTCGACTTCCACGGCGACCGATTGATTGATCAGGGTGATCGGAACGATGAGACGTCGCTCGTCCTTGCAACGAGAGATCCTGCCTTCGAGGCCCTCAAGTGGACCTGAACACACCCGGACGTGGGCTCCGAGCTCGAAGAGTGGACGCCGTTCCATGGTGGCGCCGCGTTCCAGGCAGATCCGGACGGCCTCAATCTCCCGGTCGTCAAGGGGAGCGGGTTCGCCATTGAAAGACAGCAGTCGGATCGAACCGGCAGGACGAAGCACATCCCGCCGTTGCGTCGGGCGGATGCGGGCAAAGACATACCCGGGGAAGACAGGGATCTGCAACTTCACAGATCGATCTTTCCAGCGGCTCTCGACCATCCGGCTTGGAAGGTACGCCTCGATGGAACGCGACCCGAGCTCCGCGGCGACCGCCTTCTCATGGCGCGGATAGGTGTAGAGCGCGTGCCACCGGAGATCGGAAACCGCCGTGACGACGGGGCCGGAGTTAGGCAGCATCACATCCATGCCGCTCATGAAGACCTTTCAAGGTGCGATCGCATTCAGGTCACGCTTCGCGTTTGTGACTTACAGTCAGTCACTGTGGAAAAGTGAAGTTAAGGGAACGCTGCATGACTCCCTGAGGTGTGGCTCAATCATTAAGCAATCGAATTGCCAGCCAAGGATTGAGGGGCTACTTCAGTGACCGGAGCCCAAAACATTTTCTTTGCTGCTTCGAGATCAGCCAGACCAGGCTGGAAGAGCCAGTCTGCAAACGCTGAAACATAGTCCTCTTGATCCGTGGCGCGAAATCGCCGGAAACCTCAGACACACAACGGCGCTCGATGGAGCGGTGTAAACCAGGCGATCTCGCCTCATGGGGCTAACCATGGTGGCGCGATCTGTGCAGTGTGCATCGCTTTTGGACAGTAACTCGTAAGGAAGTGTGCAAACTTCTGTACAGGGTCTCGCCATGCTGTGCTCTGGACTATGTCCAACCCTCGACGATGTACCGACGGGCAAGACTCCTCCCGCAGCCTGGCAGAGGGTGGATCGATGTCCAGTGGTGATGAGGCTCTTGAAGATCGGGAGCGAGCGGTGCAAGGTCATGCGCACACCCGCTTGCGGAAGAAAGGGCCACTCGCCACGCTTCGACAGGATTGGCAGAGTACAGCACCGTTCCTCGCGCCCTGCTCGCAACCGCACCTCCGGCCTTCAAACGGGCGGCTGCTAAGGGAGCACTTCATATCGGCCGACCATTCCGGCGTTCAAATGATCGCTGACGTGGCAGTGAAACAGCCAGATCCCCTCCGTGTCGGGAGTCATGTCCGCGACAGCCATTGCCATGGGGCCGAGAAAAACAGAGTCCATCCGCATCTTGTTCCACACGGCAGTGTTTCCGTGCCAGTGCGCCATGTGGATGTCGTCTTCGTTCGAGTTGGAAAGCAGATACCAACGCACGTGCTCGCCCTTTCTCATGGTGAGCATGGGGAGGTTGCCTTCGATGTACCCGTTGATGGTGTACAGAGTGTGCTGTTCGCGGAGCGCGGGATTGAGGGTCTTCGATCGGAATGCACGCGCCTGGGCCCCGGCGTTACGCTCGAAAAACCAGCTGTCCGTCTCATCAAAGAGGGAAAAGTCGGTGATGAACTCACGATCAACATCTTTGGGAGAACCGTCAGGACGGGCCAGACCACGCCCGGTAATGAGAATGGGTCCGACCAGGCCCGTGTTCATGTCAGTCGTTTCGACGAAATGCGAATGGTACATCCAGAGAACAGAGCTCTCATCCATCGATGCGGGACCGCTTCTCTCGGGCACGGTCCAGAGATAGGTGTAGGTGCCCCCAGGAGCGATCTTGTCGTCAGCCTTCACCGAGCCGGAGGTTCCATCGTTGTAGAGAGCGCCTTCGGCATCCTTCTTGTACTCGACGCCATGGGGGTGCATGGTGACCGTCAGGTGAGTGTTGTTCTTGAAGAAGACGCGAATGGAGTCCCCAACCTCCGCTCGGATCAAAGGCCCGAGCAGCCCAAGATGCTCCCACTGCTGGGGACGGATCTTGAGTGTCTTGAAGGTGCTGTCGGTGTACTCGCGATAGATGGCCTTGTGGTAGATCCGGTGACTGGGGCCGCCCCCCGACTCATCTTCGGCGTTCTCAATATGCGGAAGACCGGCGACGTTTCTGCCGTGCGGCGTGTAGTCCCAATCGATCTCGTCGGCAGCAATGAAATAGGTGCGGACGACCCCTGCGTCCTGGACCGGCGCCTTCGTCGGTTGCTGCGCCTGTGGCGTCATCGGCATTGCCATCGGAGCGGCTTGGGACCGGCGAGCCGCTGCCCGGGCTGTGGTCTGTGCCGGTGCAAGCCCGCACCCGTGAAAAAACAGGAGCAGAAGCGCGATGCGGACTTGCGGAGCGGTCAACACGTTCCCCTTCTTCTCAAGCGCAGCGTACAGCGGTTGCGGCTCCCGGTCCATCGCCGCTGCGACGGTACACAGCGGTCTGCGGCGTGTCCATCCCTCAGGAGTGGTGCGAGCGCGGGACGAAGAGGCGCCTCAACGCTCGATCCGATCGCGCAGGGTGATTCCGCACATCGCGGAGCCGTATCAGCGCTGCTTGCCGTAGTTGCCATAGTAAGCACTTCCGCTGATTGCCATGTCGTTGACCACGACGCCCCAAAGGGTAGAACCCAGGATGTCGAGCGCGGGTCCAATCATCGCCCGATCGGTCCTTCCGGCGCGAACGACCAGCAGAGCGCCGTCGACGTGCGGAAGAACCTCGCCAACATCGGCCATAGGAATAGCGGGAGCAAAGTCGAGCAGGATCCATGGAAAATTGGCGCGGAGCTCAACCAGGAGCCTGGTCACGGCAGCGGAGGAGAGCAGGCCGCCGACGGATTTACGACGCCTTCGGACCGGCAGCATATAGAGAGGTCGGTCGGTGACGCGGCGGAGCGCCTCGTGGACGGATCGCTTGCCGGCTAGAACGTCTTCGACGCCGTCCTGGTTGACCGCCAGGCCGAACGTCTCTGAAAGCCCGGGAGCTCGGAAGTCAAGATCAACCAGGACAGTCTTATGACCCGCCTCGGCCATGCACCAGGCGAGATTCGCAGCCGTGAGAGTCTTTCCCTCGCCAGGGCTGGGGCTCGTGATCAACATGGCTCCGCCTTCAGGATGAGCATTCGTGAGCCGGCGGCGCAGGATGCGATATTGCTCCGCGGCCAGGCCGTCGGGCTCGGTCGAGAAGACAAGATGCGAGCTGCTGCCGGGTCGCGGCGTAAACAGGCGCTCCTTCGGTAAAGGCGCCAGACTCGGAGGAACGTCGTGGAGGGGATGGTTGGTTATCGTGTTCGGAAGCCCAAGCAGGGAACTCATAGGATAGGCCTGACTTTGAAGAGAAAGATCGCAAGGGCGACGCATGCGGTGATCGAGAGCACAACCGTTTGAATCCGTAGCCAGCGGCCGCGGTGGATCGCTGCCTTGCTGACGATGGGTGGAATGGTGACAAGGATGGAAGCGCCGGGGGGAAGCATCTCGCGGAGCTCAGCTTCGGAGCGAATGCTGCCGCTGAACCAGTAAAGCAGGACGACAGCTCCGGCCGGCAGAAGCAAAGCGGCCAGCAGCACGCCGGCCATGATCGGCACGCGCTTGGGACGGACCGGCTTTTCGGGTGTCCGGGCGAGATCGAGAACTGTGAACCGTTCGGCCTGCTGTGTCCGTTCGAGCTCCTCTGACATGCCGGCCGAGAAGGTCTTCTCCAGCAGAGATTGGTAGTTCTGCTTTGAGACCTCGTAGTTGCGCGTAAGTTCGGCGAGCTGCGTTTCGAGCACGGGCACCGAATCGACCCTGCCTTGAAAACTCCGGATCTGCTGCTGCAGGTCGACAAGCTGCTCCCGGTGGCGGCGTACCTCCTTGTCGATCAGGGCGAGGCGGATCTCCGCGTCGGGATCGTGCGAGCCGGAGGCGTCGTCGGCCGAGCCAGGAAGAGCCGCGAGCCGCGTGTGAAGGTCCGTAAGCTGCTGGTTGACGGCGATGACGTCAGGGTAGGAGTCGGTGAACTGCCGTTTCAACGTCCAGCGTTCCCCTTCCAGACGGCGCTTTTCAATCAGCAGTCGATCGCGTTCCGAAAGATTGGTGCTGGGCGATTCGGGAGCCTTGGTCCGCGCGACCAGGGTACGTTCCTGGTCCAGCCGGCTGAGCGCGTCCTCGTTCGACTGGATCTGTGACTGGACCCGCGCGAGAGCCTGCAGGTTTCCGTTGAGAGCATCCGGTGTCGCACCGACATGTCTCAACTTGAAAGCTTCCAGGCGGTTCTCCTGCTCCTCCAGACTCTCCTTGGCCTGCTGGAGCTCGCCGGAGAGAAAGTGGGTTGTGCCAAGCGCCTGCTGCTGCCGCACGCGGAGATTCCAGTCGATAAAGCTGGAGGCAAGCTGGTTGGTGATCTTGGCGACGAGAAGACGGTCGCGATCCTCATACGAGATGCTGAAGCTGCTTAATCCCTGCTCCGGCTCGGGACTTTGCTTGAGCTCGATCTTGGTCTTCTCGCGCATGAAGTCGAGCACCTCCTCCCGGGACTTTCGGGCTCGCAGATCCGGATAAAGGTTGTCCTTGTCGATAATCTCCTGAAGCCGGGAGGCGCTGAGCACCTGCTGCGTGAGTGTGTTCATCCGGGCGTTGGGGTCCGTGGTCACGGTCGACGACACGTACTTCTCGGGTATCTTCTGCGGATCGACAAGGATGATGGTCGAGGCGCGATAGACGTTCGGCAGAAGAGAGACTCCCACGACGCCGATCACCAGCAGCATCACCGAGCAGAGCAGGACCGCATTGCCGCGCTTGCGGACAGCCCCCCAGAGCTGGCCGCCCGTTGGAGACGGGCGCTTCGGGCGAAGCTGCATGCGGTTTGCCATCGGGCGTGGTTCGATGTGGTCTCTCATTGGAAGATATGCCCCGCTCCCGGCGTAAAACCGAGGGAGAACTGCGCGACGTTGCGACTGAATCCGCTTCCACCCGAATCGCCAATGTATCCGCGGTAGCTGTACGAGGCTCGGAGACCATGGCCGAGGTGATAGCCATAAGTACCGTCGAAGTAGGTTCCGTGATAGCTGCTGACGGAGGTCAAGGTGCTGCTCGCAACGTAGCCAACGTCAAAGCCGAGGACAACATGCGTTGCGATCTCTCGCTGGTAGCCCCCGGAGGCGCTCTGCTGCCACAGGCCCGGCCCAAGATAGGAGGACGTGGGCAGACGGGAGGACAGGAAGTAGAGTTGCGATCTGCCGGTGAGCCGGGCTCCGACAGAGGCCGTGTACGAGAAGCCCTGCTGACTTCCGCAGCTGCTGGTATCGAGCTGTGGGCCACCGCTGAAGCCGATCGATACCTGGCTGGCAGGCTTCCAGCGAACGCCCGCACCGGCGCCGTAGCTCTCGCAATGGAGGGCTCCGTAATACGAAGAGTTCTGGGCGTACGCAAGGACCCCGAGGGAAGGCGCGACATCACGCTCGTACTCCGCCGCGACGCCGGCGACGCCGCTGCTCTGGTCCGAGCCGGCGTAATGGGTGAACGTGTTGTTCGCGTGCACGTTGATCCTGTCCCGTTCCGAGCGTCGATAGCTCACGCCGGCGCCACCATCGACATACGTCACGGTGCCCGCGTTAAGCAGGTAGGAGGCCGAGTCGGGCCCGGTTCCGGGAACCTCGCCGACGGCGACGTTCTGCTGCGGGCCAAGAAAGCGGATAGAGTCCTGTCCACTGCTTGCCATGGCGTTGACGTCCCAGCTCCAGCGTTCATCGATGTTGCCCAGAACCGTTGCCGAGGCGATGTTCATCGTCTGCCGCGCGTAGCTGGAACCAAAGCCGGTGTACGTGAGCTGGTACTGCAAGAGAGCCCGGAGCGTCGGTGTCACGGCCTGGACGCCGACGTACGGACTGACCGTATAGAACGCGGTCGAGGCGGAATCAGCGTTGTTGATGGGGTTGCTGTCCCAGCCGCCGCCAGTGGTCGCACCCAGCAGCAGATGGCCGGCCGGCCGCTGGTCGAGAGCGATCAGACCGCTGCCGTCGAGAGCGCCGGCGTAAGCCGCCGGCAGGGTCGTCTGCACGGTAACAGGAGAGGTCTCGTCCGCTGCGAGGGGAGCTTCCGTCATGCTGGAGGTGCTGCTGCTGGCTGGATCCTGGTTCGGCGACTGCGCGAGAACCCGGTCCCCCAGCCAGAGACTGGAGAGGATGGCGGCCATAGAAAAGACTCCCACTCGGCTCATCGGCGCTTACCCCTAAGGAACGATGACCGTATCGCCCGGGAGCAGACTGATGTTTTGCTTCACATCTCCCTTGATGGCGTTGGTGTAATTGAATTTGATCTTCTCCATGCTGTTGCCCGCGCGCAGGACAAAGATCGCCTTCCGGTTGGCGAACGCGTTGAGGCCGCCGGCCTGCGCGATCAGCTGAAGAACGGTAATGGGAGCAATCAGCGAGTAGGCTCCGGGCTTGCCGACCTGGCCGGTTACAAACACCTGCCGGCTGCGAAAGTCGACCACGCTCACCGACACCTGCGCGCTCACGACGTAGCTGCCCAGGCGTGTTCCAAGATCCTTGGCCAGCTGGTTGGCCGTCATGCCCGCGGCGTGGATATCGCCGAGCAGCGGCAGAGAGACGAAACCATCCGGGCCGACGATTGCGGTCTGCGAGAGCTCCGGGCTCTTCCAAACGTTCACGCGGATCACATCAGAGATGCCGAGGACGTACTGCGAGGCGACGGCGTCTGCAGGCGTATCGGCAACGGCTGCCCGCGCCAGGGTGTTGCTTTTTCCCATCGCCGCCGACTCAGCGTTGACCGCGGTCTGCGCCCGCGAGCTTGCGCCAGCAAGACTCAGGGCGATTGCGAGAAAAAGCAGCGGTTTGCTTGGGAGGACGCACATAGGTGGTACCTGACCTCGTTGGAGCCCGGACCCGGTGGGTTGGCTGAGGGCTCTCCTCGCCGGGGGTGAAAGCAACCGGAGGGCCAAAACTGTCTTGCGAATCCGGAGGCATTTCAGAGCGATTTCCAGGGAAATGCCGGTCCCCTCGTTCCAAGGTTTGCAGGTGGTTGCAAAAGGTGTGCACTCTTTTCGTACAGCGGTGCTTTACGCGGCGTCGCGGCATCGGCAGCGCCGAGACGACACGCTGTGGAGCGACATGGGTGTGACTCCCAGTCCGGCCGTCTCAAAGCTTCTTCTGCGTGCGGGTGATCGGCGGAAGTATGCAACAACTCGTTCATGCATGCAGCGGTTTGTAAGAGATTCCCGTGAGCAGGGCATCGTCCGTACCTTGAGCAGGAGCCGTGGCCAACGCCTGGATCTCACGGACAGACAGCTCCGCTCAGGTGCTACCGCCATGGCAGGTATCCAGACCTCTTCGTGAGGCCACGTCTCCGGACAGCCGTCTCCTGCTTCCGGAATCGCCCGTCGCTCACCGGCTGCCGCCATCGTCGGGCGGCTCGCGAAGCCGTTCCGTCTTCCGGACTCGCGCTTCGCGGACGAGGGTCTCGGCATCGCCGAAGAGGTTGCCACGGTCGCCGTTCGAAGCTTCCGGCAGCCGCGGCTGATTCTTTGGTCCTTGACGTGCTTTAGGAGTGTGCCAAGACCTTATGTCCGCACATCACTCCTTCACACCCGAAGACGCCTTGATTGGGAAGTCGGCCGCTATCCAGCGCATCGACGAGCAGCTGCAAAGGGCTGCCCTGACGGATGTTCCCGTCCTCATCACAGGAGAGAGCGGTACGGGGAAGGAGCTTGCCGCGCGTCTGTTGCACGGCTGGAGCGCTCGTCGAGCCCATCATCTCCTGAAGGTCAGCTGCCCGTCGATGACGGACCGTCTGTTTCTTGGCGAGCTGCCTTGGGATCGCTCCGGACTGGTGGCGGGAGGTGCGGTCGAAGCGGTGTCGGGCACCTTTTCGCAGGCAGATCACGGCACACTCTTTCTCGACGAGATCGGTGAACTGGATCTCAGTCTCCAGCCGAAGTTCGTGTCCGCCTTGCAGGAGTGTCGGGAGGCCAGGCTGGGCTCAGCGATCGATCAGCCGATCGACATCCGGCTGGTCTGCGCGACCAATCGCGACCTCGACGCAGCCATGACTCGCGGTTGCTTTCGTGCCGATCTCTTCCACCGCATCAACGTGGTGCGGATACACATGCCGACGTTGCGCGAGCGAGCGAGCGACGTGCCGATGCTGATGGAGCACTTCCTCCGTCTTTACGCGCTGCAGTTTGGTGGTCGTCCCGCCCCGCCCAGCGCGTCGTTTCTGCGCAGCCTGTCCAGCTATCACTGGCCGGGAAATGTGCGCGAGCTGGAAAATATGGCCAAGCGCTACGTCCTGTTCGGTGGCGAAGAGCACGTGGTCTCGGCGCTGCAGCAGCCGGAGGAGTTCCGCCCTCTGGTGCCGGTGACCGTCGATCTGACCACACCGCTGCGCGTGCAGACCAAGCGCGCGCTGCAGCACCTCGAGAAGACCATCATCCTGGGCGTGCTTGAAGCGCATCGGTGGAATCGACGGAAGACGGCGCAGTCGCTCGACATCAGCTATCGCGCGCTTTTGTACAAGATCAAGGAAGTTGGTCTGCCCCGAGGGAATCCGGTGGGGCACAGTATGCCTTTGCCGGTCCCTGAGCTTCCGGGCAGCACCCCTGGGCTTGGCGGTCTGCGCTGACGAGATTGGGCCCATCTGTATACATCGCAACCGGCCAGATTGGCCCGGATGCAAGGAGGCAAGGTGATTAAATTTGGCGTGATCGGTTATGGGTACTGGGGACCGAATCTGGTTCGCAACCTGTTTGAAGTCGCAGAGACCACGGTTGTGGCTGTGAGTGACATGCGGGAAGAGCGCTTGGAGCAGGTGGGGCGCCGCTATCCGTCCGTCCGTGTCTCGACCGACTTCGAAGATCTGCTCAACAACCCGGATATCGATGCCATCGCCATTGCAACCCCGGTGCACACCCACTTCGACCTGGCGCTGCGGGCCTTGCAGAGCGGCAAGCATGTGATGGTGGAGAAGCCGATGACTTCCACGTCGGAGCAGGCCATGCGGTTGATTGAAGAGGCCGAGCGCCGCAAACTTACCCTGCTGGTCGATCACACCTTCGTGTACACGAGCGCGGTTCGAAAGATTAAAGCCATCGCCGATTCAGGCATGCTCGGCGACATCCTTTACTACGATTCCACCCGTATCAACCTGGGCCTGTTCCAGCGGGATGTGGACGTAATCTGGGATCTGGCCGTCCACGATCTGGCCATCATGGATTTCCTCCTTCCCTCGCCACCCTGCGCGGTCGCGGCAACGGGCATCAAGCATGTCTTCGGCGGAACGGAGAACCTCGCCTACATCACCATGTTCTTTGAAGAAAACCTGATCGCGCACGTCAACGTCAACTGGCTCTCGCCGGTCAAGGTGCGGCGAACCATGGTGGGCGGAAGCAAGCAGATGATCGTCTACGACGACATGGAGCCGAGCGAGAAGGTCAAGGTGTACGACAAGGGCATTACGGTGAATGGCGGATCGACTGACTCGCTCTACAAGGCGCTGGTCGGCTACCGGTCGGGCGACATGTTTGCACCGCAACTGGAGCTGTGCGAAGCGCTCAAAGTTGAAATCCAGCACTTTGCCGAGTGCATTCGCACCGGCGCTGAGCCAATCACGGGCGGACAGGCCGGGCTGCGCGTCGTGCGCATCCTCGAAAGCGCGTCCCTGTCGATGAAGCAGCGCGGCAGCCTCGTGCACTTGGCGCCTGAAGGCCTGATGCAGAGAGTCGGGGCGGCGTGATGGCGGCGATCGATCTTCAGAGCAAGGGCTCCTCCTTGGACACGTTGTGCCTGGACGGGGAGCCGGTCACGCCAGCGCGGCCGATACCGGCGTTCAGCCGAATCGCTGCGGATGTGAGGCTGGGACGCAACGTGCGCCTCTTTGCCTTCGTCAACCTGTACGGCTGCTCGATCGGCGATAACAGCAAGATCGGCACGTTTGTGGAGATCCAGAAGGGCGCTCACATCGGGAGCAACGTGAAGGTCTCCAGCCACACCTTCATCTGTGAAGGCGTGGCCGTGGAGGACGACGTGTTTATCGGTCATAACGTGTCCTTTATCAATGACAAGTATCCACGGTCGACCGGCGAGACGGGAGCGCTGCAGACCGAGGCCGACTGGCAGGTGGTGACGACAACCGTCAAGCGCGGCGCTTCCATCGGAACGAGCTCGACCATTCTGTGCGGGGTGACGATCGGGGAGCGCGCCGTCGTCGGCGCCGGAAGCGTCGTCACCCGCGACGTTCCGCCCAACACAGTGGTTGCCGGAAATCCGGCTCGCATCTTGAAGGTTTTGGAGGAACGATGAAGATTCCGTTTGTGGACCTCAGATCACTGCATGAGGGACTTCGGGAAGAGCTGCGCGACGTGTTCGAGCGTGTCCTTGACGCCTCGTCCTTCGTGCTGGGACCGGAGGTGCAGACCTTTGAACAGGAGTTTGCAACCTATGTCGGAACCAAGTATTGCGTGGCGCTCAATACCGGGACGGCAGCCCTGCACCTGGTGCTCGCTTCCCTGGGGGTCGGTCCCGGCGACGAGGTGATCACGGTTCCCCATACCTTCATCGCGACCGCGGAGGCGATCTCGGCAGTGGGAGCGCGGCCGGTGTTTGTCGATATCGATCCCGTCTCGTTCAATATGGATCCGGACCTGCTGGAGGCCGCAATTACACCGCGGACACGGGCGATTCTTCCGGTCGACCTGTATGGACAGGTGGCGGACATGGACGCGATCCTCGCAATCGCCAACCACCATCGCATCCCGGTGATTGAAGATGCCTGCCAGGCACACGGGGCAGAGTACAAGGGCCGCAGGGCGGGCTCCTTCGGAATCGCCGGCTGTTTCAGCTTTTATCCCGGCAAGAACCTCGGTGCCTGCGGCGAGGGCGGCGCCGTGACCACCAACGACGCCGGGCTGGCGCAGCAGATCCGGCTGTGGCGCGATCACGGATCGTCGAAGCGGTACGAGCACATCTTTCCTGGTCTGAACATGCGGATGGAAGGACTCCAGGGCGGAATCCTGTCAGTCAAGCTCAAGCACCTGGACCGGTGGAACGATCAGCGGCGCGAGGCGGCCGCCCTCTTCGGCAGCATGCTTGCCGACACCGAGATCGAGACACCGACCGAGATGGACTATAGCCGCCACGTCTATCACCTGTACGTGGTGCAGACAGGCAATCGCGACCTGCTGCGCCAGCACCTTGCCGAGGCCGATATCGAGACCGGCCTGCACTACCCCACACCGCTCCATCTGCAGGAGGCGTACCGCTTCCTGGGCTACAGGCTAGGAGATTTCCCGGTGACAGAGAAGGTGAAAAGTCGCATCCTTTCGCTGCCGATGTACCCCGGACTCAGACCGGAGGCGATCGAGCGCGTCGCCTGCGAGCTGCGGGAGAGCTGCTATGTCGCCTGAACTGGAGACCGCCCCGATATCAAACCCCAGGACCGTGCCGGCCGTGTTTGGCCGCGCGGCGGCCGCGGACGACCCGGCCTGGGAGTGGGACTACGCCGCCCACCTGAAGCAGACCTATACACCGGCCGAGCTCCTCGCGCTCTTCTCGAGATACCGCAACGAAGAGGGCTCGTTCGAGGCGCAGCTTCGTCGCGTAGTCTTCCGGAGCATGTGCCGGAGAGCCGGTCATGGTCTGCAGGTTGGACCGGGCGTTGTCGTCAAGCATCCCGAGACAATGGAGATCGGCAACTCTGTCTTTATCGGCTCGCAGGTGATGCTCCAGGGGCGATACGACGGGCATTGCCGCATCGGCGATCACGTGTGGATCGGACCCCAGGCGTACTTCGACGCGCGCGATCTGGTGCTCGAGGACTACGTGGGCTGGGGCCCGGGAGCGAAGGTGCTGGGATCGTCCCACACCGGTGAGCCGGTCGATCTCCCCATCATCGCGACGGAACTCCGCATCAAGCCCGTCGTGATCGGATATGGCGCGGATATCGGAACCAACGCGACCATTCTTCCGGGAGTTCACGTCGGGGCACACGCCATCGTGGGCGCCGGCGCCGTGGTGGCGGCGGACGTTCCCGAGTTTGCGGTGGTTGCGGGCGTGCCGGCAAAGGTGATTCGCTTCCGCAGATAAATCTCCACCTCTGGGCAAGCACAGGAAAGTTGATTGAGAAGGGATCGGCGCCGCACCAAAGGGGTCGAGACCGAGAAGAGAGGCTAGATGAATCGCATCGACGGAGCAAAGATACTGATCACGGGCGGCGCTGGATTCGTAGGAAGCACCACGGCCGATCAGCTGCTTCAGGCTGGAGCCGCGGAGGTTCGCGTGCTTGATAATTTTGTTCGGGGCAATGTTCGAAACCTCGAGACTGCCGAACGCACTGGCCGCCTCGTTTGCCTCGAAGGCGACATTCGCGATGCGGCAGCGGTCGATGCCGCGACGCAGGGCGTCGACTACGTGATCCATCAGGCAGCCCTGCGCATCACGCGGTGTGCTGAGGCTCCTCGGGAGGCCGTGGAGGTGCTCATGGACGGCACATCCCACGTGCTTGAGAGCGCTGTTCGCCACAACGTCCGGAAGATCGTGGCAGCATCCTCGGCTTCGGTGTACGGGAATCCTTCTTACCTGCCGATGGATGAGGAGCATCCCTTCAACAACCGGACGCTCTATGGCGCCGGCAAAATCGCCAACGAGCAGATGCTGCGGTCGTACTTTGACATGTTTGGTCTGCCCTACGTGGCGTTCCGATACTTCAATGTTTTTGGGCCACGGATGGACATCGACGGCGTGTATACCGAAGTGCTGATTCGCTGGATGGATGCAATCGATGCCGGTCAGGCGCCAAAGATCTTCGGCGACGGCTCGCAGTCGATGGACTTTGTGTACGTGGAAGATGTCGCGCGCGCAAATGTCGCGGGACTGGCGGCCGATGTCACCGATGAGGTCTTCAATGTTGGAACAGGTGTGCAAACGACCTTGCTCGAGCTCTGCCATCTGCTGTTGAAGGTCTATGCATCGCGTCTTGAGCCCGAGTTTCATGAGGCGCGCAAGGTGAATAACGTCCAGGCGCGGCGCGCAGCCACGAACAAAGCGGAGACGATGCTGAACTTCCGTGCGAGCGTCAACCTCGAGACGGGACTTCGCGCGCTGATCAAGTGGCGTGATCAGACCAGGAGCGTCACTGCTGCGATGGCAGGAGGTGTGCGATGAGCAGCTCTCCCATCTCCGCAGCCGCAACGATCCCGGTGGCACGACCCTTCATCGGCAGCGAGGAAGAGCATGCCGTGATCGAGGTGCTTCGTTCGGGTTGGGTGACGCAGGGACCGCGCGTCGCCGAGTTCGAGCTGAAGTTCTCTGAGTTCGTAGACGCTCCGTACTCCGTCGCCGTCTCCTCCTGCACAACCGCGCTGCACCTCGCCCTTCTGGCAACCGGCATCGGCATCGGTGACGAGGTGATCTGTCCCAGCCTCTCGTTCATCGCGACAGCGAACTCCATCGCCTACACAGGAGCGACGCCAGTCTTCGGCGATATCGACAGGAAGACCTACAACCTCGATCCCTCACGGCTCGAAGAGCTGATCTCACCACGAACCAAGGCGATTCTCGTCGTACATCAGATTGGCTTGCCGGCATCGATGCATGAGATCTTGGCAATCGCTGCCAGGCATGGTCTCCCCGTCATCGAAGACGCTGCGTGCGCGATCGGGTCGGAGTTCGATGGCCGCCTGATCGGCGCTCCGCTGGGAACAATGGCCTGCTTCAGCTTCCATCCGCGCAAGATCCTGACAACAGGGGAAGGCGGGATGATCACGACGGATGATCCCAACTTGGCGGAGAGGCTCAGGCGCCTGCGGCAGCACGCGATGAGCCTGTCGGATGTGGCGCGTCACAGCGCGAAGACCATCGCCACGGAGACCTACGACGAGGTTGGCTTCAACTTCCGAATGACGGATATGCAGGCGGCGATCGGTCTTGTACAGCTCGAACGACTCGGTGCTTTCCTGGCACGGCGACGATACCTGGCAAAGCGATATACGGCTGCGCTGGAAAATCACCCGTGGATACAGACGCCGGTCTCTCCCGCAAACTGCCTCCACAACTATCAGTCCTACATGGTGCTGTTGGTGGACCGCTTCGCCTCCCGCCGCGACATCCTCATGCAGGAGCTGCTGGAAAAGGGAATATCCACCCGTCGGGCGATCATGGCTACCCATCGCGAGCTCCCTTACCGCCTTGACCGATGGGAGCGTTCGCTTCCTGAGACAAATCTCGTCGCGGACACGGGACTAATCCTTCCGCTGTTTCACCAGATGACCGATGACGAGCAGAACTTTGTGATCGAAAGCCTGCTGGCACTGCGGTAAACGTGCGTGTGGAGTGGCGGGCCGTGGGGCCGCTCCTTGCACCGCTTCCAAGGAACCGCAATTGTTGAGAGAGCGTGCCGGTGAAGGCGCAATGACCCGTGCCGGTAAACAGGGAAGCGGCGCGCCCCGCAGGGCATCTGCACAGCCCGGCAAAGAACCTCCCTCGTCCCCGCCGGTCAGAGAAGGCTCATTCTGTCGTGGCGGTATCGCGCATGCTGCGTGGGCCATTCCCCCACTGTGCTAGCCTCAAAGCTCCCGGCACTCCTGGTTCTGTGTGTTCTAAAAGGATGTACTGAAGTTCGCGGTCCTGTTGCCGCTACTTACGGTCACTGCCTGCTGGTTAGGCGTGAAGCCATGGCCGGACTTACTTGGCGTCACAGTGTAGGAGCCGCCGACCACGCCGGGAAAGCTGTAAACCCCTGAGGAGTTGGCCGTCACCGTAGCTGTGGCGGCCCCAGTCAGCTTCACGGTCGCACCTGGGCCGGCAGACCCGCTGATCGTTCCACTGATCGTGTACGTCGTTACGGAGCTGAAGTTTGCGGTTGTGTTTGCGCCGCTCACTGTCACAGACTGGCTTGCCGGTGTATACGCGAAACCAGTCTTGCTGGGCGTGATGGTGTAGGAGCCGTTGGGAACGGTAAAGGAGTACGTCCCGGCGGTGCTCGCCGTCGCTGTCGCCGTAGCGGAGCCGGTCAGGTTCACCATGGCGCGTGATCCACCTGTGCCGCTGATCGTTCCGCTGATGGTGTAGATCACCGCGGAGGAGAAGTTCGCCGTCTTGTTTGCGCCACTGACCGTGACGGCCTGAGAGGCAGGCGTGAACACATAGCCGGCCTTCTGAGGAGTCACCGTGTAGGAGCCACTCTTCACCGTGAACGTGTATGCACCCGAGCTTGTCGCTGTCACGCTGCCCGTGGCCGAGCCGGTCAGGTTCACAGTGGCTCCAGGGCCGCCTGCACCGCTGATCGTGCCGCTGAGGGTGTAGACCGCGGCGGAGTTGAAGTTCGCTGTTTTGTTGGCACCACTCACGACGACGGCCTGGTTCACTGGTGTAAAGGTGAAGCCGGCCTTGCTGGGCGTGACCGTGTAGGAGCCGTTCGCCACCTTTGCGAAGGCATACACGCCGGAGCTGTTGGTGGTGACGGTGGCAGAGGCGGCGCCGGACAGCGTGACAGTCGCGCCAGAGCTACCAGCACCGCTGATAGTGCCGCTGAGCGTATAGGTCTGCGCGGCGGAGCTGAAGTTTGCCGTGGCATTGGCGCCGCTCACGGTGACGGCCTGGTTCGCCGGTGTGAAGTTGTAGCCGGCGTTGGTGGGGGTAACCGTGTAAGAGCCGTTCGCCACGTTTGCGAAGGCGTACACGCCAGAGGCGTTGGCGGTGACGGTGGCAGAAGCGGCGCCGGACAGCGTGACGGTCGCGCCAGAGCCGCCAGCGCCGCTGATGGTGCCGCTGAGGGTATAGGCCGATGCGGCGGAGCTGAAGTTTGCCGTGGCATTGGCGCCGCTCACAGTGACGGCCTGGTTCGCCGGTGTAAAGGTGAAGCCGGAGTTCGTGGGCGCAACCGTGTAGGAGCCGTTCGCCACATTCGCGAAGGTGTACACGCCAGAGGCGTTGGCGGTGACGGTTGCCGACGCGGCGCCGGACAGCGTGACAGTCGCGCCGGAGCCCCCCGTTCCTGAGATGGTTCCAGTGATCGTATAAGCTGTGCCCGAGGCGGCGAAGGCGGGCACAACGACGCCGGCTCCGGCCACAGTCACACTCTGGCTGGCGGGCGCGAACGTGAAGTTCGTGTTGGTCGGCGTGGCCGTGTAGGTCCCGTTGGTTACAGTCGCAAAAGTGTAGTTGCCGGAGCTGTCAGCAGTGACCGTGAGAGTGATGGGCCCGGCGAGCGTAACGCTTGCACCAGCCCCGCCGGCTCCGCTGATGGTTCCCGACACGGGGAACGCCGGCTCATAGATCGCGTCCACCCAATAGTTGGCTGCGTTGAGGCTGCTGGTCGGAAACAAGCTCGAGGCGCCGTAGCTGTAGACGCCGTTCGTTCCATCCGTACCGTTCGCGAGCGCATGAAGGGGAGGTGCGTCCACAGGTGCGCTGCTGAAGAAGCCGGAGTCGCCGGAGTAGTGCCCGGATGGAGCGAAATAGGACGCAACGTAGGTGGTGTTGGCGGCGACTGGGACGGGTGTGGCGAAGAAGACCTGCTGCCAGCCGGAGTTGCTCTCCCCGACAAAGGTTGCGCTTGCCAGCAGGACTCCGGCGGAAGACCAGAGATTGCCAACATGAGTCCCGGCATTGGCGGCGCTCTTGTAAAAGCGAATGCCGGTGATCGCTCCGGCGACGTCCGCCGTGAACTTGACGCCGACCTCAATGCTGCCTCTATCCCCATCGTCAACCATGGCCGGCGTCGTACCCGGTTGCCAGAGGGTGTTGCACGGGCAACCCTGCGGTACGGCGAAGTTTGCACCGGTGACGTTGGCGCCCGCAACCGTAGCCGAAAGGCTGGTGGGCACAAACACTTCGCCGGCCTTTGCGGGAGTGACGGTATAAGCGCCGCCGGTCACGCCGGGAAAGCTGTAACTCCCCGTGCCGTCCGCGGTGGTGGTAAGGCTCAGGGCGCCGGTAAGCACGACGGTGGCACCGGCGCCCCCGGTGATGGTTCCTGAAATCGAGTAGGCGGTCGCGGCTGCGGAGAAGTTAACCCCGCTTACGCTGGAGCCGCTCAGGGTAACGCTCTGGCTGGCAGGACTGATGGCGTATCCGACACTGCTTGGAGTGATGGTGTACGTGCCGTTCGGGAGCGCGGGGAAGCTGTAGTTGCCGGACGCGTCAGCCGTGGCGCTCGCAGTGGCCGCTCCGGAGAGCGCAACCGCGATCCCCGGCGCACCGGCCACCGTGCCCGAGATGGAGTACGTCGGTGCCGCTGAGGTGAAGTTGACGCCCAGGGTGTGAGCGCCGCTTACCGTAACCGTCTGGCTCGTCGGACTGAAAAGGAAGCCGGCGCTCGCGGGCGTGACGGTGTACGTTCCATCCGCGAGGCCGCTGAAGCTGAAGTTGCCGAACCCATCGGCAGTCGCCGTTGCGTTGGCGGCGCCGCTCAGAGTAAGCGTCGCGCTCGCAGCACCGGGGCCGGAGATCACGCCTCCCAGGCTGTGGGTCGAGGTCGTGGCATAGATGACGTCGACCCAGTAGTTGCTGTCCTGGAAGCTGGAGGTCGGCAGCACGTGGGCCGACGCCTGGGCGTAGACACCGTTGGGTCCGCTGACCCCCGAAGCAAGCGCGTGCAGCGGTGCCTGGTCGACACCGCTAGATGCGAAATAGGAGGGATTGATCGAGTAGTGGCCTGCCGGTGCGAAGTACGAGGCGATATAAGTAGAGCCGCCGCTGACCGGCACCGGGTTGGCGAACATCACCTGCTGCCAGCCGGAAGGGGTCTCGGCGGCGAAGGTCGCCGAAGAGAGTGGGTTACCGCTGCCGGTGGTCGACCAGAGATCGGCAACGTGCGTTCCGGTGTTCGCCGCGGATTTGTAGAAGCGCACACCGAGGATGTAGCCGTCGGCGTCGGCCTTGAACTTGACCCCCAGCTCGTAGGGCAGGGTATCGCCCGAATCGATGGTCGTGGGAACAACGGAGGGTGCCCAGATCGTATCGCAGGGGCAGATCCCGGGCGTGGTGAAGTTCAAGCCCGTGAGATTTGCCGAGCTGATCGATGCGGTCTGGCTGCCGGGGATGAAGGTGAAGTGGGCAAGGCTCGGTGTGACCGAGTAGGTGCCGGGAAAGACCCCGCTGAAGCTGTAATTGCCTGAAGCATCAGCCGTCGTGGTTGCGCCTCCGCTGAGGGCGACGGAGGCTCCGGGCGCACCCGTGACGGTTCCGCTGACCGTGTAGCCCTGCGAGCCGGCAAACAGGACGTCCACCCAGTAGTTCGTGGAAGAGTAGTTGCTGGTAGGGAATCCTCCCGATTGGCTGGAGGTATAGAGATACACCCCGTTTGCGCCGTCGACCCCGTTGGCCAAAGCGTGGAGCGGCGCGTTGTCAGCGCCTTTCGTAGCGAAATAGTTCGTGTCGGCGGAGTAGTGCCCGGACGGCGCGTAGTAGGAGGCAATGTAGGTTGTATTCGCCGCGAGGGGGATCGACGAGGGGAAGCTCACCTGCTGCCAGCCGGAGGCCGACTCGCTTGAGAACGTGGCGGTTCCCAGAAGAGTTCCGCTGCTCGTCCACAGATGGGCGATGTGCGTGCCCACGTTGGTCGCTGCCTTATAAAAACGCAGACCCGTCAGGCTTCCCGGTACGTCGGTTCTGAACTTGACGCCAAGCTCGATGGGAGTGCCGTCGTTGCTGTCGACGAGGCTCGGGACCGTCGAGGCCTGCCAAAGCGAGACGCAGTTGCACACCTGTGCCTGGAAGTTGACGCCCGAAGCGCTCGATCCCGAGAGGGCGACGGTCTGCGTGCCGGGAGTGAAGATGTAGCCGGGCGCCGAGGGTGTGACGGTGTACGAGCCACTCAGCAGGCCGCCAAAGGAGTAGTTGCCCGACGCATCCGCCGTCGTGGTCGCGGAGGCGCTTCCCGTCAGCGCAACGCTGGCGCCGGCACCTCCGGCGATGCTGCCCGAGATGCTCAGCGGATTGCTCACCACGGCCGTGAAGTTCACGCCGGTGACGACGCTGCCGCTGACCGTGACGGCTCGCGAGCCGGGCGTGAAGGTGACGCCCGCGGCGGCGGCCGAGACTGTGTAGGTGCCGTTGACGACACCACTGAAGCTGAAGTTACCCGAGGCGTCCGCCGTCGTGGTGGAGTTCTCAGGGCCGGTCAGGTTAAGCGTGGCGCCCGCGCCGCCCGGGCCGGAGATGGTGCCGCTGATGCCGTAGGTGTTCGACGAGGTATACACCACGTCGACCCAGTAGTTCGCCGAGAGATTACTGGAGCTGGGGAAGCCGCCGATCGTTTTCGACGGCGGATAAAGAAAGACTCCGTTACCTCCATCGACTCCATTGGCCAGGGCATGGAGCGGAGGATTATTCACGCCGGCCTCGGCAAAGGCATACGTGTCCGCCGCATAATGCCCGTTCGGAGCAAAGTAGGAGACGACGTAGGTCGTATTGGCCACAACCGGGATCGGCGCGCTGAAGCTGACCTGCTGCCAGCCTGAGCTGCTCTCGCCGGCAAAGGTCGCCGTTCCGAGCAGGCTTCCGGAGCTGGTCCAGATGTGACCGACATGAGAGCCCGTGTTCTTGGCTGACTTGTAGAAGCGCACACCGATCACCGAGCCATCTGAGTCGGCGCGAAATTTAACGCCCAGCTCGACGGCACTGGCGTCCCCACTGTCAGGCGCGGCGGGCGCCTTTGAAGAGCTCCAGAGGCTGCAGGGGCAGACCTGCGGCAGGACGCTCACCGTCGTTCCGCTTACCGGAACCTCGAGGTTGGCGCTGTCGTCGACAGCTCGGCTCAGCAGCGTCGTTGAGGAATTAACCGCAGACGGCGTCCAGGAGTAGCTCCAGTTGGCGCGTCCGGTCGCCGGGTGCCATGTGCTTCCTCCATCAAACGAGAACTCGACACCCGCGACCACACCTCCCGAGTCGCTGGCGACGCCGGTGACAGTAATGGTGCTGCCGGTGTTGACGGTGGATCCGGCAGTCGGGTACGTAATGGTCGAGGTGGGCGGAGCTGTGTCGGTAGAGTCGCTGGCCGGAAACATGCCCGCCAGCGGGGTAGCCGCCTGCACCCCCATGTCGGCGAAAAGGTTGAGGGTCGCCTGCTGCATGTTCTTGTCAGGGTTCGGCGACGGAAAGCTGAACAGATTGTCGTGATTGCTGTTAAGTCCCCACGACCAATCGATGCTTGCGGAGCTGAAGACAAGAGCTCCGCTGGGCGCGCGGTAAAGCATCAGGTGATGGGTTGCCGTACCCGCGCCGTAGGTCGCACCGTAATCGAGCAGATAGTCCGACGAGAGGTTATAGGTGGCCGTCGAGAGCTGAAATGCCCCCGCAGGACGCGATCCATTATCGACGTCAAGATCCCACTCATAGCCGAGGGTGCCGGCAGGCAGCGAATAGGTCGTGCCGGCTGCCAGGCTGGCCACCGCGGTGTTGCGCCAGAAGCGCATCTTTCCATCCTCGGATGGAACCTTGATCTGCAGGCTGCCGTCGTTGTCCGGGCCGGTGCCGTTCACCATGAACAGGCTGCCAACCAGCGAGTTCTCTGGATTTCCGCCGTCCGCGGGCGGACTGAAACTTGGATCGCGGAAGGTGCCGGTCCACACCGGAGGATCCTGAGGATCGAGCTTGGCAAAGGCAAGCGTCTCTTTGTAGCAGACCATCGTTCGATTTGACGTGTTGGAGCCGTCGATGCTGTTCTCCCAGCGCGTCTTCCAGAACATCGTGTTTCCACTGAAAAAGGCGAGATTCACGCCCGCGTCGCGGGCCGCCTGGACGTTCGTCCGCTGCGGTCCGGACCAGTACTCATCATGGCCGGAGTCCATGTAGATCTTGTGGTTCTTGATCAGGTTTCCACTCCGGGCGGCGTCAATCCCGGTAAAGTAGGTCACGTCGTAGCCGTTGGCTTCGAGGAACTGGATCATGGCGAACTCGGCGCCGAAGATCCAGGTGTCCCACTCCTGGGCAAACCCTCTGGTGAGGAAGGGACGGTTGTAGCTGACCTTGTACGAGCGATCGGTCAGGTCGAACGCAGGCTTGTTTTGCCCGTACAGACTGCCGCCCCCGTAGTAGTTGTAGGCCTGCCATGATTCGTCCGCAGTCTGGTACATGATGGCGGAATGACTCGAGTCACTGCGCACGATAAATACGATGTGGCTGTCGCCGCCTGTGTCCGTTCGAATCAGGTGTGCGATGTAAACACCGGAGGTCGCCGTCGCGGGAACCTGCCACGAGGCAGACACGGCCCAGTTTCCACAATCCACCAGACCCGACGTCTTGTCGGCGGCACACGCCGGTTGCGTCTGCGGAAGGTGCGCAGAGGGGGTGACAGTAGCGACTTTGCGGGCGCCGTTTCCGCCGTAATACCCGATGCGATAAATCACGATGGAGTAAGCAGAAGCCGGCGTGTTGATCTTGAACGAGACCGTATCTCCCTGGTTGACGCTGATGTCGGTCGCGAAGCCCTGGATCGTTAGATCGCCGTTCTGCCCGGCACCCAGGTCCCATTCACTCGCAGGACTTCCGGCAAGGCAGTTCTCCGCCACGATGGCGTTTGCAGGAGTGCTGCACTGGGCGCGTACCTGTCCTGTCATGCCGAGCAAAAGCGAAGCGACAAGTCCCAGGAAGATCAGGCTGGTCCTTCGAAACGGTCGTGTCAGTAGGTCTTTGATAACGTCCCTCGCTCTTTGGGCGGCCATGCTGCCTACCTTCCGTGTGTTTCTTGCTTCCGGTCGCCGACCTCACGGATCAGGTGACACCCATCACTCTCACGCCTGCCGGCAACGACTTCGCCACAACGCGCGATAACTCCTTCGGACCCGGGAACGTAGAGCGACGGCGAAGAACGATATGGGATGGGCATTGCACTTAAGCGACCAAAGCGGAAGGAGCCAAAGCGGCCTGGAGTGCGCAGACAGTTGCATTTTTAAGCAACTTCAACCGTAGTAGTGAACTGGTACACCCCGGCTCTGCTCGCCGAGGGGGAGCAACCAGATGCGGTACTGCGCAGGGGGCTTCACACAATGTTGCAAGCTGCTGTCACTGTTCGGAGAAAAAGTCTGTAGGGACAGAAGCCGTCGCGCTCAATTACGCCTCTGCAAATGCCGGCAGGATGGAGCTGTAGTGAGCCAGCACGCTCTCGACGATGCATCGTCCGATCGCGAGAGATGCAGTCGCAGCCGGCGATGGAACATTGCAGACATGAATGACACGGTCCGCGTACGCAAAGTGGAAGTCATCCAGCAGATTGCCACGGAGATCAAGGGCCTGGGCGCGCACACCGGACGGCGCAGGAACAAGATCGTCGGGCGTCAGGCACGGCATCAGGCGCTGCAGCGCTCGGACAAAGGCAGCCTTGCTCCAGGAACGATGGTATTCGCCCATCGACATGCGCCAATGCTTCCTGGCCATGATCCAGAAGCCAGGGAACGCGGCGTAGGCGGCGATGTCCGCCAGCGCAAACGAGGACTTTTCGTAGCCTTCCCGCTTGAAAGCAAGCACGGCATTCGGCCCGGCCTCGATGCCGCCGCCGATGCGGCGAGTCAGGTGAACACCCAGAAACGGGAAGGCGGGATCGGGCACAGGATAAAGCAGCCCGTTAAGATACTTTCGACGAGAAGGAATCAGGTCGTAGTATTCGCCGCGAAACGGAACAATAGCTAGATCAGGCTTGCTGTCTGACATCCGTCGGACATGATCGCTGTGGAGGCCTGCACAGTTGATGATGAGCCTGGCCTCGATCTCGCCTTGCGTCGTCTCCACCACAACTCCGCCGCGCTGAGGCCTGATCCCGGAGACCTCGCGCGAAAGGTGGACGGCGCCGCCGCGGGCAACGATCAACTCCGCATACATCTCCGCAACGCGGACGTAATCCACAATGCCAGTGCCTGGAACGTGGATGCCGCGGAGACCCGTCGCGTACGGCTCCATGTCGCAGATGTCGCTTGCGGTAAGCATTCGCAGACCGGTGAGGCCGTTCTGAAGGCCGCGGCGGTAAAGTTCATCAAGCCGGGGGAACTCGGGGGGAGTGGAGGCAACAATCACCTTGCCGCAGAGCTCATACGGGATCGCATGTTGCTGGCAAAACTCAATCAGCGCGCGACCGCCCTCAACACAGAGCCTGGCCTTGAGACTGCCGGGCTTGTAGTAGACGCCCGAATGAATGACACCGCTGTTATGCCCGGTCTGATGCGTCCCGACAGCCGCCTCCTTCTCGAGGACTGCCAGAGATAGCCCCGGCATCCGGGTGGTCAGTTCAAGACCCGTCGCCAGACCGACAATGCCCGCTCCGATGATTGCGATGTCTACCTGTCTGATGACAACTCCCCTTCCGAGCCGGACCCGTCTTCTCCGCGAAGCCCGCAAAGATAGACCGCTGACAGCGATCCGCGTACTCACCTGCCAAACGGCACGACGTGCATACTCCCTTGCAAATGGGTCGCCAATGTGGAAGTAAGTCCTCGAGAGTTACTTCCGCGCAAAAGGTTTGACACGTCCGATTGCGTAACTTTTATCAAAGAATGACGCAAACGTTTAAGGCCGGATATGCTTGCCCATGACTAAGTGAGTCATAGTTATCCACTTACTTCGAGTGAAGCAATTTGCAACATAGTGTGAAAACAGCAATCTACTTTTTTATTTGACATGAATTGTTGATAGAGCTACATTCTGTGCACTTCAGCCGCCGGATAGTTTCCTCGGAGACTCGTTCTCAAGCAAATCGAGTAACTTACCGGCTTGAAGAGATTTGATTCTCACTGATCCATGGACTACTTTCTCGGGTTTGCCTGTAACGCTATACAGCGCTGACCTACTCTGCATCGGGCTTCTGGTTCCGCTTTTCTAGTCACTCTAACGCTCAAAAGACTTGATCACGTAAATCAGGTCGTGAGCCAGTGTGCGCCTGAATTTGGTAGCAGTTGTTTCTATTTGCCGAGGTTGTACAAGATGAAGGACGTCGTTAGATTTCTGGCAATAAGTAGGGACAGCAGGCTCTGTTCGTCCATGCAGGAGATAGCGGAACCCAAGGGTATCGAAGTAGTTTGCGTCGCCTCTGCCGTGGAGGCGCTGGCGATCCTCAAGCGCGGTCTCGATGCAGATCGCGTGTTGATTGATACAGCCGGTGGATCTTCTGGCGATCACCTCTTCGATCCCGCGCTGATGCAAAGCGTCAGCAGTGAAAAGCTCTGCATCCTTACCGAGCCCGGCGAGACATCCTGGCACCCCTACGCGACAAGATGGAGGATCACGACCGTGCTGACCACCCCTCTGCTTTCTCAGGATATCGAGAGCTTAACTGCCCGCGTCGCGTGCAGTGCTGCGCCGTCCATCAACCCCGACAGGACGGCAACCAGTTCACCGCGCTATCACGTGGAAGAGCTCGACAATGGCCGATTCTTCATGGCCGCGTGCCCGGCAATGCTCAAGCTCTATCGCGACGTCCGCGTGCTTGCGTCGGTGGATATACCAGTTCTGATCCTCGGCGAAAGTGGTGTCGGCAAGGAAAACGTGGCGATGCTGTTGCACAAGTATCATGCCCGGTCCGAAAAGCAGCTGCTCAACATCAACTGCGCCGCGCTGCCGAACGAGCTTCTGGAGAGTGAGCTGTTCGGGTATGAGGCCGGAGCGTTTACCGGAGCAACACGGTCCAAGCCTGGCATGTTCGAGCTCGCCAACAAGGGAACTCTGCTGCTGGATGAGATCGGCGAGATGAGTCCGCAGATGCAGGCCAAGCTCCTCCACGTGCTGCAGGATGGCTCGTTCTGCCGCTTGGGCGCACGCGCGGCCTCACGGGTCGATGTGCGTGTGCTTGCCGCCACAAACATCGACATGCAGGCAGCCATCGAAGCCAAACGTTTTCGCGAAGATCTCTACTACCGTCTCAACACCCTCACCATCACTGTTCCACCACTAAGGGAACGGCGTGAGGAAATACCGTTGCTGATGGAGCAGCTGTTCCGTAGGGGCGCAGTCGAGCTGGGCCAGACCTTCGAATGCCCGGCGCGGATCGTGGAGGCGGCGCAGGACTATCACTGGCCGGGCAATCTTCGCGAGCTGCGAAACTTTGTCACGCGCATGCTGATTCTAAGAGACGAAGACGCAGCCTATAACTTCCTGCGCTCAAGGACAGTCGCAAAGAGCAGCGAGACCTCGGAAGAAAGACAGGCCGAGCCCGTCGTTCCCAACACGCCCGCGGCCGCTCCAAGCATGAAAGACGCCGTCAGCGTGGTGAAGAACGCAATGGAGATCCGGATGCTCCAGGAAGCGCTCTCGGCTTCCGGATGGAATCGGCGACGGGCTGCGACCAATCTCAACATCAGCTACCGGACCTTGCTGTACAAGATCCAGCAGCATCGACTTTCGGTCTGACCTGCCGTCACGTCACGCGGCCGGCAAAGCACTCCCATGATGCTTCGTCATCTGGCGTACTTCGGACGCAAAGCAGGTCAGTCGGCAGTCAACGAGAGCGCAGTTGATCAGCCAGTCGAAAGGCCAGAGCCATCATGGTAAAGGTCGGATTCGAACTGCCGCCCGTCGGAAACACCGCGCAGCTCACGATATAAAGATTTCTCACACCGTGTACCTTCAGTGAGCTGTCGACAACGCTGTTCGCGGGATCGTTCCCCATTCTCGCGCCGCCCATCATGTGAAAGGTATCCAGCCGGTTGCTGTAGAGCCATGCATCGCCCTCTGCGGCGATGTCAGGATTCCAGGGAATCGTGGCAAGAGAGGATTGCCGAAAAAGCTCCTCAAGCTCTTCCGCGTAGCAGCGGATGCTGCGATGTTCCTCGCTCGAGATCTTCCAATCCAGCACCGCCTTCCGCATGCCGAGCGCGTCGGTCTCCGGGGACAGGCGAACGCGGCTCTCCCTGTCGGGTCTTTGTTCCACGTCGATATCCAGAACAATCTCTGCCTGCTTGGAGACGAATCGTTGCTTGCGGAACTTCGCTGCAAAGAGAAAGCCGGCAATTTCAAGCGAGGCCGACGGCAGACCGAGTAGCTTGCGTCCGGTATCTCGATCAAAGCTTCCGCGCTGCACGGCACGCATAAGCTCGCGGACACGGTACGCTCCGGACCCCTGAGGCTCCTCGATCCCAAACTGAGCAGACACGGAGAGCAGGTTCTGCTTGCGCCGCATCTCGCTGGTCGCTTCCAGCTTCGCGCGATAGGTCGTTCCACCACGAACCAGCGGAGCAAAGTTGCTTAGGATGCTCTTCCGATCAGCCGGTCCAACGACTCCAGCCCGGATGCCGACGTGATCGTGAAAGTACCTCCCGACCTGATCCCGGCCATTACCGACGCCTCGCGCACAGACACTGGTTGAGGACAGCAGAAGGCGTGAGGCTTCGATCGTTCCCGTGCAGACGACAAAGTGCTTCGCGTGAAAGGTGTAGGCCACCCTGCCGTAGTTCACCGCCGTGACGCTTCTGACCTCGGCGCCGTCGGGGCTAAGGTCGATAGAGGTCGCGTTCGCGTGGGTGAAGACCGTAACAGGTCTGGCAGCAAGGCACTCCTGCCCCAGGCTCTGGGAGAGGTTTCTCCGACTGAAGGGGGCACACTTCGAGAAGCGCAGACGAACGCTGTTGGACTGGAATGGCTGAGTGCGGCCAAACTCCTTAAGCAGGTCCGACGAGAAGGGGGCAGGGGAGACGCCCATAGCCTGCTGCAGATCGTCGTAGTACACCTCGAGCTCCTCCATCCCGATCGGCCATGAAGGAAGGCCGGTGGCGCGAGGCGGTTGCAGCACGTCTTCCGTGTACGGCAAGAGCTGACCTCCCCAGCGAGTGGACGATCCCCCAAAGGTGCGAAACCTGCCCTCCGAAGCGCCGGTGTGGTGTCGCCCAGCCATGTCGATCCGATAGAGACTCTGGCTACGCTCCTCGATCTGAAGGCCGCCGGCCTCCAGCAGATTCACGTCCATTCCACGTCGACTGAGACGTGACGCAAGCAGTATGCCCGCGACTCCTCCGCCCACCACGCACACGTCTGAACGAAATACGGTCGGGATGCCAGGTGACTCCAGATCGATATGCACCGTGCCACCGTACAACATAGAGGCCGTGAGCACAACGACACTTTCGTTCACCCCCGTGCCGCCGACCAACACTGCGGAACTCGACTCCGCACACGCCGAGCGGCGCCGTTCACGCGAGCTTCAGCATCTGCCTCCCGAGCTCTCGCAAGAACAAGCTCAGGCGAAGGCCTGTCCGCTTGTCTTTCTCCAGGATGGTTGCTGAGACCTGTTGCCGCATCGCGCAGTTTGCCCCAGGGAACTTCATCCCGCATGTGGGACATCCTGAGGCGCCGCGTTGCGGACGCACGTGTGCCCTGACCCAGCGGTGCCGGCCGGCTCAGCATCGCCGCTGCCCGGAAAGCGCGGCAACGTCATAAATGGTTTTTGGGAACAACGGAGAGATGGTGGAGGCGGTGGGAGTCGAACCCACGTCCGAAACTACCAACAACAGAGAGCATTCATGCTTTTCCCAAGTTCATCTTTGTCTCGTCAGTGCTGCTTAGAACGGGCGAAGACGCAACACCGACCAGCCTGATCAATCTCGTCCTTGC